>JAZBPR010000123.1:0-11930 GCA_036351735.1 Wenzhouxiangella sp. | reverse complement strand
TCAGGGTCCAAACACCCCGCTGTCACGCCAACCCGAGGTGATGGGATAACGACGGTCTCGTCCGAAAGCCTTGCGGGTAATGCGCGGACCGGGCGCGCCCTGACGCCGCTTGTACTCGGCAGCCAGCACCATCCCGGCCACCCGGCGCACAGTGGACTCATCGATGCCGGAAGCAACGATCTCCGAGATCGGTTGGTCTTGTTCGACGTAACGGGTAATGATTTCGTCCAAAACCGGGTATGGAGGCAGTTTGTCCTGATCCAGTTGATTGGGCGCCAACTCGGCTGACGGTGGCCGGTCAATCACGCCCTGGGGAATCACCTCACCGCATTGATTCCGCCAGTTTGAAAGTTCGTACACCAGCGTTTTGAGCACATCCTTGATGGGAGAAAAGCCACCGCACATGTCGCCATAAATCGTGGAATAGCCAGTGGCCAGTTCGCTCTTGTTGCTGGTGGCCAGTGGCAGATGGCCAAACTTGTTGGACAAAGCCATAATCAGATTTCCGCGAGCGCGCGCCTGCAGATTTTCCTCGGTGAAATTCTCGCGGGTACCGGCAAACGGCTCGGCCAGTTGCGCCGTCATGGCCTGATAGATCGGTTCGATCGACAAGTTGTGGAATTTCAGGCCTAAGCTGGCGATCTGCTCGCTGGCCAGGATCAATGACAGCTCAGAGGTATGGCGCGATGGCAGCATCACTGCCAGGACGTTTTCAGGCCCCAGCGCATCAGCTGCCAGTGCTGCAGTCAGCGCAGAGTCGATGCCGCCGGATAAACCGAACACGACCGAAGAAAACTTGTTTTTCCGAACGTAATCCTTCAGGCCACGCTGCAGGACGGCATAAATCACCGGCAAATCATCAGTCTCGCCCTTGGGCCAATTCAGGTAACTGAAACGACCGCTCGCCGGATCAAAATCCAGCCGGAGCACAACCTCCTCACAAAGCGGTGCCGGGTCAGACAGACAACCGTCGGCATCAATCGCCAGCGAATGACCGTCGAACACCAACTCATCCTGCCCGCCAACACAATTTAGATAGATCAGGGGCAGGCCGGTTTCTGCATGACGGTTCTGAAGCGTTTCGGCCCGGTCCAGATGTTTTCGCTGATAGTAGGGCGAGGCATTGGCAGAGATGAGTAATTGGGCGCCTGCTTGCTGCGCAGCGCGGGCCGCCTCCGGCGTCCAGGTGTCTTCACAGATCAACACACCCACCCTGACACCGGCAATTTCGACAACCAGTGGCGTTTCTCCCGAGACGAAATACCGGCGCTCATCGAAAACGGCGTAGTTGGGAAGATCCCACTTATCGTAGGTGCTCAGCACTTGTCCATCCCGCAACCAGGACATGGAGTTGTAGCGCTTTTCACCCTCACAGCGAGGGTAGCCAATCAGTACGTCGATACCCTGCACATGCTGTGCAATATCGACCAGCGTCTCTTGGGTTCGGCGCATGAAGCCGGAGCGCAGCACAAGATCTTCGGGCGGATAGCCGGTCAAGGCCAATTCTGGAAAAACCAGCAACTCGGCGCCCAGCCGATCGCGAGCATCCCGGATCAAATCCAGAATTCGATCATGATTGGCGGTGATATGACCAACCTGGAAGTCGGCCTGGGCAAGGGCGATTTTTAACATTGGATTCGGTTTCCGGTTTCCGCGGTCAGGTTTCCGAAAAAGCCCGGCCGGTCCCCTGCGGAAACCTGCAACCGGAAACCGGCAACCGTTTTATTTCAGGCGATCCGCAATTGCCGCACCCAGTTCAACCGGCGAGCGAACCGTTGTTACGCCAGCTTCTTCCAGAGCAGCGTACTTGGCCTCAGCCGTGCCCTTGCCACCGGAAATGATCGCGCCGGCATGCCCCATGCGCTTTCCCGGAGGCGCCGTCACACCGGCGATGTAACCGACGACCGGCTTGGTCACCCGGTCGGCGATGAACTCGGCCGCATCCTCTTCGGCGGACCCGCCGATCTCGCCGACCATGATGATGCCCTGGGTGTCGTCGTCTTCCTGAAACAGGCTCAGACAGTCGACGAAGTTCATGCCCTGAATTGGGTCGCCGCCGATGCCGATACACGTCGTCTGACCCAGCCCGGCATTGGTGGTCTGAAAAACCGCCTCGTAGGTCAGCGTTCCGGACCGCGAGACAATCCCCACCTTTCCGGGTTGATGAATGCGCCCCGGCATGATGCCGATCTTGCACTCACCCGGTGTGATGATGCCCGGGCAGTTAGGGCCGATCAAAGTGACATCTTCATACGAAGCCAGAGCTGCCTTGACCTTCATCATGTCCAGTACGGGGATGCCCTCGGTGATGCAGACAATCACCCGAATGCCTGCGTCGGCAGCCTCAAGAATGGCATCGGCGGCAAACGGAGGAGGAACGAAAATCATCGAAGCATCGGCGCCGGTTTCTTCAACAGCCTGTTCGACCGTATCAAAGACGGGTCGCTCCAGATGCTGCTGGCCGCCCTTGCCGGGCGTAACGCCGCCGACCAGCTGAGTGCCATAGGCAATCGCCTGTTCAGAGTGAAAGGTGCCCTGGGCGCCGGTAAAGCCCTGGGTAATGACCTTGGTGTCTTTATTGATCAATACGCTCATGAGTTAACAGTCCTTTCAGGCAGCTACGGCTTCGACGGCCTTGCGCGCACCGTCATTGAGGTCATCGGCAGGGATGATGGCAAAGCCGCTATCCGCCAGAAGTTGCTTGCCTTCGTCCACGTTGGTGCCTTCGAGTCGGACAACCACCGGAACGCTGACGTCGATTTCCTTAACCGCGTTGATGATGCCTTCGGCGATCAGATCGCAGCGCACAATGCCCCCGAAAATATTGACCAGGATGGCTTTGACCTTGGCGTCGGACAAAATGAGCTTAAAGGCTTCCTTGACCCGTTCAGCGTTGGTTCCGCCGCCGACATCCAGAAAGTTCGCGGGTTCACCGCCGGCCAATTTGATGACGTCCATGGTGGCCATGGCCAGTCCCGCACCATTGACCATGCAGGCGATGTTGCCATCCAGGGTCACGTAGTTGAGTTCATGCTTGCTGGCAGCCAGTTCGGTCGGATCTTCCTGGGCCTCGTCGCGCATAGCAGCCAAATCGGGATGGCGGAACAAGGCGTTGTCGTCTGCGTTGAGCTTGGCATCCAGCGCACTGAGATTGTCCTGATCGTCAATGATCAGAGGATTGACCTCGATCAGACTGATGTCTTTTTCCATGAACAGCTTGTAGAGCCCGGCCATGATCCTGCTGAGCTGCCCGACCTGCTTGGGATTCAGGCCCATGGCAAACCCAATCTGGCGGGCCTGATAAGGCATGAAGCCGGCCGCCGTATCCACCACGGCCGTGATGATTTTTTCCGGGGTCTCCGAGGCGACCTGCTCAATGTCAACTCCACCTGCGGCCGAACCCATAAAGACGACAGACTTGTGGGCGCGATCCACCAGAGCACCCAGGTAAAGCTCCTGCTTGATCTCGGTCGCCTCGGCGATCAGCACGCTGTCGACAGGCAGCGCCAGACCGCCGGTCTGGTAGGTTTCGATTTTCATGCCCAGCATGCGCTCAGCCTCGCTGCGAACCTCGTCAAGTGACTCCACCAGCTTGACGCCGCCAGCTTTGCCACGACCGCCTGCATGCACCTGCGCCTTGACCACCCAACTGTTGCCGCCAACCTGGCGGGCAGCCTCTACGGCCTCATCGGCCGTCGTAGCCAGTTCACCTTTGGGTACGGGAATGCCATACTCAGCGAACAGGGCCTTGGCCTGATACTCGTGAAAATTCATTTGTAATCCTTCGAAGTGAAGACGGGGAATGAAACGCCGAATGGCATATTGTAAACCGGCAAGACTGATCCGCAACCAACCCAGGGCACCCATCCGTGCCCGGACAGTCGGCGCGTAAGGAGATCGTCGAGTGGCAGACAGCACCGCAGCGACAGTTGATACGAAACTGGTAGGCCGGGCGCTCTTTTACTTGAATGGCTTCCGCCTGCTGGTGGCGCCAGCCCTGCTGCTCATCGTCTTTGGCCCGCTGACTGAAACCCTGACGGACAGTTATCAAGTCCTTCTGGCGCAAGCGTCAGCTCTGACGTATGCCGGCGCCTCGGTTCTCTTCATCCTGCCCGGGATTCGGCGCCGAACGACCGTTCATGAAATGGCCTCATTTTCGCTGGCAACCGACTTGCTTCTGGTTGGCATCATCCTGCACTGCTTCGGCGGACTGGAGAGCGGCCTGGTCATTCTGCTGCTCTTCCACGTGGGCATTGCGGGGCTGCTGCTGCCCACTCAGACCACGCTGATGTTTGCCTCGCTGGTGACGATCGGGCTACTGGTGGATACCTGGCTGGCCAATGGCGGTGACTTTGTCGGATCATCAGGAGCGCAGGCCGCCCTGTTTGGTGTGGCCAGCTTTGTGATTGCGCTAAGCGCGATGATGCTTGGCAACTGGGGCAGAAAGTACCAGTTGCTGGCCGAGCGCCGCGGCAACGATCTGGCCAACCTTGAGCGCGTCAATGAACTGATCATCCACCGCATGCGATCAGGCGTCATTGTGGTCGATGAATCCGGAGAGATCCGACAGATGAATGAGTCCGCGCAATACCTCCTGGGCAATCCCCCGGCCAGCGAGAGAACGCTGAAGGTTGTCGCACCTGCGCTGCAGGAGCGTCTTGAGCACTGGAGAAGAACCGGCGATGCCAGCGACGAAGGTCTTCTGATGCAGTCGACCCAGGTGGCTGTTGCTCCGCGAATGATGGATATGCCAGGGCTGAACCGGCCGGCCACCCTGATCTTTCTTGAGGACACCTCCGTGGTCAGCCGGCGCGCACGAGAGCTGGCGCAGGCCTCATTGGCGCGACTGTCTGCCAGTATCGCGCACGAAATCCGCAACCCGCTTGGCGCGCTCAGCCATGCCGCTCAACTTTTGCGAGAGTCAGAAGATTTGCCCCCGATGGATCAAAAGCTGATCCGGATGATTCTTGATCACAGTTCGCGGATGAACGATATCGTGGAAAGTGTTTTGAAGCTATCCCGACGGGAGCGCGCGCAGGTTGAACAGGTCAATCTGGTCAGCTGGATCAGGGGGATCGCGCGCGAGTTCAGCGATTATCACGCATTGCCCGACACCAATCTTCAGCTGCAACTCCCGTCGGCCTCGATTATTGTCATGATTGACTCGGGACAACTCCATCAGGCAGTCTGGAACCTGTTGGAAAACTCGGTCAAGCATGCCAGTATTGAGGGGCAGCAGCCGGTGATCACGGTCAGAATCAGTCCGATCCGGGGGCAACGCGAAGCGGCGCTGGATATCATCGACAACGGGCCCGGGATTCCCCTGGAAAAACGGTCACAGGTCTTCGAGCCGTTTTTCACCACGCACAATCAGGGATCCGGGCTCGGCCTCTATTTGGCCAAACAGTTGTGCGATGCCAATCAGGCGCCGCTGGAATATGTCGAAATTCCCGCCACGGGCGCCTGTTTTCGCATTCTGCTGCGACGCTGCGAACCGGCCCAGCCCGGAAATGAAGACGTATTGAGCAGGAATAGAGTGACGCCATGACCCATCAAGACACATCGCTGCGCGCACTGGTCGTCGACGACGAGCCCGACTTGCGCGAACTGCTCGATATCACCCTGAGCCGCATGGGAATGATCGTCGAAACCGCAGAGGACCTGGCCAGCGCACGTCGGCTTCTGGCAACCAGTGGACCGTTCGCGATCTGCCTGACGGACATGCGCCTGCCCGACGGAAACGGTCTGAGCCTGATTCAGGAGATCTCCAGAGACCATCCGGATCTGCCGGTGGCCATGATCACCGCCTACGGGAAGGTCGAAGACGCGGTCACCGCCCTGAAGTACGGCGCGTTTGATTTCGTCTCCAAACCGATCGAGCTCGATGTGCTGCGACGCATGGTACGCACCGCGCTGCAAGTGCATAAAGACGATCTGGAGAAATCGGCAAATCGTCAAGCATCGGCCGCGACCTCATCGGCTGACCCGTCTGATCAACAGCAGTCGGCGCGGCGCGAAGGCGAAAACCGCCTGCTCACCGACCGACTGATCGGGACCTCCGAAGCCATCGGCAAAGTCCGACTGACCATCAGCAAACTCTCGCGTTCGCAGGCTCCCGTCATGATCACCGGTGCCTCGGGAACCGGGAAGGAACTGGCCGCGCGACTGATCCATGACCTCGGCCCCAGAGCCGATCAGCCCTTCGTCGCGGTTAATTGCGGGGCGATACCGTCGGAGTTGATGGAAAGTGAGTTCTTTGGTCACGTCAAAGGCAGCTTCACCGGCGCAGAGGCAGACAAGGAAGGGCTGTTTGCCAGTGCCAGCGGCGGAACGATTTTTCTCGATGAGGTCGCTGACCTGCCGCTCAACATGCAGGTCAAGCTGCTGCGCGTCATTCAGGAAAAAACTGTTCGACCCATTGGCGGACGCAGCGAGCAGAGCATCGACGTACGTATTCTTTCCGCCAGCCACAAGCCGCTCAAGCCGCTCGTGGAAGCAGGCGATTTCCGGCACGACCTCTACTATCGGCTCAACGTCATCGAGCTTCACATGCCCGCGCTCCGGGAGCGCCCGGAAGACATCCCGCTGCTGGCCTTGCACTTTCTCAAGACCATCGCCGACCAGTGGGGAGAACCCGCCCGGAAGCTTAGCGACGCGGCGATGGAGCGCCTCAGGCAGCACACCTTCTCAGGTAACGTGCGCGAACTGATCAACATCCTGCAGCGCGCCATCACGCTCGCCGAAGCTCAGACCATCGAAGCGCAGGACCTCAGCATGGAAGATGATCTGGGGTCGAATCATCCGGCGCCGACACGGCCCGGCGACCGAAACCTCGACGACTACATCGAAGACGTAGAGCGTCAGGTCCTTGAAAGCGCACTGAAGGAAGCGCGCTATAACAAGACCGAGGCCGCCCGGCAGTTGGGGATCACATTCCGCTCGCTGCGCTACAAGCTCAAGAAGTACGGGATCGACTGAATCCAGGCCTGCTTCGAGAAAAGTTCATGGCGCTGTGCGACCATAACTGCTGGCTAGGCTGTAATCACTTTATCTGACCCTCGGATTGCCCCATGAGCAGTGTCCAACCCTTGTTCGATTCCGGCGGATCGATCCCGCTGAACTTCAACCACATCGCGCCAGCCCGCTTCGATATCGATCATCTGCTCAAACAGTTTTGCGCTGTAAGGCAAACCACAGAGCGCATGGTGGCTGGTCTCAGCCCGGAAGATCAGAACCTGCAGTCCATGCCGGATGCCAGTCCGCTGAAATGGCATCGCGCCCATACCACCTGGTTCTTCGAAACCTTTCTGCTCAAGCCGTTTGATCCGAACTATCAGCCCGTCAACGAGCACTATGCGTATCTTTTCAACTCCTACTACAACGGCATTGGCCAGCAGTTTCCAAGGGCACGCCGTGGACTGATGTCCAGACCCGACAGCGATGAGGTGGGCAGCTATCGTGAGCAGGTCAATGACGCGGTGATCCGCCTGCTTGAGTCAGCACCAGGCCACCGCCTGCCGGAGTTGGCAGCCACCGTGGTTCTTGGACTGAATCACGAGCAGCAGCATCAGGAACTCATGGTCACCGATCTCAAGCATGCGCTGAGTTTCAATCCGGTCGCACCGGCCTGGACCCGACAGCCGGAGCCGCTGGGGCCAGCCGCAGAACAGGCCTGGATTGACTACAGCGGCGGCGTGGTCACGGTCGGCCATAGCGGCAAGACCTTCGCGTTTGATAACGAGACACCGCGGCATGAAGTGATGCTGCGCGATTTTCAGCTCGCAAGAAGGCCGGTCACCTGCGGCGAATACGCCGAATTCATTGCCGACGGCGGTTACGAGCGACCGGACCTCTGGCTATCGGACGGCTGGGCCTGGGTGAAACAACACGACATTCGGGCACCGTTGTACTGGACCCGCAGCGATGACCACTGGATGCTTCACACCCTCGGTTGCTGGCGAGATATGGATCCTGATGAGCCGCTGTGCCACATCAGCTTTTACGAGGCCTTTGCCTACGCTCAATGGTCCGGCGCCCGCCTGCCGACCGAATTCGAGTGGGAGGTCGCCGCGCGTGAGCAAACCCCCGAGGGGCATTTCGCCGACTCTGAGCGCTACCACCCCGCCAGTGCATCCAGTGACGAAAAGCTGGTGCAAATGTTCGGCGATATCTGGGAGTGGACCGCCTCGTCCTATGCTTCTTATCCGGGCTTCAGAGCCGCAGCAGGCGCGATGGGCGAATATAACGGGAAGTTCATGGCCAACCAGATGGTTCTTCGCGGAGGCAGTTGCGCCACCCCGCCAGGGCATGTCCGTTCCACTTACCGAAACTTTTTCTACCCGGGAGACCGCTGGCAGTTTTCCGGATTGAGGCTGGCCCGAGACGCCGGCTGATGGCACGCGCTCCCGACCGGGACGAGTTCCTGGAAGACGTGCTGGCTGGTCTGAATGCCTGCCCTCGTACCCTGCCGTGCAAGTACTTCTACGACCAGCGCGGCTCTGAACTCTTTGAAGCCCTGTGCGAATGTCCCGAATACTACGTCACCCGAGCCGATCTGGCTCTGCACGAAGCGCACCTCGAGGAGATCAGCGCCATGATCGGCCCGGACGCTCACGTCATCGAGTTTGGATCGGGCGCCGGGATCAAGACCCACAAACTGCTCGCGGCGCTGGACTCGCCGCGCGCCTACACGCCCATTGAGATTTCCGAATCAGCGCTTGCGGCATCCGCCAAGGAGCTGGAGCAGGAGTTTCCAGAAATCGAAATCCGACCGCTACAGGCGGACTACACGCAGGATATCGACGCTGATCGACTGAATCTGGATCCGCCTTCACGCCGGCGCGTGATCTACTTTCCGGGATCGACCATCGGAAATTTCGACCATGCTGAAGCGCTGGCATTCCTGGAACGGATGGGGCGCATGGCCCGAAGTCATGGCGCCATTCTGATCGGCGTCGATCTGATAAAGCCGGTTGAGCAGTTGATCGCGGCCTACGATGACGCGCAAGGCAAAACCGCTGCCTTCAACATCAATCTGCTCCAGAGAATGCAACGCGAACTGGGCGCTGATATCGAGATCGGCGCGTTTGCCCACGAAGCCCGATTCAATCACGCCGAATCACGCATCGAGATGCATCTGGTCGCTCTGCGTCCGACCCGCATGCAGGTGGGCGGCATGGGTTTTGATTTCAACGAAGGCGACTCCATCCACACCGAAAACAGCCACAAGTATTCTGTCAGTGACTTTCAGCAACTGGCGCGTCGGGCAGGACTGATCCCCATCGAGGTCTGGACTGATCCCGATGCCTTATTCAGCATGCACTGGATTGAGGCGCCCTGAGCCAACAACGGCCGGTTAAAGCGCTAGAATGTTCGCTCTTCATCGAACTTTCTAGCGGAGTATTCTCATGACCCAACCCAAGCGCGTCGCCATTACCGGGGCGGCCGGTCAGATTGGTTATCAGCTGTGTTTTCGAATTGCGTCCGGCGATCTGCTCGGACCCGATCAACCCGTCATTCTGCAGCTGATCGAGATTCCTCCTGCGCTGGACATGCTCAAGGGAGTGGCCATGGAGCTCCAGGACGCCGCTTTCCCACTTCTCCAAGATGTTGTGACCACCACAGATTTGAATGAAGGCTTCGCAGACACCGACTACGCGATCCTGGTTGGGGCCAAACCGCGCGGTCCGGGCATGGAGCGCGCTGATCTGCTGAGCGAGAACGGCAAGATCTTCGGCCCGCAAGGCAAAGCACTCAACGCAGTCGCGAGCCGTGACGTCAAAGTTCTGGTCGTTGGCAATCCGGCCAATACCAACGCGCTGATTGCCCAAGCCAACGCGCCCGATCTGCCGCCACAGAACTTTACCGCCATGACCCGCCTGGACCATAACCGCGCCCTGGCACAGCTGGCCGAAAAGACCGGTATCCACCACACCAGCATCCGCCAGATGACGATCTGGGGAAACCATTCCTCGACTCAGTATCCGGACATCCACCAGACGCTGGTCGGCGGCAAGCAGGCTCTGGAACTGGTCGATCAGGCCTGGTATGAAAATGATTTCATCCCAACCGTTCAACAGCGCGGAGCAGCCATCATCAAGGCGCGCGGCGCCTCCAGCGCTGCCTCGGCCGCATCAGCTGCTATTGACCATATCCGCGACTGGGCCCTGGGCACCGACGGCGATAACTGGGTGTCGATGGCCGTGCCATCCGATGGCAGTTACGGAATCAGCCCCGGCGTGATTTATTCATTTCCTTGCACCTGCGCCAACGGGCAGTGGAAGATCGTTCAGAACCTGGAAGTGAACGACTTCTCCCGCGCGCGCATGGATGCGACCGATAAGGAACTGCGCGAGGAACGGGCGGCGGTTGAAAGTCTGCTCTGAAAGATTCAGCAAGCGCAAGTGTGAGGGTTCAGGTCGGGTGACCTGAACCCATCATTTGGACCGGAGGATTTTTTACCCTACTGGGTCAAGCTGCGACGCTTTCGTACCACCAACATGGCCATTTCGATGGCTTGCTCGTAGTTCAGACGCGGATCGACCGTCGTCTTGTAGCAGCGCTGCAAATCCTGCTCCGCCAGCTCGCGCGCACCCCCGATACACTCGGTCACATTCTCGCCGGTCAATTCCAGGTGCACCCCGCCCAGGCGTGAACCGCAGGCCGCATGCACGTCAAAAGCCTGCTCAACCTCGGCCTGGACATTCGAGAATCGCCGGGTCTTGTAGCCGCTGGCCGTTTTCTCGGTGTTGCCGTGCATCGGATCGCACACCCACAGGACCGGCGATCCCGTTGCCTTGACGGCTTCGACCAGTCCCGGCAGGTGGTCAGCCACCTTGTCTGCACCCATGCGGTGGATCAGCACAATGCGGCCAGCCTCGTTATCGGGGTTCAGGGTCCTGAGCAGACCTTTCAACCAGTCAGCGCTCATACCCGGACCCACCTTGATCCCGATCGGGTTGCGAATGCCACGGAACATCTCCACATGGGCACCATCGAGTTCGGCGGTACGCATACCAATCCAGGGAAAGTGCGTGGAAAGATTGAAGTAGCCCCATTGACGCGGCACCCGCCGGGCCATGGCCTGTTCGTAATGCAGGTGCAAGGCTTCATGAGAGGTAAAGAAGTCGACCCGCCGCAGGCTACCCGGCTGCTGTCCGGTAATCGTTTCCACGAAACGCACTGACTGACCGATACTGTCGGCGATCCGATGAAACTCGGCCGCCAGAGGTGAGTGTTCAACCCAGCCAAGATCCCAGTATTCGGGGTGGTGCAGGTCGGCAAACCCGCCGTCAACCAGCGCCCGCACGAAGTTCATGGTCATGGCAGAACACGAAAACGCGGTCAACAGCCTCGAAGGATCCGGTATGCGGGCCTCGGAGGTAAATTCCGGAGAGTTGACCAGATCTCCGCGATAGCTGGGAAGCGTGACGCCATCTCGCGTCTCGGTGTCTTCAGACCGGGGCTTGGCGTACTGACCGGCGAATCGGCCGATCCGCACAACCGGCATTTCCAGACCATGCAGCAAGACCAGGGACATTTGCAGCAAGACCTTGAGTCGGTTGGCAATGATCGAAGGCTCGCACTCTGAAAACACTTCAGCGCAATCTCCTCCCTGCAGGAAGAAGCGCTTTCCAGCCTGAGCCTCGGCGATCTGCTCCTTGAGACTCAGAATTTCCCAGGAGGTGACCAGGGGCGGCATCTGACTCAAGTGGTAAACGGCCCCATCCAGCGCCTTTTGATCCGGATAAGTCGCCTGCTGTCCGGCTTTCTTGCTCTGCCAGGAGTCCGGCGCCCAGTTCTTGGCCGATGTGATGGTCTTGAGTGCTTCGGTCATCTCTTTATCCTGCTAGCTTTGCCGCTTCAGTGCGACGAATCGTGATCCACAGCATAAACACTGTCAGTGCAACATACCAGACCAGCGCCCAGCC
>JAZBPR010000122.1:0-8086 GCA_036351735.1 Wenzhouxiangella sp. | reverse complement strand
CTGGACTTCATCGGCTGGTACAACGATGTCTCGCAGCGGCGTCTGGGTTTAAGCAAGACGGATGCTTTCCATCTTTATCTCGCCTATCACGACGGCCACTCGGGCTTTCAGCGCGGAGCCTGGCGCAACAACTCCCAACTTCAGGCGATTGCACGCAGAGTTCAGCAACGGGCTGGGGACTACGGCCGCCAGCTACCGGCGTGTGAAGATGATCTGCGCTGCCGGCGCTGGTATCAGTTCTGGCCGTTCTGTCGCTGAGGCCTCAGTAGAACGTAGACCCAGCCGCCCAAGGCACCCGCCAAAGCCAGTCGAGTCACGCCGCTGGCGTCGCGTGCCGCTGCGATGACCGTCACCGGCAACATCGCGTCCATCACCAGCAGCGCCGTCACCACCGCGGTTGCGCCAGCGACTGGAAAAAGGAACCTGCGATAGATCGGCCAGCGTCCGCTCAAACCGCCGGCAACCAGGAAGGCGATCAAAAACCCCAACGCAATAATGGCGGTCCAGAGTGGCCAGAAATGAATAAGGTCATGGCGATAAACAGACAACCGCTGCGGCCACTGAATCGGCCCGTCAAGTTCTGCAATCCATCCCAGCGCACGATGAGACTGGATCAGACTGCCCGATACACCGGTAACGATGACTGCACTCAACCAGGCCAGAAAAATCCGGAGCATAGACGCTGCCTTTGCGTTCAAGTTGGAGACCGCGCAATGGTATCTTAGCCGGCGTATTCAATGACCGAGAGTGACAGCGGATGAGGCACCTATTCCAAACGCTGACCGGCCTACTGCTTTTCCCTGCTCTGTGCGCATCAGCAGAATCATTGCGACTCGAGACCGTCGCCACTGGGCTGAATCATCCCTGGGCGATGGTTTTTCTCAGTGAGTCGCGGATTCTGGTCAGCGAACGCGGGGGCGATCTTCGGCTGATCGAAGACGGAGTACTTCGAGACCAGCCTGTCGGCGGCACACCGGCGGCCTATGTTCGCGCCCAGGGCGGACTGCAGGATCTGGTCTTACACCCCAGATTCGAGGAAAACGGCTGGATTTATCTAAGCCTTGCTCACGGCAACGCGCGCGCCAACGCCACCCGCGTCGTTCGCGGCCGACTGAGTAGGTCACAGTGGACCGATGAGGAGGTGATTTTTACGGCAAGTCCAGTCAAGGACACGCCGGTTCACTACGGCGCACGCATGGCCTTTTTGCCCGACATGAGTCTCCTGATCAGCATCGGCGACGGCTTTAATTTCCGCGAGCAAGCCCAGTGGCCGGACTCTCATCTGGGAAAAATTGTGCGCGTGGGTGATGATGGCCAGGTCCCTTCAGATAACCCGCTGCTTGACCAACCGGACGCCCTGCCCGAGATCTTCACCATGGGACACCGCAATGTTCAGGGGCTCGTAGTCGATCCGCTCAGCGGCGATATCTGGGCTCATGAGCACGGACCCCGCGGCGGAGATGAGCTCAATCGACTGTCGCCTGGCAGCAACTACGGCTGGCCCGTGGCCACGCATGGTGTGGACTACTCTGGGGCCAGCATTTCTCCGTATACCTCCAGACCCGGCATGGTAGATCCAGTGCTGGTCTGGACGCCATCCATCGCACCCGCTGGAATGACACAGGTCTCCGGGGACCTGTTTTCGGACTGGGAAGGAGACTTGCTGGTCACCAGCCTGGCCGAGCGCAGCTTGCGACGCATCGAGATCGAGGGAGGTCAGGTCGTCGACCAGCACATGGTCCCGATCGATATGAATCGACGGCTGCGCGATGTTGAGATCGGCCCTGATGGGGCGATTTACTTGCTCACCGATGAGCCAGACGGCGCGCTTTTGCGAATCACTCCGGTCCAGTCAACGACTCCTAGCGGGCTCTGATGGCAATCCGAGCCCGTGTTGCTCGTCTACTGGTCTGGTCCCTGGCCTTGCTCCCGCTGGTGTTCTTCCTGACCGGGCTGCGCAGCACGGACTTTACTAGCCTCGCCGCAATCCTCAATCTGCTGGGGCGCTTGAGCGGCGTGCTCGGGCTCGCCTTCCTCCTGCTCTCAGCCGCCCTGAGCGCCCGCGTGCCCGGCTTTGATCTGCCTTTCGGAGGTCTCACGAGACTATGGAATACACATCATTTGCTGGGAGCCTCAGCGCTACTGATGCTGCTGGCCCATCCCATCCTTCTAGCGTTTGCGGCGCAAGGTCATGGCGCCGGCCTTGCTTTCGAAACGCTGTTTCCGCCGCTCAGCGAGCGTAGTCTCTGGGCAGGCTGGTTGGCGCTCCTGCTCATGATGGTCTTCCTCGCTCCCAGCTTCAGCTTTTTTGGTTCGCCGGACTACGAGCGATGGAAACGAACCCACGATTTGGCGCCTTTTGCCGTGATTTTGGGGCTGACCCATACCGTACTGCTCAGCCGAACCATGCCGGTGAATCTTGACCTTCTGGTTTGGGGGTTCTTCGCTTTGCTGGCGGTGGGTGCCGTTTTGTGGCGCTTCGTGTTCTCGCGCCGCATAGGACGGCTGCCCTATTCGGTCGTCCAGATTGATCGTCCTGCGAACAATGTTG
The DNA here is from genome assembly GCA_036351735.1 of Wenzhouxiangella sp. Lineage (GTDB taxonomy): Bacteria > Pseudomonadota > Gammaproteobacteria > Xanthomonadales > Wenzhouxiangellaceae > Wenzhouxiangella. The sequence continues at coordinate 5,535 of JAZBPR010000122.1, read as the reverse complement.
TCGAGTTGACGATGGAACCGAAGCGTCGAGCCTTGCATTATCGGGCCGGAAATTTTGTCTACCTTACCGCGTTGGATCCTGAACTCGAAGCCGGCTTTGGCGAGGAACACCCGTATACCTTGTCCTCATCGCCCAGAGAACCCCATCTTCGGGTCGCCATCAAGGCGCTGGGCAATGCCAGCCGTGCCATTCAGTCTCTGGCCATCGGCAGCAAGGTGACCGTTGAAGGCCCCTACGGGCGTTTTTTCAAGAACCCGGATGAGGTTCCAGGGCCCGAGCTCTGGATTTCAGGCGGGATTGGTATCACGCCATTTCTGGCCCGGATGCGGCATCTGGTTCAACTCGATCAGGGCGGAGATATCCGTTTTGTCTACTGCGTACAAGACGAGGCCAGAGCCTTGTATCTGGATGAACTGCAGAATCTCGCCGATGCCATTCCAGGGTTCTGCCTGATCCCTCATTTCTTCTATCGTCAGGGCCCCTTAAGTGCTGAGTTCTTGCGCGAGCATTGCGGGGATATTGAAAAGCGGGAGGTCTACATCTGCGGTCCGATGCCCCTGAACCGTCTTGCCCAAAGCCATCTACGCTCCCTCGGAGTCAGTCGAGCGAATATTCACTCCGAGGAGTTTGAACTGCTGTGAAGAAGTTCATCTTTGCCGTATTCGTTGCCTTTTGGGCCAGCATTGGAACCATCGCGGTGATGGAAGCGATTACCCCGCCCGGTCCAGACTCTGAATCGACATTTCCGGCGACGACTTTCACCATGGACGATGTGGCCGAGCACGATCATTTGAACGACTGTTGGATGGTCATTGAAGACAAGGTTTACGACTTCACTGCCTATATTGGACAACACCCAACCCCCGCAAGCGTTTTGGCGCCCTGGTGCGGCAGAGACGCGACGGAAGGAATGCGGACCAAAGGCATCGGACGGGAGCACAGTCCTGCCGCATGGGCCCTGCTCGACAACTACCGACTCGGCTCCCTTGAGGCCAATCCTTAGGCGCAGTTCCACACCGTCCTATACGAACTCTACTGCCTCTCTTGCCAAAGGCATGGTCATGCAACGGCAGCCGCCCCCACCTCGACTGAGTTCAGCACCGTCAATACTGATAACCACCCGCTCCTGATCACCCAGCTGACGCTGGCCGCTGATCAGGTCTTGCGCTTTGGCGACATTAAAGTCAGCCCGATTCAGGGCATCCAGGGTGCGCTCGTTATGGGCATATCCGAGGATGCGGCCGGGACCGAAAGCGAAGAAGTTTGCTCCACTGGCCCACTGCTCCCGCTGCTGTTCGAATTCGTCTTCTCCACCACAGCTGACGGGCTGCAGATCCACACCCAAAGCCTGCAAAGCGGGCAGAACACCATCGAACTCCGTGATGCTTGCCCGTTCGGGATCGTCGAAGCGGCAGTGGAAAGCCCTTGAACGCTGATGACCCGTGATCAGCGGCGGAAAGACAACGCATTTGTTGGTATCCACCATGGTAAAGATCATGTCCAGATGGATGGTCGCTCGCGTCTTCGGGATTTCGACCACGATGAAATTTCGCACCGGCCCCTTCTCAGCGATTGAACGCATCAGCTGATCGATGCCCGCGACTGACGTTCGCTCGCTATAGCCAATCACAACCAGATCGCGGCGGATCACCAGAAGATCGCCGCCTTCAATGGTGACTTCCGAATCACGCTGATCCGTGCCGTCAAAATAGAATCCATCGCTGGAGATGTCGGGGTGATGCTTGAAGATGGACTTAAGCAGCAAGGCTTCGGCGACGCGCGCCTTGTAAGCCATCGAGCCGATGATGACCTTGTCGTTCAGGCACATGGTGGCGTCACGGGTAAAAAAGGTATTCGGCAACGGCGGAATCGCATAGCGCGACGGGTCGAGATACTTCTCCAGGCTTACTGCGCGCTTGGGCGTGCCCTCGATCAGGCGCGCGGCGAGCTGGGGAGATTCATACTCGATCAACTCATTGATCAACTCCGGACACTGGTACAAGCGGCATAAATCGTTGACCACCGCCCCCCTGATCTGATCGATCTCCAGCACATCGGTCAGCAGATCCTTGAGCTCCAGCACTTGGGAAAACTGCTGCAGCACACCGGTCAACTGCCGGTGCTCGGCCAGCGCCAGACGCAGGCTCAGGATATCGTCGTACAACACCTCGGACGCCGTGTCCGGCGTCATGTTCTCCATCTCGCGCCCTGGGGTATGGACAACGACGGTGCGCAGCGGGCCGATCTCGGAATCCAAGCCGATTTGTATAGTCATTTGATCACCGGAAAACTCAGTCAGAGCGTCGCGCTCCAATCAGGCTATATAAGCAACGCACAGCCATTCACTAAAACGCACAGGCGCAGACTGTATCAAGCTCATCGGATTTTGGCAAAAGCCGTGGCTAGCCAAACCGTTTCTGCCGCCATCAGAAAGCGAAAGGCCCTGATCAATGTCAGGGCCTTGCATACACGCGTTACCGATAGCTCAAATCGTGAGCATTTCACTCAGTACTCAATAACGCCATTCCACCGTCAGCTGCCCATTCAGCGGTGCGCCGACCGTTGCCTGATGGGTGGAATGAGATTTTGGAAAATACAGAGTATCGGTCAGATTCTCGATGTTGAGCTGCAGACTCAGCGTATCGGAGACGTCGTAGTAAGCCGCCGCATCGACACGGGTGTAGCTGGGCAAAACGGCGGTATTGCTGTTGTCAATGAAGCTTTCGTCCTGATAGGTCAAGCCGATGCCGACCCCGAACCGCTCGGTGACTTCAAAGGCACTCCAGATGGAAAACGTATTCTCGGGAAGCTCGCGAGGACGTAGTCCGGTGTTGCCCCCACGGTTCACCTGCTCACCGTCCAGATAGCTGTAGCCGGCCGAAATAAACCAGCGGTCGCTCACCTGACCTTTGAGTTGGGCCTCAAAACCGGAAATCTCGGAATCGATCACGTCCAGTGTTTCCGGATTGTCGTCGGCCACCTGCGGTGAGCTCTGCTCGATTTCAAACAGTGCCGCGGTCAGGCTCAAGCCCACGCCGAAATCCCACTTGATACCAATTTCCTGATTCTTGAAGGTGTCGGGATCCAGCTGATTGTTGGCACCGTTGATGTTGTCAAACTGCTCTCCGCTTCGCGGCAGAAACGACTCGCTGTAGCTGGCATAGAGTGAGATTTCTTCGAAGGGCTTGAAGATCAAACCACCGCGCGGCGAGATTTCATCATCCTTGCGTGAGCGACGCTCATTGGCCGGTACGTTAAAGACATCAATATCGAAGCTGTCGAACCGGGCGCCAATAATGAAATCCAGGTGGTCGGTGATCTGGATTTCGTCCTGGATGTAGGCCGAGAACACTTCAATTCCGACACGGGTGTCGTCGTTGATATCAGTGGTGAAGCTATTGACCGTGGGTTCCCCGAACGCGTTGATACCGCGACCATTCCTCAAGTTCAGAGGCCGGGTGATATCAAACAGTTCGTTGTCGTCCTGGGTTGTGCTCCAGAAGGCATTGAAGCGGTCCTGATCTGAAGAGGTATCAATGTACTCAACGCCGGCGATCAGCGTGTGCTCCATTTCGCCGATAAATAGCTCGCCAATGAGGTTCCCGGAAAGAATGAGATTCTGGCGATCGGTGGTGTCTACGTAACCATCCAGTTCAACGACCCCCGGAGTATTGGCCTGATCGTAGCCCGATGCATAAAAGTTCTGATACAGCTTGTCGTAGTCGCCGTAGAAGGCACTGAAGTTGCCCTTCAGGTTCTCGGAAAACTCATGCTGTAGCGAGGCCCTGAACAGATGCGCCTTGAGCGTGGCGGTGTTGAGTTCCGGATCAGCAAAAACGATGTCTTCGAAAGACTCAACCGGCCGCCCGTCGCTGCCTGTGGGGATGCCGCGGTCGATAAACCGCTCGTGATCCAGATATTCGTAGGACACGTCAAGGAGAGTCCGATCGGACAATTGGAAGCGGGCGGTCGGGTTGAATCCAATCCGCTCGCCATCGTAGAAGTCCCGATGGTTATCCAGAACTTCATACATGGCATTCACCCGCACCGCCGAACGGTCGCCGGTGTTCAGATTGCCGTCAAGCTCAAGCGCGTAGCCCCCAAATGAGTTGACCCGGCCACGCGTGCTGGCGAACACATCATCAACCACCGCCTTCTTGGTCACCCGATTGAGTAACCCGCCGGTTCCGCCCCTACCAAAGAGCAACGCGTTGGGACCGCGAAGAATCTCGACCTGTTCCAAATTGTAAAGAGGACGGTAATACCAGACATCGTCACGCACACCATCAATGAAGAAATCTGCCGTCGATCGAACCCCTCGAAAAACCACGGCATCACGGTGCCCTTCCCCCTGCGAATTGGTCACCCCGGGGGTGTAATCGATAATGTCGGCAATGCTGTCAAAGCCGCGCTCCCGCAACTCCTCTCCGGTCACAATCGTAAGACTCTGGGGCACATCAATGATGGGCGTCGGAGTGCGTAATGCGTTGACCTGATCCGAGTAGAGAACCTTGCCGGTTACATTGATCCGATCCATCTCTGCAGACTCGCTGTTTTCGCGGCGGTCCTGTTCATTGGACATTTGATCATCGTTGCCGGAGGCTTGCTGTCCAAAGGCAGACATCGAAAGTGCGAGAGCAGCAGTTGCTGAGCAAATAGACTTTGTTACATCGTGAATCATGAGACGTACTTTGGCGATTGGGTGAACGAAAAGCGAATGTAACCGTAATGCGAGTGATTGTCAATTCGGTTTTGTTTTGCGTTCCCTACGCAGGAGTAAATGAGAGCGGCGCCGCTGCCAGCCCGCACGTAGCTTAGTGAGCATTTACCATGCTGGTTCTATGGGAGGAAACTCGCCCGACAACGTTGGGCTAGTCAGCGCCCCGTCCCTGATTGCAGGGGGATTCAGTGCATGCTGGGAGATTGTGGTGCCCGGAGCCAGCATTTCAGCCCCGGTAAAATCAATCACTTACGCGGAAACTTTCCCCGTAGCGTCAATCAGTTAGGCAATTTCATACTAGCACGTTAGAAACCGTTATAACAACCTTTAACGGGTCTGTTATGATGTGCCTGTTGTTGTGCCTGAGAGATTGCCATGCCGCCCCGCCAAGCCAAAGCCCTGACCGTGATGGAGGTTCGCCGCCTGACCAAGCCCGGAAACTACATGGTCGGCGGCGTGCCTGGTCTGCTGCTCCGCGTCAAGCCTACCGGCTCCCGTCAGTGGGCGCTCAGGGCGATGGTCGGAGGCAAGCGCAGAGAGATTGGTCTGGGAGGTTGCGAGTCTGTCACGCTAAAGATGGCGCGTGAGCGTGCCCGAGAATGCCGCGACCAGATATATCGCGGTCTTGACCCCGTGGAGGAGCGGCGCAAGCGTAGAGAGGCGCTCAGGGCTGAGGCTGAGACGCGCATTACCGTTTCCGATGCGTGGGCCGCATTCTGGCGAGACAAGAGCGCGGGGCTGGCAGCGACAACAAGGCGGCATTGGGTGAACAGCGTGGAGCGCTACGCCCTGCCCGTCATCGGCAGCATGGTTGT
>JAZBPR010000121.1:0-7528 GCA_036351735.1 Wenzhouxiangella sp. | reverse complement strand
GACGACATCGTCGTCTTCCACCCGCTCGACCGGGCGCAGATCCGCGAGATCGCCGCGATCCAGATCCAGTTCCTGAGCAAGCGCCTGGCCGATCGCGACATCACCCTGGAGATCAGCGAGGCCGCCCTTGATCTGCTGGGCGAAGCCGGCTTCGACCCGGTCTACGGCGCCCGGCCGCTCAAGCGCGCGATCCAGCAGAAGCTGGAGAATGCGCTCGCGCAGCGGATCCTGGCCGGTGATTTCGGGCCCGGGGATACGATTCGGGTGGATGTCGCCGATGGGCAGTTGAGCTTTTCTTCGTGACCCACGTCGGTCAGCAATAGGAGAGCCGACTGGCAGGGCGTTTGACTCGGTTCGCTTGAGAGTAGAATGAAAGCTCATTTGGATCGGTGTCGAAGCTGACGACCCATGGACTTCTTTCGGGTGCTCCCCGCGCTCTGCCAGAGCTTGGACGACGAAGACGTTCGATACGCGCTGATCGGCGGCTTCGGCATGGCGATGCGCGGGGTCCAGCGCGCGACGCTGGATCTTGACTTCATCCTGGCGCTGGACGACCTTAAAGCCGCCGACAAGGCCCTGAAGAAACTATCCTTCGAACGCTACTTTCATTCGGAAAACGTGTCGCACTACCGTCGCGATGACGAGAGCTGGCGCGTCGACCTGCTGCACGCATTTCGAAAGCCAGCCCTGGCCATGCTCGAGCGCGCCGAACGACTCGCCATCGAGGGTGGGCCAAGCGTTCCGGTGGCGGCGGTCGAGGACATCATCGGGCTCAAGGTTCAGGCGCTGAGCAACGACCCCTCACGCGCCGAGCAGGACGGTCTGGACATCCGGCTACTGGTCCGTGCGGCAAAAGAACTCGACCAGCCGCTGGACTGGGAGCTGATCCAGGAGTACTTCGATCTGTTCGGCCAACAGGACCTGCTGAACGAACTCAAAGGCAAATCATGACGCGACTGACAGAAAAAGAGGTTGAGGCGCTCCGGTCAATCGGACCGGATGGCCTGCAACAGCCCGAACTGGACCTTGCCCAGCGCTGGGTTCTGCCGACGCCCGGCGCCCGCCGGGACTACATCCGCTTCGCGACCGATGCCAGCCGTTTCTTTCGAGGGCGTCGAGAGGTCGGGTTTCGGGGTGATAACTGGCTGCTATAGTCATCTCTGCGGTCATTTCGGCAACGATAAAGGATCGGTCAGTGACTGGAGCACCGCACGAAACCCCCGCTCGAACTGCTGCTGGGCGGCCCGGCGCGTCACGAACCTGCCGATCAATTGAATCTTGATTCAGAAGGCAGAACGCCAGCGGATGCGGCTGCCTTCGTGGGCGTTATACTGACGATATCCGAACTGGAGCACGCTTTGATGGCATCAAATCCACACGAATGGCCCGTTGAAGATCGACTGCGCCTGGTCGAGGACCTCTGGGACAGCATCGCTGCCGACCAGTCCGCGCTTCCGCTCACAGATGCACAGCGGCGGGAACTGGACCGACGCCTCGACGCCTATGCGTCCGGTCCTCGAATGAGTCGATCAGCCGAAGAGGCCGTCGCAGAGATTCGTAAGCGAATTTGAGCCTATCTGTTCAACTTATTGCGGAGGCCGAGGCTGACCTTGAAGAAGCCGCCGCGTGGTACGAAAAACAACAATCCGGCCTCGGGCGCTCATTTCTGGATGAGGCTCTGGTGGCGTTCAGGTCAATCGCAGACAATCCCAAACTCTACCCGGTCGTCCACAAGAAAGTCCGTCGACGACTGATGCGACGATTCCCGTTTGGCATCTTCTATCTGCAGGAAAACGATTCACTCGTTGTTCTGGCAGTCATGCACGGGAGCCGTCACCCGAGGCGCTGGCAATCTCGGGCTGATTGAAGAGCCAGTCGAAAAAGGCTTACTCACCCGTATCAAAGCGCCGGCAGGGCCTGAAGCACGGCACGAAATCCCCGCTCGAACTGCTGCGCAGCGCGGCGCGTCACGAACCAGCCGATCAGCGGGATCCGGATCCTGAAGGTCGAGCGCCAGCGAACGCGGCTGCCCTCGGGCACCGCCGTGATCTCGATCTCCCCGCCTTCGTGCTCGACCCTGACCGGCTTCGAGGCGATGATCCGATAGGCCAGCCGCCTTTCTGGCTCGAAGCCCGTGATCTCCTCATCCAGCACCACATCGCCAAGGGCGACCCGCCGAACGGCGCCCAGTCCATTCGGCGCCGGATCGCCTTCTGTCAGCAGCTCGGACGCGGTGATACCGGGGAAGCGGTGGTAGTTCGCGTGGTCGGCCAGCAATTCGAAGACTCGATCAGCCGGCAGCGCAATGGTTTCGGTGATATCGATCGTTCGCATGGGACAGTGTCGTTGGCTTTCCGGACAGAAGGTTGGAGTCTATCGCAGGGTGATTCCTGACGAATGGCGGGAGGAATTGGACTTCCATAACAATCCGGCGGAGACTCTGAGGTGGCTATCATCCTAATTTGTGTCCAGACTCGTCAATGATTCGGCAATAATCAACTGATGGACGATGAAGCGACGTCTCCCGAGCGCGAGACACAAGAGCCCGAACAGGCGGCGGCGCAATGGTCGCCGGATGTCCATCGCCAATTGCGCCAGATCGCGGAGCGCCATCTGTATCGTGAGCGTCAGGGCATAACCTTTGATCCGACTGATCTGGTTCATGAAGCGTATCTGTCCTTGTGCAACCTCCGCATGGTGCCCAATGATGAGCATCACTTTCTGAACCTGGTGTCGACCGCGATGCGGCGCATCCTGGTTGACCATGCACGGCGCAATGCCAGCCAGAAGCGCGGATCGAGCCCGGTGCGGGTGACCTTGAGTCATGTCGATCTTCAGGTGGCTGACCGGGGGCCGCAGATCCTGGAACTCGATCAGCTGTTGAATCAACTCCACAAGGCGGATGATCGCAAAGCTAAAATCGCCGAGATGCATTACTTCGGCGGGTTGACCCAGAATGAAGTGGCCGCGGCCCTGGGCTTGTCCGAGTCGACTGTCGTTCGCCAGTTGCGCTTTATCCGCAGCTGGTTGCACGCACGTTTGCAGCTGGACTCGGAGCAGGCATGACTTCAGGGCCCAAGCCTGACAGCGACTCGGACCTGGCGCTTCTGGAGCGGCTCTTCGAGCAGGCCCTGGAGCTGGCCCCCGAATCGCGCGCGGCCTTCCTGCGAGAGCGGTGCGCTACGGATTCATCATTGCTCGACACCCTGACCAGAATGCTTGCCTACGCCGAGGTTTCCGAAACGAATCTGGCGAAAGGCATCAACACGGCTGCAGGCGGCCTGTTGTCCCCCTCGGACCGATCCGGCCAGCGAATCGGCCGCTATCTTCTGATCTCCAGAATTCAATACGGCGGAATGGCCGAGGTGTATGCCGCGCGTCGAGACGACGGCGAATTCGAACAGGACGTTGCTCTGAAGATCGTGCGCAGCGATCGGCCGAGCGAGCTCGTTTCCAGCCTTTTCCAATCCGAACGAAACGTGCTGGCCCGACTTCACCATCCGGGAATCTGTCAGATCTTCGACGGTGGCACAACGCCTGAAGGCGAGCCCTATTTTGTGATGGAGCGCTTGCATGGCGACCCCTTAGTCGAGTCATTGCTGAAGCCGAGCTTCTCCTGGCAACAGCGCATCGACCTGTTCCTCGAACTGTGCTCAGCCCTGACTTACAGCCATCGTCAGCTGGTGCTGCATCGTGACCTGAAACCGCAGAACGTGCTGCTGTGCAGTAGCCAGGAAGGTCCCCAGGTCAAGCTGCTGGACTTCGGAATCTCCGGCCTGTTGCTCGACGAGCCGACTGCGCCAACGATGCCGGGACATCGCTGGTACAGCCAGGGATATGCCGCACCGGAGATCATGAACGGTGAGCGCGGTGATGTGGCCAGTGATGTGTACTCGCTGGGTCGATTGCTGGCCGACCTTCGGGTCGGTTTTCCAGGTCGCCACCAGGCCGAACTGAATGCCATCGTCGAGCAGGCGATCGACGACGACCCGGCGCAGCGGTTTCAGAGCGTGCAGGCTCTGGCCGATGAGCTCGGCCGCCTGCGTGAGGGGCGGCCCCTGATGATGTGGTCTCATCGGACGACGTACCGGATAAGCAGAATGCTGCGTCGCCACTGGGTCTGGGTGGTGCTCGGGATTGCGCTCATCGGCAGTCTCAGCGCGTTTCTTCTGCGCGAACAGCAGTTACGTCATGCGGCTGAAAGGGCCACGGTCCAGGCCGTGACGGAACGCGACAAGGCGCGCCGGATCAGCCGTTTCATGACTGATGCCTATCGTGCCGCCAGTCCGGCCGAGAACCAGGGGGACTTGCTCACCGTCGTCGATATGCTCGAACAACAGCTCGCGGGCCTGCTTTCTGACACCGCGATTGATCCAACAATCAAAGCTGATCTTTTGCTGACGCTGGGTGAAGCCTTGCTCAATATCGGGCGGCTCGATTTTTCAGCGCAAGCGCTGGATCAATCCATCGAGCTGTTTAATGACACTCAAGCGTCAGCAGCCAATGGTTCGGTCTTCAGGTCGATGATTTTTCGCGGACAGGTCGAACAACGTAGGGATGACTTCGACGGTGCCGAGGCCTACTTTCGTGCGGTCGATGAGCAACGCGAGCGCTGGCAAGCTCTGTCAGAGGCAAATGACCTCGAAGCTCTACTGAGCTCATCCTGGGCCGTGGTGGCCCAGCGAAGGGGCGATCTCGAACTGGCCGAACGCCTGGTACGAAATGGATTGGCGGCCAGAGCCGCGATGCAGGGCGATGACCCCTCGGCTTCAGATCGTGCGTCCCTGCTGGTGACTTTAGGTTCCATCCAAAGTGCACGTTCTGATCTTGAGTCGGCGCTGTTGACCTTTGAGCAAGCCTACGACGAGCATCTGACTGCGGGCGGGCAATTCAGCCTCAGCCACCTTGCCTTGCTGGGTTGGCTGGGCATCACGTCCGACCGTCTGGGCCATTCGGAACGGGCAGAACGCTACCTGGTTGAGGCCGTGGAGGTTGCAGAGCGCTTGTTCCCCGAACCTCACCCTAAGCTCAGTGGTGCTTATGGCAACCTGGGTACGTTCCACATGCTCAATGGGCGCTATATATCGGCGGAGTCGTCAATGATCAGGAGTCTCGACGTGCTGCAGGCTTTAGGGGACTCCGAGTCGGCCGTCTATCAGACGCGTCTAAGTAATTTTGCTCGACTGGCAGCCTATCGTGGACAGCTGGATCTCGCGCGATCTCGTCTCGAGCAGACCTTGAGCCTGCGTCGGGATTTATTGGGCGCTGATCATCCCAGGACGATGCTGGTTCAGACGACCCTCGCCAATATCGAGCTGCGTCAGGGCAATCCAAGTCGCGCTGAGGCGCTGGCCTCTGAGGTCATCGCGCGTCAAGCTTCCGATGAAGTAAACATCGATGGTGCCATGGCGAGGCTTGCACTGGCCATGGCCCGCTTACAGCAAGGTTCTGATGAGAATGTGTCGATCATGTTGAGCGAGGTGGATGAATGGATGCTCAGTAACCCGCCAACATCGGCGCGCGCTCAAGGCGAACTGCAAGCTCAGCGGGCAACCATTTTGGCCGGTTTGGGCCGGTCGGAACTGGCGATTTCAGCCCTGCGGCTCGCGCTTGACGGTTTTGCCGAAGCAGGCCAGTTCGATCATCCCGTGCGGGCGCGCATTCAGGTCGCGTTGGCCGATTTGCTGCTGGCCAGCGGGGAGCTGGCTTCAGCACGCGAACTTCTGGACGAAGCCATTATCACCTTGAACCCGATTCTCGTTCCCGAGGCACCCCTAAGAGTTCAAATTCAGGCCCTTGGGCAGTCGCTGGCGGTCTCCAGGCCTGCGCTAGACAACTGATTTTGATCACCGCGAACAATTTTTAAATTATTTTTGACGGTTTGACCCTCTTTTTTTCGCCTTCCAAAGGCAAGGGTGGTCTGGACGTGATGTTGCGCCGCCCAACATGGTGCATTCCAGTCATTAATAAGGTGGTCGTGTTTATGAAGTTCTTTTTTCGGGTTTTCTCATTTGTACTTTTGATTATTGGGGTTGGGGCGGCATTGCCGGGCATGGCTGAGGAGGCGGCTGATGGGAGCGGTTCACCAGATCACGTTTTGTATGTTGATGTGAATGCCAGCGGCAGCGACGACGGACAGAGCTGGGTGAATGCCTTCCCGAATCTGCAGGACGCTCTGGCCGAGGCCCGAACTCTGGCGCCGGCTGAAAGCGTCGAAATCTGGGTCGCGAACGGGGTGTATTACCCGGATATCGGTGGCAGCCCCAGCGGAAATACCAGCTTTATCTCATTTGACCTGGTGAGCAATGTTTCGCTCTATGGCGGCTTCGCCGGCGGAGAAACTGCGCTGGATCAGCGTGACTGGCAGGCCAATCCGACAGTTCTCAGTGGCGATATCGACAACAACGATACGGTTAACGCGATCGGTGTCGCTGAGCATTACGATGATCTGGTTGGTCGAAATTCCCTGCATGTCGTCCAGGCCAATCTGGTGGACAACAGCGCACGTCTGGATGGCTTCTACATCACCGGGGGGATGGCGGATGGTGGCGGCATCGTTGACGGTGTCGTGATGCGCTACGGTGCCGGGCTGTATGTGGAGGATAGTCAGCTCACTCTGGCCAATCTGCAAATCCAGGGTAACCGGACCAGGGACCTCTTAGGACGAGGCGGTGGTGCCTATTTCGAGAACTCGGCACCAGGTCCCTCCATTGCGCCGTTGCAGATTCAGGACGTTGCAGTCATTAACAACCTTGCTGATGACGGTGGTGGCTTTTATGTCCGCGGCACGGAGCTGTCGATTGATGGTGCGGTTTTTGCGGGTAATGTGGCGTCGTGGCGGGGTGGCGCTATGTTCAAGAACATCGTTGTATTCCAGATGCGCAATGCCCTGATCGCGGGAAATCGAGCGATCATAGGCGGCGGCATCTATGGTTTTCGTGGCGTTTCCGCTCTGGTCAATACGCAGATCAGCGGCAATTATGCGAGCGAGGATGGTGGGGGCTACTATTTTGATCTGCCCCCTGATCTCAATCAAACCGTCGTGCTGACCAACACGACCTTCAGCGGCAATCGAGCCGATCGAGATGGGGGCGCGATTTTTCACGAGCAAGCTCCGGTCGGCACGATGCTGATCAACAACTCGATTCTGTGGGGCAATCAGGATGTCTCTGGACCCGGGACTGCGAGCGCCAGCTACGGCGGGCCGGGCGCTGGTCGATTCACGGCGACACACAGCCTCATCGAAGGGCTCAATCCCGCAGGAACGGGCAATCTCGATGGCACGGTCAGCTCCAACGACCCGCTGTTCAGTCAACCCCTCGATCCGGCTACAGCGCCCTCCATCCTTGGCGACCTGCGAGTAGCCGCCAGCAGTCCGATCATTGATCAAGGAACGGGAACGGCGAGAATCAATCCTTCCTTCTTTGGCCAGACGCCTATTCCGATTGAAGGAAACATCGCTTTTGACCTCGATGGACAGGAGCGCTTCGCAGATGGCCTGGGCGATAGCTTCGTGGCCATCGATCTT
>JAZBPR010000120.1:0-9142 GCA_036351735.1 Wenzhouxiangella sp. | reverse complement strand
GTGATTCGACCTGCCGCCGTTGCTCTGCACCCGGCAGGCTGATCAGAAGAAGCACAACCAGCCCGACGAAAACGCCGAGCGGAACAAGCATCTTGATCATGCGGGCACTTCTCCGCCTTCGCTGACCCCCTCCCTCGTTTCCGAATGAAGTGGCTTCCAGTAACGCTTATCTGATGCGGCCAGCAGGCCGCCAATCGCCAACAGGACCGCTCCCCCCCAGATCCAGCGTATGAACGGCTTGATATGGATGCGGATACTCCATGCACCAGTGCCATCCAGCATGGGCTCACCCAGCGCGACGTACAAGTCTTGGAAAAGACCGGGACGCAGCGCCACTTCTGTCATCAGTTGCTGTCCCCGATGGTGGAGTCGTTTCTGCGGAAGCATGCGGCCGAGTTCTCGTTCGCCACGATACACAGTGAAGCGACCCTCCTGGGCAATCCAGTTGGGGCCTTTCACTTGGGCGACTTCATGCAGATGGAAGGTGTAGCCTGCAGCCTCCAGTCGGTCGCCGGGCTCGAAGCGGAGGTCGCGCTCGTAGGTAGTCGACTCGACCATGGCCACGCCGATCACGAAGACGCCAATACCTGCGTGCGCCATGATCATGCCGACCTGACCTCTAGGCAGCGAGAAGCGTCGAACCTGGTCCTTTTGTCGGATCAGGTAGCTAAGAGAGCCCAGGATCAGCCATAGACCGCCTATCCAGCCGGTAATGGCCCGCAGATTCAGCGCCCCAAGTGCTGCGGCGATCGCAATGCCTCCAACGACCGCCACGGCCATTGAAATCAAGAGTGGAGCGACGATGCGCTTGAGATCATCTTTTCCCCACCGGCTGAAGGGTCCAAGCGGGACCAGCATGACAACGGGGGTCATCAACAGGACGAACATGGCGCCGAAATACGGCGGGCCGACAGAAATCTGTCCCCATCCCATGAAGTCGATGACTAGCGGGTAGAGGGTGCCCAGCAGAACCATCCCGGCAGAAACGGTGAAGAAGACATTGTTCAGCAGCAGGGCCGTTTCACGGCTGACAAAATCAAAGCCTTTGCCCATCATGATCCGTGGAGCACGAATGGCGTACAGGGTCAGCGCTGAACCGGTGACTACGGCCATGAACGCCAGGATGAAGACACCGCGCTCGGGATCGGTCGCGAAGGCATGAACAGAGGTGAGAACGCCAGACCTGACCAGGAAAGTTCCGAGCAGGGAGGTGGAGAACGCAGCGATCGCCAGAAGAACGGTCCAGGCAGGGAACGCACCGCGCTTTTCGGTCACAGCTTGAGAGTGGATCAGCGCGGTTCCCAACAGCCACGGCACAAAAGATGCGTTTTCAACCGGATCCCAGAACCACCAGCCGCCCCAGCCGAGTTCGTAGTAAGCCCACCATGAGCCCAGGGTGATGCCCGCAGTGAGGAAAGCCCAGGCCATCAGCGTCCAAGGACGTGACCAGCGCACCCAGTCACGCTCCACGCGACCGCCGAGCAGACCAGCAATGGCGAATCCGAAAGCTACCGAGAACCCAACGTAGCCCATGTAAAGCAACGGCGGGTGGAAAATCATGCCGGGATCCTGCAGCAACGGGTTCAGATCCTGACCATCCGGCGGGCCGGGCAAAATGCGGTCGAACGGGTTGGACGTCAGCAGGGTGAACAGCAGAAAACCGATCGAGACAGCGCCCATGACCGCCAGAACACGGGTCAGGAATGGCTTGGGCAGGCTACTTCTGGACATCAGCGCGACTGCAAACATCCACCCGGCCAGCATCAAAATCCACAGTAGCAGCGAACCTTCGTGACTGCCCCAGGTCGCTGCGAAGCGATAAAACCACGGCAGCAGCAGGTTGGAATTGATCGCGACGTTGGCAACCGTGAAATCGTGGGTCAGGAACAGCGTTGCCAGCGATGCAAAGGCTGCCAGCGCAAAGACAAAATGCCCGATCACCAGCGATGGCGCGAGATTCATCAAGGCTTCATTGTTCTTGTAGGCGCCGTACATGGGCACTGTTGCCAGCAACGTTGCCAGCACCAGAGCGAGAATCAGTGAGATTTGTCCAAATTCAGCGATCATGTTTGCGCACCTCGTCAGGTTTGAACGGCGTGCCTGTAGACACGCCGCTTAAGAAGTATTTCAAATGCAGTTTATAAGACCCAGATCCGCTAGCCAAACCTCGTCTAGGTCGGTCGGTCAGCGCGTTGTCGGCATGTTGACGGTGTGCGGCGTTCCGGCTTCCTCAAGCGCGGTCGCGACTTCCTTGGGCATGTAGGTTTCGTCGTGTCTGGCCAGCACTTCGCGTGCATGGAAGACACCGTCTTGCCCGATATGACCGTGGGCAATCACGCCCTGTCCTTCACGGAACAGGTCGGGCAGAATGCCTTCGAAGGTCACCGGCACTTCGTACGCGCCGTCGTTAACCTTGAAACTGACCATCAGGGTTTCGTTGTCGCGCGAGACGCTGCCTTCGGTCACGAGCCCGCCCAGCCTGAAGTGGCGGTCGGCGGGCAGGGTCTGAGCGTGCACGTCGGAAGGGCTGACAAAGAACAACATGTTTTCCTGCAGCGCAGTAAAGGCCACGGTCGCCGCCGCGCCAACGCTGAGCACGATCAGGCCAACTACTGCCAGTCTCTTTTTACGTCTGGGTGTCATGGCCATACTCTCCTGTCTCTAACGCCTGCTCCTCGCGGAGTTCTGATTCCAGGCGACGCCGCTTTAGAATCGGCTGCATCACCTGCCAAACCATTATCATCGCAAAAATCCCGTAGCTCGTCCAGACATACGGGGCATATTCGAACTCTGGAATCATACACTTACCCCCAGTTTCTCTCTGACCCAACCCTTGCGACGGTCCTGCTCGATCAATTCATTGCGGGAGCGGTCAAGCAAGGCTGCGCCGAACATCAGTTTGGTCGCGATCACCATCCACCAGAGCGGCGGCATCATGCTCGAGTCCATGCTGGATTCACCAAAAAAGTTGATGGTAGAGCCCTGGTGCAGGGTCGTCCACCATTCGACCGAGAAGTGGATGATAGGGATGTTGACCAATCCGACGAGAATCAGAATGCAGGCCACTCGGGCGCCTTTGCGCTTATCTTCGAAGGCAGCATACAGTCCCATGATGCCCAGATAGACAAACAGCAGGACCAGCATGGAGGTCAGGCGCGCATCCCAGGCCCACCAGGTCCCCCACATTGGTCGACCCCAGATCGATCCTGTCGCCAGACATATGGTCGTAAATGCCGCCCCAATGGGCGCACCCATCATGGCCATGATCTCGGTCGTGCGAATCCG
Source organism: Wenzhouxiangella sp. (assembly GCA_036351735.1). Lineage (GTDB taxonomy): Bacteria > Pseudomonadota > Gammaproteobacteria > Xanthomonadales > Wenzhouxiangellaceae > Wenzhouxiangella. The sequence goes on along the minus strand of JAZBPR010000120.1, from coordinate 5,857 downwards.
CCAGACCAATGCGATGACAGCCAGGATCGACATCACCAAGTAGCCGGCCATGGCCTGCCAGGCAGCTGGCACATGGACGTAAAGAATTCGAAAGCTATCGCTTTGCTGATAGTCCGGCGGGACAACGAACAAAGCTTTGTATAGGCCAAAAACCGCGCAAATCGCGGCCCCAGCCCACAGCCAGGGTGCTACGACCTGGCACAAGCGGTAAAAGACCGGGGGTGAGCCCAGACGGTGAAAAGCGACTTTGAATTTTTGCCACATCATTCAATATTCAGTCTTAAAGCAGCTGTGGTTGCCAGTGGTATCAGCGTTACGGCCAGAATCAGAAGGGCGCTCAGCAAGCCCAAATGGGCTCGAGTAGACAACCCGTCTGCTGCTGCCGAAACCGCGCCAGTGGCGAAGATTAGCACGGGGACAACGAGCGGAAAAATTAGAATTGACAGAAGTACGCTGCCGCGATTTGTACCAAGGGTGAGCGCCGATGCCAGGCCGCCAATCAGCGATAACAGCGGAGTTCCAATGATCAGGCTGATCACCAGTGTTCCCAGTGCACGGTCCGGCAAGTAAAGCATCTGCGCGCCCACCGGCGCGAACACGATCACCGGCAGTCCGGTAATCAGCCAGTGGCTGAACAGACGGGTGGCAACAAGCATGCCAACTGGCGTCTCGCCGGTCCACCACTGCTCTAGCGTACCGTCGTCAAGATCCGGTCGAAACAAATGCTCAAGCGCCAAAAGGCTGGCCAAAAGGGCTGCGACCCAGACCATGCCGGGCGCGATGGCAGATAGCAGGTTCGGGCCGGGGCCTACTCCGAGTGGAACCAGAATGAGCACGGCAAAGAGAAACACCAGCGGCATGAGCGACTCTCCGCCATGGCGCACCGCCAGACGAAGATCTCGCTTGAGCAGGGCCAGCATGGCGCGCGTCATGAGCTCAGCTCCCTTTGGCTGGGTTGGACCACCAGTCGTTCCAGCGGCACTGACAGGTTTGGTTGACGTTGGTGAGTCGATAACGCCGCCGTCCCTCCGCTGGCCAGGTGTTCGTCCAGCAATTGATCGACCAGTTCACCGCCGGCGTCATCGAGGCTGGCATAAGGTTCGTCCAAAAGCCAGATACTTCGTCGTGAGACCAGGAGGCCTGCAAGTCCCAGACGTCGCTTCTGACCCGCCGAGAGCGCTCGGGCCGGACGCAGCCCGAGACCAGCCAAACCCACGCGGCTCATGGCCCGATTGACATCTGTTCCGGCATCGCCGCTGAACTGGCGGCTGAATTCGAGATTTTCGCGACAGCTTAGATCCCCTTTGACCGCAGCCAGATGGCCGAGGAAGGCAAGGCTGCCAAAGCGTTCCAGTGAGCCAGTCGCAGGCTGCAATATGCCGGCCAATACCCGTAACAAGGTGGTCTTGCCGCTGCCGTTGGGTCCGGAAATGACCAGCGCTTTCCCGGCGCTCAGCGTGACATCGGTCGGCTCAAAGACCAGATGCCCGGAACGCGTGAAACCGACCTGGTCAGCCTTGAGCAAGGTACTCATCGATCGAGAATGTCTCCGGAACCAATGTCGTGCCTGAGGCCAGAAGTGTTGTTCATTAAAGAGGGTTTGAATATGCAGCTAAAGTGCCTATTCGAGTATCGTACCATCGGTGCTCTGCCATTAATTGTGCCAAATCAATCCAACTCGAAAAGTTTATGAAAAAGTTTGACTTCGACCTGTTCGTCATCGGTGCCGGGTCCGGTGGAGTGCGCGCTGCGCGCATTGCTGCCGGCCACGGAGCGCGTGTCGGTATTTGCGAAGAATCCCGAGTTGGGGGGACTTGCGTGATACGCGGCTGTGTCCCCAAGAAGCTTTTGGTCTTTGCTTCCCAGTTTGCCGAGAGTTTCGAAGATTCGGCCGGCTATGGTTGGCGTGTTGGCGAGTCGGAGTTTTCTTGGCCGGATCTGATTGCCGCTAAGGACCGCGAGATTGACCGTCTGAATCAGATCTATCTGCGCTTGCTGGAAAACGCTGGTGTGGAGTTGTTCATGGGACGAGGTCGGCTCGTGGGTCCGCATACCGTCGATGTCGCTGGTCGACGCCTGACAGCCGAAAAGATTCTCATCGCTGTGGGCGGGCGGCCGTGGGTCCCGGAAATTCCAGGGGCGGATTTGGGGTTTGTTTCTGATGAGGCTTTTCATCTTCCGGACTTGCCGAGACGGGTGCTGATCGCTGGCGCAGGTTATATCGCAGTCGAGTTTGCCGGCATTTTCAACGGACTGGGGTCTGACGTGACCCTGGCCTACAGGCGCGATCGAATCCTGCGCGGCTTTGATGAGGATGTGCGCGCGACCGTTGAATCCGGCATGGCCGGCCGTGGCATCGAATTCATGTATCAGACCGCACCCGCGCGCCTGGAGGCGACTTCGGATGGAATTCAAGTGGCCTTCACCGACGATCAGACCAGAAGCTTTGATGCGGTGATGTTTGCGACTGGCCGGGTGCCCTATACCTGGGATCTGGGGTTGGAGACGGTCGGGGTTCAAACCGGCCAGGGCAACCGGATCGAAGTTGATCGCTACAGCCGGACGTCTGCCGATCATGTCTATGCTGTCGGCGATGTGACCGACCGGATCAATCTGACGCCTGTGGCCCTGATGGAGGGACACGCCTTCGCCGATACCCAGTTTGGTGGCATGGACCGACCGGTGGAACATGCCGACACGCCCGCCGCGGTATTTTCTCAACCGCCGGTTGGGACCGTTGGCCTCACCGAGGATCAAGCCAGCGCCGCTGGCCACAACATCATGGTCTATCGCTCGCGCTTTACACCCATGAAATACACTCTGCCCAGCAGGCAGGAACAAGGATTGATGAAGCTGATTGTCGACGCCGAAACGGACCGAGTGCTGGGATGTCACGTTGTGGGCCCGGATGCACCTGAAATGCTACAAGGCTTCGCCGTCGCCGTCCGTGCAGGTCTGACCAAGGCGGACTTTGACCGCACGATTGGTATTCATCCGACTGCCGCAGAGGAATTGGTGACGTTGCGACAGCCCGTCTAATCGCTCGCCCCCGAACATCAACTTAATTTAGGAATTATTGATGCGCTTCATTTTCTCTACCGTTTTGATCGCTATTTCTTCAGTTGCCTTGACTGCAACCGCTGTTGCTGAGAAGGGGCAGTTCACTGATCGTTGGATTGTCACGCTTGAAGATGCCCCAACGCTGGAGTTTTCTGGGGCCCAGATCGGTTCGCTGAAGCGCTTGCCTCAATCTCAGATTCCGCTTCAGGCAACGGCTCCCTCAACGACCGGGCGAGCTTTCGATGTTCTGGATCCGGCCGTGGTCGACTACGAACGCTTTCTTCGGGATCGACAAGCTGATTTCATTGGTCTGGCTGAGGCGACCTTGGGACGGAAGCTTGAGGTCGACGGAAGCGTGCAGCATGTAGCCAACGCCGTCATTGTCGAGGGTCTCTCAGCCGCTGATAGGCAATTGATTGCAAGCTTGCCGAACGTGAATTCGATTGAGCGGGAGCGTGTGCATAAGCTGCAGTTGTCGGACGGCCCGGAACTCATCGGTGCCCGTGCGCTGGGGGCTGGCTTGGTCAACGGATTGCCAGCGACCAGAGGTGAGGGGACGATCGTTGGAATCATCGATAGCGGAATCAATTGGGGCCACGAAGCCTTCTCGGATGACCCGATTCACTCAGAGGGTTACGAATACAGCAACCCTTATCCAGCTTTTCTAGGTTTGTGTGCCCAGGCCAATGTGCCGTGTAACGACAAACTGGTCGGCGTTTACGACTTCACCACTGACTCGACCGATGGAGAGGACACAGATGGGCACGGCACCCACGTCGCCGGTATAGCGGCAGGAAACGAATGGCGGGAGGACCTCGGCGGGGTTGCTCCCAGAGCACATATCGTCTCCTATCGAGTTTGCACTGAGCCGAACCCCGATGATGAAACCGCAGGGACGTGTCAGTTCGGAGCCATTCTTCAGGCATTCGATCAGGCAGTGCGTGATGGCGTGGACGTGGTCAACTATTCGATCGGCGGTGACCCCTTTAACCCGTGGCGCGATAGCGAGGCCGTGCGTATTTTCAATCTGCTGGACGCCGGCATCCCTTTTGTAACTTCTGCTGGCAATTCGGGTCCCGAGCCGGAAACCGTCGGTTCTCCTGCCGATGCTCCCTGGACTTTCGCCGTCGGCAACACTACAACTCGGGAGCGGTTTGGACGCCGCATCACGATTTCCGGCGTAGGCGCGTGGTTCATTCAATATGGCACCGGCCCCGATCTCCCTCTTTTGCCGATTACCAACCAACCCCTGCGCGCAGGAGATGCAGTCGGCGGTACCTTGGAGGCGTGTGAAGCTTTCCCTGCGAATGCGTTTGCAGGCGCAGTCGCTCTGTTGAAGCGAGGAGATTGTTTCTTCGTTGACAAAATTAATAATGCCGAGGCAGCTGGCGCGATCGCCGTGATCATGATCAACAACGTGGGTGGAAGTCCGATCGTCATGGGCGGTGTTGAAGAAACAACCATTCCGGGCGGTATGGTTTCTCTGACCGATGGAGAAGAAATTCTGGCCGCTCTGCGTGCGGCAGGTGGAGAGCTGCCAGTCAGTTTGCCGAATGCACAGCTCACAATCTTCAGTGAGGATCTGGGAGATCAGCTGAATGCAGGTTCATCTCGCGGGCCGGCGGCTGATGCGCCCAACGTCATGAAACCCAACGTGGTGGCGCCGGGAACCAACATACAGGCTGCTTTCATTCCGAACAGCACCGCTGTTGCGCGGCTGACCGGTACTTCCATGGCCAGCCCTCACGCGGCAGGTTCAATGGCGTTGCTTAAGCAATTGCAGCCCGACTGGACGCCTGCGATGCTGACCTCGGTGCTTGAGACTACGGCGGAAGCCGAGCCGGTATTCGCATCGGGTGAACCCGCGGATATCTTTGATCGGGGTGCCGGTCGTATTCGGGTCGATCTTGCGGCACGGGCAGGCCTGTATTTGCCGATTACCCGCGGCGAATTCACGGCTGCAAATCCGGAGTTCGGCGGAGACCCGGGTGCGCTTAACCTGGCTGGGCTGGTCAACGAAAACTGCGGTGAATCTTGCACCTTTACGCGGACTGTCACGGCGCTTCGCTCAGGAACCTGGTCTGTGTCCTCGGAGGGAGGCCTGGGCGTTCAGGTCTCGCCGTCTCAGTTTTCTCTGAGTTCTGGACAGTCGCAGGCGCTGACGATTACGGTGACTCCAGTCATAGGAAGCAACGTTCTGGAGCATGGTTCGGTTGTGCTTTCACCTCCCAATGTTTCTGCACCGGTGCCCGGGCAGGCGCCGCTGGCTACACAGCGTTTGCCGATCGGCGTTCGCGCACTGACCGGCGAAGTCTCGCTCCCCGATATCGTCCGGATTGATGCTCCGGCCAACCAGGGCCGTACTTCAATCGACCTCGGCTTTGTCGATGATCTTCCTGCCGCGGCGTTTGGAACCAGTGATCTTGTCCCGGCAAATACCGAGAACTTCTCGCTGCCGCAGGATCCCCGTAACTCCAATCCCTACGATGGCAGCGAGGGGACAAGGACCTTCCTTATCGACGTGCCGGCCGATGCCGTGGGTCTATGGGCGGAGATTCTGGCCTCCAGCTCGGAAGACATGGATTTGTTTGTCGGGCGAGACGTGAATGGAGATGGCGCGGCACAGGAAAGTGAGGAGCAGTGCCGTTCGGCCAGCCCGATTGAGCTGGAGCGCTGTATCGTCGAAGAACCGCAGGCCGGTCGCTGGTGGATCGTCGCGCAGAACTGGACGGCCAACCTGCCGAATGACAGCGTGGAGTTGGAGTGGGCCGTGCTGCGCTCTGGCAACAACTCTGAC
>JAZBPR010000119.1:0-4085 GCA_036351735.1 Wenzhouxiangella sp. | reverse complement strand
TCCCGGCCTTCATCACGGTTAATGGCAAGCCCTGGATCAGTTTCGGGCTGATGGGCGGCGGCATGCAGCCGCAGGGGCATGCCCAGATCGTCATGAATCTAGTCGACTTCGGAATGGGCCTTCAGGAGGCGGGTGACGCGCCGCGGATTCACCATCGAGGATCAACCGAGCCGACTGGCCAGAATCTGCAGATGACCGACGGCGGGATCGTGAATCTGGAATCGGGCTTTTCCTATGAAACCATTCGTGCCCTCCTCAAGAAGGGCCACCGAATCCAGCCTGCCCTGGGTCCCTACGGCGGCTACCAGGCGATCATGCTGGACCCCGAATTCGGCACCTATCGCGGCGCGACGGAAGTGCGTAAGGACGGGCAGGCGGCGGGTTATTGACGGCCGTGTAGCGAAGTCCCCGTAATCGGCATTCGCGCTGGGTCAAGGGCTTCGGAAAAGAAATGGCAACATGAGGCAGCCCCACTGAATGCTCGATTCGATTGTCGAACTCTAGACGATTTTGGCAGAGAAGCTTTGACTGACAGCTGCCTTGCTTGCTGATGTTCAGCGGATTTGCAATCAGGCCTTGGATGGGTATACTCAGATTCTCTTTAGTCATCACATAAAATTCACAGAGAGCGTAGGAAGCGTCGATCATCGCTCTCAGGAGCGGGGACATGGAGCCAGTCAATCGCCGATCGAATGCAATCCTTGGGTTGCTCTTAGTCTTCTGTCTATGTGTGCAGGTCTTGCATGCGAGCGCGCAGCCCGGGCCACTTGAGTCACTTGCTCTGCCGCAAACCCTGACAGTGGCTAACAATCACCTCGGTCAGGAGGGGGTTGAGGGCGATTACTTTGGCACATCAGTCGTGGTTTCCGGAGACACAATGGCCGTTGGGGTTTCCGGAGATAGCCGCCCTAATCTGGAGAACGCAGGCTCGGTCTACGTCTACATCAGGCAAAACGGCGAGTGGGAATTCGAAGCCAAATTGGTTGCTTCTGATGCCTCGGCAAACGACTCTTTTGGCAGTGCTTTAGCTATCTCTGGGACAACGCTGATGATCGGAGCCTATGGTGTTTCCCAAGGCGATGACTGGGGCGCTGGAGCCGTGTATGTTTTCGAGAAGAACAAAAATGGTGATTGGGAGGAGCGGCAGAAGTTGATGGCTGAAGCTCCAGCAACACGAGATTATTTTGGTTCGTCGATTGCTATTCTTGCAGATGTTGCGGTTGTCGGCGCGCCTTACCAAGATGTTCTTAACCCTGGAGTCTCCGCAATCTTTGATGTCGGCGCGGCCTATGTGTTTGAACGGGATAGCGAAGGGATCTGGAGGCTGGCCCAGAAAATAATGGAAGACGTTCCTCTGCGGTATGCCAGATTCGGCACATCGGTTGGGCTGTCCGATGATTGGTTGGTCATTGGACGTCCTCATACAGTTGACGAGTGGCCTAGCGAGCCGGGTACTGTTCATGTCTATACCTATGACCAAGGTCATAGTAATCAATGGCTGAGCAAGTGGGAGTTGTCTCCTGTTGGCGATCACAATGATGATGAATTCGGCGCATCGCTCGCGGTAGATGGAGTCAATATTTTGGTGGGCGCGCCCGCCGCTGACAGTAATGGCGCGTCGCCCTCTGAGGGGGCTGCTTACTTGTTTACGCTGGATTCCGGTGCTGGCGTTTGGAGCCAGCAAAACCTCAGTTTGGGTCCGGACGATGTGGGCTCGGAATGGAGTTATGGTTCAGCAGTTGCCCTGTACGGAAAGCACGCGCTTGTCGGCGCTGATCCTTCTCTTGCCGCTGGGTTCGTGACCGCTTTTTTTGAGAATGGTGGTGTTTGGTTACGGCAGCAAAAAATTGAGCGCGGGGAAGGGCAGAAGCTCTGGTCTCATAGATTCGCAAGGTCCTTGGCGGTCGATTCCAAAAATGAAGTGTTGCTGGTCGGTGCATCCGGCTCGCACGAAACCGCGAAAGGCGGAATGGTTGAGTCCTACTCTCTTGTTGAGGGGGCATGGTCTTTGGAGCAAAGTATTTCCACCGGGAATGGAGAGCAAGGCCTTTCATTTGGTCATTCGTGGAGTAGTGATGGAGAGACGTTGATCGTTGGGGCTCTAGAACTGGGGGACGGTTGGTTTGACAATAGTGAGTCTGGCGCTGCTTATGTGTTTTCCAATCAAGGCGGCGAGTTCAGTCTTCAGGATAAGCTCAAAGCAAGTGATGGGGTGGCCGGTGACTATTTTGGATATGCCTCTCAGGTTTCCGGGGACATAGCTTTCGTTGGCGCGCCCTATGCATATATCAATGAGAATGCGTGGCAGGGTGCTGTCTATGTGTATCAGCGAGAGGCTAACGGTAACGACTGGATCTGGATAGAGCGCCAAAAGCTGATAGCCGATGACGGGCAAGCGTATGACTATTTTGGATTGAGTTTGCTCCTTGATGGCGGAAATTTGCTGATTGGTGCGTCTGGCGCTGAGGGTGGGGCTATTTACGTTTTTCGACTGAACCCGCAAACCGGACTGTGGGCTCAGGTTGAGAAAATTCTTCCTCCCGAAGGAGGTGGAGGTGCTTTCGGGAATCAAATCGTGCGCTTGGGCAATCTTCTGGCGGTTGGGGCTTCAATCGCCAATATTCCGCTGGAACCGACCCAACCTCCAGAGAACCGCAATGCCGGCGCGGTTCATTTGTACGAAAAAACGGGTGATGTCTGGACTTGGGCCGATGTGCTAGTCCCCAGTGACAACCCTTGGAGCGCGCAGTTTGGCCGCGCGCTTGATGGCGATGAAGAAACGATCGTGGTTGGGGCATCCGGTTCGTTTAACTGCGCTTCAGGCTGTGATCCGGGCTCAGTCTACGTGTTCGATCACACGGAATTGGGCTGGCGTCAGACACAGGTGATTCAGGCTAGTGACGCTGAATCGGGAGGCTTGTTCGGGAGGTCGGTAGCGCTTTCGGGTGATACTATGCTCATTGGGGCTGGCGCTGGTAATGATAGTTTGGTTTCTGAACGTCCAGGCACGGTTTATGCGTATGTTCGGAATGAACAGGGATGGGCAGAAGTCGGTAAGCTCCAGTCGCCTTCGAGTCGACCGCTAGACGTGTTCGGCAGCGCTTTGGAATTGCAGGGTGATGCGATGCTGATCGGGGCGCGCGGCCAAGATGATATTGATTCAGCTCTGCACGGAAACACTGAAAACGGAGCGCTATTCATTCGCTCGTTCCAAGACACATTCATCAACCTGTTCAGGGATCGGTTTCAGAGCCAATAAGCTCCCAGAGCTAACATTTAATCCGGCACGGAAATGTTCTCTAGTTGTTCAGGCAAGAGAGTTTCCGCCAGCGTTTTTTTCCAATCGCCCTCAGCGACCTCGAGGCGCCCCTGAATCTGAGCTGCTTCTGCCCTCAGCGCTTCAATTGTTGATTGATCACCGGCGCTCTCGGCCTGCTGCTGCAAGTCGCGAATGCTGCGAAGTCTGTTGCGAACCGCGACCCGTTCGGCGACGAGGGTTTCCCGAGCGTTTTGGAGTTGGGTCTTTTGGGACTCGGTGAGATCAAACTGGTCGGCAATGGCTTCGACGTCCCAGCTGTCCCTCAAGGCTTGGTACTGCTCGCGCAGACGATTGCGTTCGTTTCTAGCCGCTTCGATGTCAGCGGCGCTCGCTTCATCCGACTCGGCTGATGCGGATGGTGCTGCGCTTTCCGCAGGTGTGTCACCCGGGGCCGAGCGGGTCGGGTCGGCTGGCTGCTCTGTGCGCGGTTCAGCTGTTTCTTCGGTTGGCGCATCTTGCTGACCGCAGGCCACCAGAACAGAAGCAAGTAGAACGAAAGTCCAGCGATAAGTATTTTTCATGAGTGGTCTCTTTTTGAGTCTTCGTGGTGGAGGTTCCGACTGCTCGGCCCATAGCAGGTTCCTCTAGCGTGCATCAGCCGTTGAAAATGGTTCCGGCCAGAACCGGTTTCCTTGCCCCTGTGATGCCCGGCGTTGCGACGGGTCGCGATGCAAGCCGCTCGCGCGCGAGCCAGGCAAACAGAAGGGCTTCAACGTGATCAGGGTCTACGCCAAAGTCGGCACTGCTGAGCAATGGCATGGGCGCC
>JAZBPR010000118.1:0-12248 GCA_036351735.1 Wenzhouxiangella sp. | reverse complement strand
AGCTCTAGTCGACGAGAAACGCTCGGCCTGAGCAAAGGCTTCATCAGCCTGACGGCGCTGCTGTCGATCCCCGGGGCCGGCCTGGTTGAATCTGGCGTTGCCCAGCAACATCCAAGCTTGGGCCTGGTTATCCTCCAGTCCGCCCTTGTCCAGTGCCTGCTGGAAAGCATTCTCAGCGGATTCGTTGTTCTCCGTCGCCAAATAGGCCTGGCCTAGCCGGAAAAACAAATCACCGTCGTCTGATTTCTGCGCCGCTTCTCTCAAAATCGGAATGGCTTGCTGGTGCTCTCTGGACTGGCTCCACAGCTGCGAGAGCAATTCCAGATTGTCCACTGTCCGCTCAACGCGGCCGTCTTCCATCTCGCGCTCGATCAACCGGGCACCACGGTATGGATTATTGAACGTTGAATAGAACTGGGCCAGAACCAGGATATCGCTCTCGTCTTCGATCAGGCCGGACAGGTAAGCGGATTCAAGTGCACCAAAAGCGCGTAGATCGTCGTTCTGCTCCAGATAAAGTGAGGAGAGCTGACGCCAGAAGCTCAAGGTATCTGGCCAGATGGTCACCATGGTCTTGAGCAGTTCAATCCGCTCCGGGACCCTCTGCAACTCGTTGAGCAGCACATTCTTGAGCTCGTACTGGCGACGATCAGGCTCTTCGCTCAGCTCAATGGCATTGGTAATCGCCGATAGCGAGGTTTCGTAACGTCCAACCTGATAGTTGGCGCCCGCGTACATGAACCAAGTGTTGGAGCTGGCTTCGGGGTCTTCCTCAAACCACTGCTCGAAGAACTCAATGGACTTCTCGTACTGCTCGGTCACGAAGTAAAGCTGCGCCATATTGAAACGCAGCCTGCTTTGTTGCTCTTCCGGCAATGCCCGAAGCGCGATCGCCTCTTCAAAGTCACGCAACCCGGATTCGAAATCTTCGATATTGACGTAGGCAGAACCGCGAATCTGCAGCACCGAGGCTCTGTCGAAGGGCTTCATGTTTTCGCCGCGCCGCCTTATCAACTCGTTGAGCTGCTCGAGCGCTTCTTGAGTTTCCTCGTTTTCCAGAAGCTCGTAAGCTTCCAGAAGATCCGTCGCCACGTTCGGCGTTAAAGTGTAGTCCTCGGCACTGACTGGAGCCGCAAAGAGGAGCAACCCCAGAAAGGCCGCTGCAAAAGCATTACGCAACGTCATCTCTCTATCCTCACTCTTCCATGCCGAAATCGATGGCGGTGCGCACACCAAAACGAGGCTGCGCAACGTTATCGATCACTCGGGGCTGATAGCGCCAGCGTTCAACCGCCCTCAATGCCGCCCGATTAAAGCAGGCGTTGGTCGAATCGACCACTCGGGGACTAACCACAGAGCCTTCCGGCGTGACGTCAAACTCTACAACCACGGTCTCCAGGTTACTCGCAGCACGTAGGCATTGTGTCGGATACTGCGGTGGAATACGGACCAGAGGCTGGGCGTCACGATCCGGGTTGAAGCCCGTTCCAATATCAATATCCGCGCCACTGAAGTCAGGCAGCGCGCCCATTTCCACCGCCATGCTGGGTCGGAAGGACGGATCCGAAACTGTCGGCGGGGGCGGTGGCGGCTGGTCGAGCACCGGACGCTGAAAATCTTCAGGACGCTGTTGGGTGTTGTCTTCCAGTTGTCGGGTGACGTTGATCTCAACCGACCGATCTTCCGACAACTGCACTTCCTGCTGTTGCTGGATCACGGTCGCCAACAGCAGGAACAGCACTGTCGTGACGATCACTGCGCCCGGGATACCAGAAACTAGTCGTATTACGCTATTCATGATCTCAATGTCGATACAGCAACCGTGTCCTGCACACCAGCATCGCGAATCTGCTGCAGAACTTCGACCAGGTATTCGCTGTCAGCGAGGCCATCCGCCTGAATCACCGCGCTACCCCTCGGGTTCTCCCGGCGGAGGCGCTCGATCGCCAGGCGCACGCCCTCAAGCGGCGTTTCCTCGCGATTAATCCAGATCCTATTCTCTGAGTCTATTGCAACCAGAATAGAAACCAGGCGCTGCTGCTCGGCCGTCATCGCATCTGGCCTCTGCACGTCAACTCCAGGTTCCTTGATAAAGGTCGCCGTTACGATAAAGAAGATCAGCATGATGAATACGATGTCCAGCAGCGGGGTGACGTTGACATCCCCCTCGTCCGCTTCTCGTTTCTTACGTCTTAGCATCTCGAATCGCTCTTCCTATCTTCCTCGCTGAATAGCGAGTGCAGGTTCAACGCCAGCCAGCCGCGCCTGATCCAAAACCAGAACGGTTGTCTCGACGTCAGCATCAGGTGCGGCATTGAGCAACACCACGCCATTGGGCTTCTCGGCCTTGAATGCCTCAACAATGGGCGTTACGGAGCGCGGGTCCACCAGCCGAATGTCATCCACCATGACAAAGCCGTCGTTTCGGACCGCAAGCACAAGCGTTGGCGGCGGGCGGGTCAGCTCTTCGGGCGGATCGGGATTCGGGGAGTTCAGGCCAATACCGATTTCATCGAGGAACGTGGCTGTCACGATGAAGAAAATCAGCAGGATGAAAACGATGTCCAGCAGTGGGGTGATGTTGACATCTGCGGCCTCTTCATCCGAATCGGTCAAGCGCTTCCTTGATCCATAGCCCAGGCCTGCGTCCACGACGAGATCTTCGGAAATAGCAGCCACCGCACCGGCATTGCGGCGCTCAAGGAAGTTGATCGAGAAGACGCCGGTCAGAGAAACCGCCAGACCGGTCATCGTCGGAATGGTGGCCTTGGAAATACCCGACGCCATCAGCCGGGCGTTAGAAGACCCGGTATCAACGATGACCTGAAACACCTCGATCATTCCCGTCACGGTGCCAAGCAGACCCAGCAGCGGCGTGATGACGATCAGCGCCTTGATCGGCCCCAGAAAGCGTTCATTCTCGACTCGAACTTCGGAGATCAAGCGCTCGCGGAAAGCGTGAGCCTGCCAGCTACTGTGATCGTCAAAGCTCTCCCATCGAGACTCCTGAGTCTTCAGAAAACGCCTTGCCGAGAACAGAAAGTAGACCAGCCGCTCGCTGATCAACAACCACATCAGAAAGGTGCTGACCAACAGGGCGACCACAACGGGGCCGCCTGTCTCCAGATAATTTCCGATGACGTTGACCGCATTGGCCGGTAACAGATTCTCGAACACGAGATTAGCCCTGTTCGGCGGTTTCTGCGACCAGACTCACGGACTGCTCCTCAAGCACCTGCCCAATCCTGCGCGCGGTGCTGGAAGCAAAAGCATGCAGCAGCAACAGCGGGATTGCTGCGATCAAGCCCATCACGGTGGTGACCAGAGCCTGCGAGATACCACCAGCCATCAGCTTCGGATCACCGGTGCCGAACAAGGTGATCGCCTGGAACGTAACAATCATCCCGATCACCGTACCAAGCAGACCCATGAGCGGCGCCACTGCAGCCAGAACCTTGACGACATTCAAGCCGGATTCAAGCTTGGGCAACTCTTTCAACACGGCGTCATCCAGACGCAGTTGAAGTGTTTCGAGGTCCTCGCTCTTGAACTCTTCGTAGGCCAGCATGATCCGGCCGAGAGGGTTGCCCTTTTTCGGCGTCGAAGACTTCATCTGAGCCCGAACCTTCATTGAGGTGAAGGCAAGGATAATCCAGCGGAAGATGGCCAACAGAATGCCGAGGATTGCGACAACGACGATGGCATAACCAATCCCACCGCCCTGATCGATGCGCTCACGCAGGTTCGGCACTTCGACGACCAGACCCAGCAGAGTGCCCAGCGAAGGATCAATCAAACCCCTCACAACGCCTGGCCCGGAGTGATCGAACGCGCGCTCCGCGGCAGCAACCTGCGCCCGCCCTGGTTGGCGCGCCAGGTAGCGCAAAGTGCCTTCGCGGGCCACCATGAAGCCTTGGTCACTAAATGCAGTGAATGGGCCAATACGGACCACGGTCTCGGTCGCCGACTGATTATCCGAGGTCACAACCTGAGCGTCGTAGCGCGCGACCTCAGCCTGTTCGCTGGCCTCCTGCAGCATCGTGAACCACAGATTCTCCAGCTCTTGGATCGTCGGCAGAGACTGGGCCTGGGCCATTTCAACCAGAGGCTCGCCGCGGCCCTGGAACTGCGTTGAAATCAGAGACTCCTGGAGCTGCTCGTTGAGGTCGGCTGCTGCGGCACGCGCGACTCCAAACAGCTCTCCGAACTCGCCCTGCCGTTCCTGAAGCTGGACTCGCAACTCTTCTAGTTCACGGTCGAGTTCATTGCGCAGATTCTCGAGGCGGCTGGCTTCTGCCTCGGCCGCACGCACTTCCGCCCGAAGTTCACGCAGCGCTGCTTCCTGATTGGCCTGCTCGCGCCGGAAGGCTGCTTCACGCTCCTGATTACGTTCTGAGACCGCACGGCGCTCGCTTTGCATGGTCTGGAGAACATCATCGATCGTCTCCGGCTGAGCCTGCGCCATGAGGTTTGGCGCGGCGAGCGAGAGCATCAGTGCGGCCAAGACGGTTCCGCTGATGAGGGTGCGGAATGAGGCGGTCATAGGCGTCTTCCTGCTGGATTTCTTGTTTGATTCAGTCAACATCATGATTCCCTCAGCCCCCGTTTGCTGTCTGCGGCGCACGGACCGGAATGAACATCAAGTCAGGCGGTAACTGCTCCCGAGCGATCCTAGAACCCATCTTGATGTCCGGCAGGAACGACAGATCCAGATCCACCCACTGGCGGGTCTCCGGGTCAAAGCGCATCAAGGTCTGGTCATCGTCCGTCCGGAAAGTCAGAGAGGCACGACCAATCCTCAGGAACTCCACGTTCTCAAACGTGCGCCCGCCGGCCTCGATATCACCCCGATAAGCCTCGATCGTCCGACCATACTCGTTCTCGATCTGATAGGCCTCGACCACAAGACGATAACGTTGCGCCGGTGAGCGCGACGGATCGTCCATCAGAGCGCGGAGACGCTCAACGCGGGCGCGGCGCTCTTCGACCAGAAACGGCAGGTCCGCCTCGACCAGTTGATCCAACGCCTCAACCATGTCTTCCATGAGCGGCTGAATGGCCCGCTGCAGGCTGGCAATGTTGTTGATGTCATTCTCCAGCGACTCAATTTCGCGCCGCTGGGCGTCGACCTGACGCTGCTGAGACGCGTTGTATCGGTTGAGCTGCTCGAGCTGCTTGAGATTGGCCCTGTAGTCGCTCAGGATGCTTTGCGTCTCGGAATCGAGATTATCAATGCGCTCCTGGGACTGCTGGGTGTTCTGGACCATGGCCCTGCTGGTGTCCAGGACCGGCTCTACATCCTGTGCAACAGCTGAAGCGGCGACGATAGTGGCCAAAGCGGCCAGAAGCGGCACGAAAGAAACACCGCGGAAATTCATAAATTTCATGGGACTCTGATCAACCGATTGTGTTTGGGCGAAAAACGAAGACGTCGATCATACTTCAGGCTGACGCATCGCAACAAGCTTCCGTATTCTACGGAGGGTGAAACCACGACCGCAACCCGGCAGCACGGGTCTCTCACCCGCAAATTACTCGTCTCGAGCGTGAAGATTGTGTGAAACAGCCAACGCTTGGCCTTCTGGGTCGGCACGCGTCACCAGCGACTGGGGGCGGCAGATTTCCGAATGTAACTCCCAGAAATACTGGTGATTGTCGTACTGCTGATGCTCGATATCGATCAGCCGCAAATCATTCGGATCGCTGACATTCAAAGAGGCAGGAGGCAGCGACTCCAACCTGATGAGATCGGCGTTATCTCTACGATTGTTGACCTTGAAATATTCAGCAAAATCATGGTCTAGGCTCAGGTCGACCGGATAATGCCGGGTATCGTCCGGCATGACCCATTCGTTGACTTTCAGCGCAGTTTCCAAGGCGGAATCCAGCGGAATCTGGTATCTCCCGACGATAAATTCCCCGACCTGGCGGTAAAAAGCACGCCAGCCGCCGGGCATGCATTTTTCGCTATTGAAAAAGCGCAATACCCAAGTGACGGCAGGGTATCGATCTGGGGCCTGACGAACGGTCATGATCAAGTCGTGCAGTAGGCGCATCGCTGGAATTTGATGGTCCCACTGCAAAAATCGCATCACATAGCGCAGGGTTGAATACCCATCAGCGGCCATGTAGACCTCATAAATTGCCCGCATTTCCTTCAATTCGGACTCGCTGTAGCTCGAACAGGAAACGAGATAGCCTTCATCATCCGTCTTTATCCGATATTTCTCGAGATAGGCGGGATGGGCCATCGGGCTGTTCGGCAGCAGCTGAGTCGGATAAGCCTTGACGGCTACATCAAGGTCAATGTAGCGCTGCAGATCCTCATCGAAAGCCTTAGGCGTGATGCCAGGAAGACCGATCATCAGGTCTGTAGATAACGGCAAGCCAAGCGTCGAGAAGATATCGATCAGCTCATCGTATTTCTCCGTCTTGATGTTCTCGCGGTCAATGACTTTCAGGGTCTCTTCATCGCTGGTTTGAATGGAGATGATTCCCTGGCTGATGATGCCGCCCTCGCTGAACACCTTGATGATATGAGCCAATCGTTCGTTGGCGTTTTTCGTATAGTTGACCACGACTTCGCGGGGGAACCCGGTTCGGCGGCGCACGTCCACGATCCATTCTGCAATTTCAAGATCACGCTTGAGCATGCCGAAATTGGCATCGGCGATCCACAAAACACCCACCTGACTATTGCCAATCCATTCAATTTCGCCGCGCACCCGATCCATTTCAAAGCGCGTCACCTTTTGATTCGTGGCTGAGCCCCAGTCGCAGAAGGTGCATTTGAACGGGCAGCCGCGGTTGGTCTCCACGATCGCTGCTTCAACCCGGCCTTCGTACGCGTCGAATACCCCCTCGGCATACGGCGACGGAATGACATCAGGCTCGCGCATACGCAGCCTGGGCGCGGTTCTCACCAACTCACCCATCGCATCTCGAAAAGTAATCCCTTCGATGTCCGCAAGCCCTTGTTCAAATCTCAGCGCGCCGTCGGCATCTCGCCCAATTTGATCCAGAACAGCTGCAGCTGTGACCTCGCCCTCGCCATGAACGGCGATATCGACTGATGAATGGCGCTGCATGAATTCCCGACACGCCCCATCATAATTTGGCGTACTGGGCCCGCCATGTATGCAGATATTGCCTGCATCGTGTCCTTTGACAGCCCGCGAAACCTCAAGGTTGAGCCCGTCCGACCACATATAATTTGAGAACAACCACACGCCGCGCCCAAACTTCCGGTAAGGCCCGTCGAGGAATTCCTTGGGCGGCAAATAGGTGATCGGTATCGGGTGGAAGCGCTCCAGCAAGGACCCTTGGTTCCAGTGCCGGATCGCGCTGTAGATCATCCCTAAAGCCAGCGGGTAGTGGTTCTCCATGTGGGGCATGAAATACACCGGAATTCGGTCGTCCGGATCTATATCTCGCCACGTCGGAGCATTCGACGTCTGACGGGGCACCTGAGTTTCAACCGGCTTTACGGTCTGAGTGTCGCCTGCAGTTACCAGCAGACCTCGATCGACGAACCAGGCCAACGCATCTTGATTGCAACCTTCCCGATCAATCCAGCCCACGCGCTTCAGCTCCGAAAACTGACGCCCGTCGAGAAACGAAACCATGAACGCAGCCTGATACGGATCAAGACGATAATGCCGCTGCGTTCTCGCCGACCAACTCGTCATCCCGGAAGGCGTCAGAGTCAGCGAGAAGTTTCGTGGCAGTCGCCAGCGGCCTGCGGAGCGCAAGGTGTCGGAGCATGCGCCTACAGGCTCAAGGCGATCTGAATTCTGAATTGTTGCCTGTTCCTGCTTCAGCGGACCGGCTAACAGACCACGCTGATGGAACAAGCTCAAGCGTCGAGCCAGCCACTCACGCGGCACGCCTCGCCCAATCAACTGCCGGGCGACCTCTGCCGCATTGGCGGGCTGGAGGAATTCAGCCAGGACCGGCAAATCTTCAGGTGTGATAGCAACCGACGCTGCCGAGCCGCTCAAACGGCCGACTAGCAACTGCCCTCGGTGATGAAGGACGATCGCTCCTGGAACAATCTGAAGAACCTTCACCCTATGATGCCCATCCGCTTGCTCCGGGGAAGGGCAAGGCTACCACGACCCAAAAAACCGCAGCATCCCTCAGGCAGGCTTAACAAACGCATAGTAATGACCGACATGATGCTGCTGTTGGTACGTCAGACCACCGTCTGCCGTCAGCACAAGACCGGCGTCCAAATATGGCTGATACCAGGCCGGATCAGCCAGACGCCCGTTGGCGGCCAGCATATCAGCCAGCCTGGACTGACCGGCCCGCAGCTGATCGCTGGTGTCCTGCAGAGCGGGTCTTGATCGCTTAAGTTCTGCCTCATCGGCCCGCACGACGTGACGAATCATCAAGAGAACGTATCGAAACAGGTCCGAAGGATGGCGCCGATAATCATCGGCCAGAGCATCCCCCGAGCGCTGCAGACGACGCCTTAAGTCTGGCGAACCGAGTTGACCGGAGAGCCACGAGCGCAGCAGCAGACCAATCTTGAGCTCGTCCAGACGCTCATACTCTGCAGCCTCGGCTCGCATCGTCGTGAACATGTCAGACTCCAGCGCATGCGCCAGCATCACTAGTCGTCCTTTCGGCTTGATCAGATTGACGAGCCGGCCGGCCGCAAGTTCAGAGTCGCAATACTCAAGACCGTATTGGCTTGCCACAAGGTCAAAGCTGTTGGCTTCAGCGCTGAACTGCTCAATCGGGGTGCCAGCAATAAAGTTGATTCGGGCCGGCAAATCTTTCAGGCGGGTGTTTGACGCGACGGCCTTCTGAGGATCGATACGGGCAGCATCGACTGCCGTCACAGCAATGTCCCGCTTGTGATCCTGCGCATAGGCTGCCGCCAGAAAGGCCAAAGCGCCATTCCCGGTGCACGCATCCAGAATCGCCGATGGATCGGGCAGCCTCGCAAATTCAGCGAACCAGAATTCAGCGATCTCACCATCGTAGTTCGACGCGAAATCGTCCGGCAGGGACGTCAGAGCCCCCCGTGCCCAGTAGGCTGACCAGTGATCGACCAGTACAGCTGGTTGCTTGTCCTCAGGCATGGTCACAGAAATCGGCTGAACAAAAGAATGGCAAGTGTCTCGTCATAAAAAAGGCGGGCGTCTCGCGACGCCCGCCTCTGGCTAACGACTTAAGCCGTACAGGGCTGCTTAGAAGCTCTGCGTGTACCGGACGTAGGTCACGCGACCAAACGCATCGTACAGGTTGAAGTCGTAATCACGGTCACCGATGTTACCCAGACCGATGGGCGGTGTGCGGCCCCAAAGGTTACGGGCACCGACAGTGATCCGACCATTCCACGGCGTGAAGTAGTTCACCTGCGCATCGTGCGTAACATAGGTCGGCACGCGACCCACACACTCTCCAGCGCTGATGGTGTCGCACTGGTCATCAATGTAATTGATATTGTAAGCGCCCGAGAAATCACCCCAGTTAACTGTGTTGGTCAACACGGCACGGATCTCAGGCACGCCCGGATCCCTCACCGTGTCACGACCACCGTCGACCGACTGAGACAAGACCTGCACCACGTTCAGGTTGTGGCTGAACTGGAACGCATCCAGACCCCAGTTGGCACGCAGGTTCAGGTCCAGGAAGGAGGTTTCAACCACACCCTCATTACCGAAACCGGTATCAATACGAACAATCGAGCCGTTCGGGGAGCGCGTTACACCCAGCCCAGCCGGCGTAGGATCACCCGCATTCTCGAGATTGATCAGCTCCTGTGAAGAGAAGAAGTTGATCCGGTCTGTGATCTCGATGTCCGCATAATCCAGGGT
The DNA here is from genome assembly GCA_036351735.1 of Wenzhouxiangella sp. GTDB lineage: Bacteria > Pseudomonadota > Gammaproteobacteria > Xanthomonadales > Wenzhouxiangellaceae > Wenzhouxiangella. The sequence continues at coordinate 2,418 of JAZBPR010000118.1, read as the reverse complement.
GCCACTGAACCAATCCACCGGCTGGAACGCGAAGCCCAGAGCGAACTGCTCTGACTGCTCGGAGCCCAGATCCGGGTTGGCAATGCGGAAAGCGTTGACCTGAAGCGTACAGTTTTGCGGCTGACCCTGGTTGATACAGCTCTGCGGATCAGCAACCGAGTCGGCGGAGAAGGCTTCGGCCTGGGTCAAGCTTGGGAAATCCGGCGCCCGGAATCCTTCGCCCCAAGAAGCACGGAACACGTAGCCATCGATCGGCTCGTAGCGGAAAGACACCTTCGGTGAGAAATCAGAACCGTAGTCGCTGTAGTCGTCATAGCGGGCAGCGAGCGAGAGTTCGAATCCTTCAAAGGCCGGGATCAACACCTCACCAAATAGCGAGGACACATCGCGCTGACCACCCGCGGAGTTGCCCGACGATCCACCGATCTGACCGGCTTCGGAGAGCGAGTCATATTGGTCATCGTAGATTTCATCGCGGAACTCAGTACCGACGAACCAAGAGATCGGCGCATCGTTGATTTCACCCAGATCGAATGCCGCGTTGGCGTAAAACTGGTTCTGGTCAAACTTACTGATGCGAGAGACCGTTGCCTTCATGGCGTTCAACACGCTATCCGGCGCACCAAACGGATCAAACAGCTCGTAGATTCCATCTTCAATGAAGTTGTAGGCGGTCGAGCGAACCAGGTAGTTGTAGCCAATATCGAAGACCTTGTTGCGGGTCCAGCGGGCGCCAGCCTCGACTTCCACCTCTCCGATCATGCCTCGGACACCCAAAACAAGGTCGTAAAGCTCGGAATCTACGAAGTTGTCGCGGTTACCCAGCGCATCGAAACGGTGCCAGACGTTCACGTCCTGTGGCTCAAGGCCCAGAGACGGATCGAACATCGGGCTGTCCGGGTTGGTCGGGTTATTGATGCTGTTTGGCGTTACCGGGGTGTTGAAGAAGCTGGAATCCGGCACCGGTGCATAGCGACCGAACGACCGGGTTTTGGCCACCCACATGTCTGAGTAAATGTTCCAGTCATCGGCAAACTCGTGGTCGGCCCGCAGGAAGATGGACTGGTTGGTGACCGAGGCTTCGTCGGCCGAGACGCGAGTGAAGTCATACGCGCACGACTCACCGGTCAAGGAACCAGCAGTCTGGTTGATGTAGAACGCAGGCTGGTTGGAGAAGCTACATGCGTTCGGCAGCGCGGTCCAGTTGAACAGATCAAAACCATCCGAATCAATGGTCGTGAAGTTGTTGCCGTAAATCGACGCGCCGGGATTAACGAAGAAGAAGTCGCGGGCGAAGATGATGTCGCGCTGGTTGTAGGACGCGCCACCAATGATGCTGGTCGTGTCAGAGGAGGTACCGAAGGTCGCATAGGCTTCCTTGCGGTCGCCGCCTTTCGGCTCAACCGAGGCGACACCGGCCATGATTTCAGCGCCTTCGAAATCGGAGCGCAAAACCACGTTTACAACACCACCGATGGCGTCTGAGCCGTAAACAGCCGATGCGCCGTCGGTCAGAATCTCGATGCGCTCAATCGCGCCCATCGGAATCATATTCAGGTCAGCCGATGCCCCGGTCAAAGGCGCCAACGGCATACGACGGCCGTTGACCAGCACCAGTGTGCGGGAGGCACCGAGGCCTCGAAGCCCGATCTCGGATACAGCCTGAGCAGAAGAGCCGGACTGCGGACGGAAAGAACCGCTGGTGTTGAAGGGAATCGAACGAATCAGGTCCGCTGCGTTCGACTCACCGCTCAGTTCAATGGCTTCACGGTCGATGACCGTGACGGGCAGAGCGCCTTCAGCGTCGATACGCTTGATGCGCGAACCGGTGACTGTAATGCGATCGCCTACATCTGCCGCTTCCTCGTCTTCGTCAGCGTCCTGTGACCAGACCGGCGCGGCCGTCATCGCCAGGGAGGCAACCAGACCGGCGCCCAGAGCGAAGCGGATGGCTTCGGCAAGTGAATTCGGGTTGTGCTTCATCCTACTCTCCAAAATGTGTCTTTAATGATTTTGTACAAACTGCACGCGATGCAAAGGGCACCTATTCGATAGCCGGGAGTTACGAACATGAGGAGGTCAATGACTAAAAGGTCACTCTGACTCCGATCGTTGCTTTCCCAACCTCGGCCGGATACTAGCACCATCAAGGTGCCGTGAAAAGACCTTTGTTAAAAATCAATAAATCAGGTTTGAAGCTTTTTTGAACGCTTGGGGCTTACATTTTTCAATCGCTTATGCTGAAAACCACGCCTGATTTAACAAGTTTTCCGGCTTGCTACTAGCCCAGCGCGGCACTGATCTGGGCTAGTTGGCGGTGCAAAGCCTCGGGGACCCGGGGCTCGAACTTTTCCAGAAACACGGCCATTTCACTCAGTTCCTGCCGCCATCCATCGGCATCAAACGCCAAAAGCGTTT
>JAZBPR010000117.1:0-11584 GCA_036351735.1 Wenzhouxiangella sp. | reverse complement strand
TATTTCGGGTTTCTGGACGGAAAGCCAGGCGCCCCGTCCGTCCGGCTTGCTTCACTAAATCGGCGGGAACCAATTTCAGGTTCGCGCCGGCTGCAACGAGGCTAACGGGGCTTCTTGCTTGTCGCAGACATCAAGGAATGATGCGAAACGGGGGGCCACTGCGGCGGGCAATAGGGGTCAAGCCCACGTCTAGCGCGGCGAGTTGCGATGCTGTTTGTCGCTGAAAGCAGCCAATGGGTGCTTATGCTTTTCCAAAGGGTGATATCACTTCGATACTGGACGGACTAACGGGCGAATTGCTAGGACGACTGGTTGCGCCTAAACAGGGTCGATACGCTAACCTCGTATTAGCTGCCCATTCAGATCGGCAAGATTGGGAATTTCATTTGTGAATAGACAGGCATTTTTTTTCTTTCTCATCTCTTTACTTCCTTCAATCCTTCACGCTCAGGAGACCGCTTTCGTCGACGGCGAGCCGTTGTTTACCTCGCCTGCTGGAATCGGAGTCTTGCAGGGACCGATCGATCATCCGGTGGTCGGTCGCGTCGGGGCGGACCAGATCGCCGTCGATACGGATGGTGATGGCCTGGTTGATGTCATTCATGACATCCCAGCGCCGATCCTGCAGGGCAGCGGCTTCGATCTGGATTTTCGGCTCTCACCTAGCCAACAGGTCCTGTTCACGGTTCGCTCGCCGTCCGGTGTCGCCCCGGTCTGCAATGGCGACTCAGCCAACGTCCTTGTCTACTTCCATCGCCTGGAGGCCCCACCGGCGACCACCGCTCTGGCCAGCGCCGTGTGCCTGCGCGCACCGCTGGCGATCGGGCCCCTGTTTTATGACCCGCAGCCAGCCGCTCCCATTCGCACCGCGATTGTTGTCGCCGCCGCGGAGGCGACGGCGACGCGCCAACCCGTGCTCTGGGTGGATCTGGTCAACGGCGGCTTCAATCTCGACGGCAATAGCTATCAGGCCGGCGTGCTGTCCTCGCCGGGAGGTATTCAGTTTGCCGCTGACGGGCGAGCGGCCTTTGTCGATCACGGCAGCGGCACCGCGTCTCGCCGCTTTGCCATGATCGATTTATGCCGCAGCCGCGTGGCCGGCGTTGCCGCGGGCGCGGTCTCTACGGGCGCGCTCGGCAGCGGCATCGCTCAGGCCTGGACCGTCGCTCTCGGCGGCGGCGTGGTTCAGGCCGAGGTCCGGCTTAACGGCACGCCTCAGATTCCGACCCGGATCAATCTCGATGACTGCTCGTCGCAACCACCGCCAACCCGGTCCCTGTCCATGGAGCTGGAGGGCACCGGCCAGGGTCGGGTCGGCTCGACGCCAACGGGGATTGACTGTGGGCCGGATTGCCAGGGCGTGTTTCAGGACCAGCAGGTCGTCCAGCTCGACGCCATTCCAGAGAGCGGCAGCAGCTTCGTGGGCTGGTTCGGCGACTGCAGCGGCAGCGCGACACCACTTCAGATCACGCTGACCGCCGACCGCGCCTGCACGGCGCGATTCACTCGGCCCACGGCCGATCTGCGCGTCTCGATGGCGGCAACGCCGGATCCGGTCGTTGCCGGCGAGCGCCTGGTGCTGACGGTCACCGCCTTCAATGACGGCCCGGAGGCGGCCAGCAGCGTCACCGTGGCACTCGACCTTCCTGACGGCACGAGTTTTACCGGAACCTCACCGGGTGGCTTGTGTTTCGGCAGCGGTACACTGGTTAACTGCAGCATCGGGGGCTTGGGGATTGGAAGCAGCCAGGCATTTTCCGTCGAGGCCGACGTCTCGCCCGCACTCCGTGGCGACCTCCAAGCACAGGCTACGATCAGCGGCCAGCCCTTCGATGCTGACGGCTCGAACAATCAGGCCAGCGTCGCCGTCGAGGTAATTGCCCGTGCCGATCTGTCTCTGAACAAAACCGTGGCACCTGATCCCGGTGGCGCGGGTGGGCTGGTGGTCTATTCCCTCGATGTCACCAACGCCGGCCCGTCAACGGCCACCGGTGTTCGCCTGGAGGACGTGCTGCCGCCGGGCCTGTCGCCCCTGGCCAATGATCCCGCCCTGGGCTGCAGAACCTCACCGATTCCGCCCGGCGCGTCGGCCCAGTTCAAGTTCATGGCCCGGATCGACGAGGCCGTGCCCCCCGGAACAACGCTGACCAACCAGGCCCGCATCTCCGCCGACGAGTACGACCCTGATCTCGGCAATAATCAGGCGGCCGTCGACCTCGTTGTGGCAGCCGGCGCCACGCCCCCGGCCGGCACCTTCGTCAGGCTGGTGGAGAGTGATGCCGCCCGGCCCGGCGGCGGGACTTTCAGTACCTTCTTCCGAGCGTCGCACGACAGCGGGGTAACCGCCTTCTACCATTTTGACGGCAATGATCCCTTCAACGGCAGCGGTCACTGGCTGGCCGTCGAAGACACGCTGTTGCCGTTGGCTGATGGCACGGGTCAGGCGCCGGGCGGTGTTGCCGGTTACACCCTGTTCCGTACCGACGAGCCATCCCTCGATGGTTTTTCGGCAACGTTCTCTGCGCTTTTGGATGGGGGCGGCTGGGGCGTTTTTCGCTACGATGGCTGCGCCATTAGCCGGCTTTTCGACGACAGTCAAGACGACCTGATCCTGGCCCCGAACTTCCTCGACGCCGCCGCGGGGCAGGTGGCCTTTGTCTCAGGTGGTGACCTCTATCGCTGGGACGGCACCAGCCTGGCCACCCTCGTCAACGAGTCCACGCCGTTGCCCTCGGGCAGTGGCAACGGGCTGTTTTCAGGGGTGTTCAGCCTCGCCTTCGACGGTGGGCCTGTCTTTTTTATTGCCACGGGCGGCTCACTGCCGCCTGCCGCTCCCGTCGAGAAAGGCGTCTATGCCTTCAGCGACGGGATCGTTACGCCGATCGCCACGACCAGCACGCCGATTCCTGGTGGGGTTGGCACCTTCGCCGACTTCGACAGCACGGGAATGACCCTGTCCGCTGATGGCGGAGACGTCGTCTTTCGCGGCGTCGATGGCAACGACAACCGCGGCATCTATGCCTATATCGATGGCGTACTCCGACGCGTGGTCGACCACCAGACGCCGATCCCCGGCGGTACAGGAAACTTCGAGTACCTGGGGGAGAGCTTTTCGAGCACCGCGTCGATCAGCGAACCCTCACTGAGCAACGGGCGAGTGGTTTTCGCCGGCAAGAACAGCGACGCCGATGCCTCCCAACTCAGCCTATTCCTGTGGGATGGCAGCACCATCGAACCCGTGCTGCGCTCAGGGGATTCCGTAGCCGGCGGCGTGGTCAATTCTGTTGGTCTGGGTCGGCGAGGATTGGACGGTAACCGCTTGGTCATGACCGCCGAGATGATCGAGCCGGGCAACAGTTTTCGCCGGGTCATACTGCTGACCGAGTTGCCCGAGCCAGCGCTTTTCAGCGATCGCTTCGAGGTAGAGTCGCGCTGATCCTTTCTGGGATGGAGTTGCCATACGGTTTGCCTCAGCATTAACCCACCTTATCTGTACGTCAATAAGGGCGCTTTAGATTGCCTGCGTTACTGGCGGTTGAATTGATGCGAAGTGGCAGAGTCCTTTGTCAAATCTCGAGTTCTCTAGTGAGTAGTCGAAATACAAAGGCGAGAAAATGGTCACCATGCTCACAGAATCTGCCGTCCAACGCTTCGCGGCGCCAGCCTTAATTGCGTCCATCTTCCTGGTACTTGCTCTTGTGGACAGTGCTTTGGCTGTAGAGAGTGGATGTGCCGAACTGGCTGATGCTCGGGAAGACGGATTGCCATCACCGCCGCCAGGAATACCCCAGGTTCGTTGCGCGGCGTTCTTCCCGTTTGCTGTCGCTCTTGACGGCAGCGAGTCGACGCGCATTGAAATCAGAATCGTTGGGGAGGGACTTACTGCTGTGGCGGTGGGTAATCAGTTTCCGATCGTGGGACTTGAAGTTGACGGAGAGGCGTTTCCGCAGACCGGCGGATTCATCGACCTTTTCGATGACGGCACACAAGGTGATCGAGTGGCTGGCGACGGAATCTGGTCGCGTGATCAGATTCGCGTCACTGCCGCCCCTATTCCGCCAATACGTTCCTCGTTCTTCGACCGCATGCGCTACACCGACGGGTTAGGGACCCAGGTTATTTCGATTCAGGCCAGCGGGAACAATGGCCAGTACGGTCCGGCTCGTCTCGGACAGCTCGACCCCAGCCTGCGCGCCGTTCCCGAACGTATTCAGGATGACCTCTACCTGACCGATCACGTGGCTTTTCTGATTCAGCCCGACACCCTGGCCGAGCTGCTCTGGCTGATCGGGGCACGTCCGCCCACCGCCGATATTCTGAGCGTCGGCCAGCGCGTCTATGAGAAGTTCCCCGACGTCTTCGATTTCCTGATTCTCAACCCTGCAGCCGATCGGCGAGGCGGTATCCGTGGAGCCCTGCTGTCTGCGCGCAACGAAGTGCAGGGAATCGGCCGACCGATGTTTGACAACGCTGCCGACTGGGGTAGTGCCGGCAAACTCCAGGCGGTGTTTCCGCTGAGTCTGACCGATTCGGGACCGGTTCTGCATGAAATAGGTCATCAATGGGGATTCTTTGTTGGTGACACACTGGGCTTCCAGCAGTGTGCGCCGGCACATGTGGGGCTTTCAGGTACGGGTATCGGGCCACTGGGTGGCTTCGATCCCGAATCACTCGTCGACAACGGTGACGGCAGCTTCAGCGTTTCGAATCGTGGAACCTCGGCCGGTGGTGCTGGTGCTGATATTTCGGCCTACAACTCACTCAATCTCTATCTGATGGGCTTGATACCGGCCTCGGAGGTGCCGCCGATTCCGATCCCCATCAATGTCGATTGTTTTTCCTTTGTTCAAGACTTTGCGAACAACACTTTTACATTCGAGGCTGATGGCATCAACACCGTCACGATTGAAGATCTAATCGCCGAATACGGCGCCCGGGTACCTGAGGTAGAAAACTCGCAAAAGGAGTTCACCCTGGGGTGGATCGTTCCGATCAATCGCGTTCCCACGGCGACAGAAGCGGGCTGGTTCCAGTATCGCTCGGAATATGTTGGCCGCAACCAGGCCGGTGATCAGGAGTTGCGATTCACTTTTTGGGAGGCAACGGGTGGTCGGGCCACACTGAACACCAACATCCGCGCGCTGGTCAACGGCCTGTTCGATGATTCTTTCGAGGCCGATTAGTTCCGACGGAGACCGCGAACCGGCTGGCTCCGACAAAGAGGTAACAAGGTGGACATCTTTATCGCTCGAAACTGAGTTGGCTTCAGCAGGGACCGCTGGCTTTATGTCGCTTGAATTCGGACACGTCCTAGATGGGCTATCGCCGCAGGTGTCATACTGCACCGGCGGGTGATCCACCCGTGTGCTTCAATCTGGAGGAGATTCGAATGACACTATGCCCCATTGCTCTAACGGCCGGCTGCAAAAAGTGCCCAGCTTTTTCAGTGTGTCCACTCAAGGGTGTGATTGGTGATCACAAACCTGAACAGACCCAATCGACGAAGTCAGAGCGTTCAGGTGGTCGGTAGATTAGGAGAAATCTGACTGCGGCGGTCTGGTGGTACTCAGCCAGACCGTTTTCGCTGGTCTGAAATCCGCTGCTTATTTTCAGCGTTCTTTCGCTGAAGTGGCACTTGACGTCCTCGACTCGCAACAACTGAAGCACGATCGTGTGTCGCTGGCGCGACTAAATTGATAAGCGGGGAAGGGCGACCTGCGGGCGGACTTCGCATGTTGGTCTGTCACAACTCATGCAGGGCGCAGGATGATTCGCGCTTCGAAGCCAACCTCTCGCGAGGCCAATTCCAACGCCCCACCCCAAGCCTCGACGATATCGCGGGTAATTGAGAGCCCAAGACCGGTGCCAGCCGGGTTTTCGTCCAGACGAACTCCGCGACTCTGGACTGCTTCCAAGTGCGCGGGAGGAATACCAGACCCATCGTCAAGGACGTTCAGGCTGACCATATCATCGCGAAAAACACTCTTGACCAGAATTCGAGTGCGCGCGTGGCGAGCTGCGTTCTCGAGCAGGTTGCCCAAAGCTTCGCTCAGATCGTCAGGGTCGATTCGCGCATGCACACCTGCCTGAACCTCTAGATCCCACACCAGCCTGGACCCGTCAGGACTTCTACTCACTACCGCAATCAGGCGCCGAACAATCTCCAAAAGCGGACTCTGGACTTCACCCCGATCAGCGGCGAGCCTGGCTCTGGCGAGTTCGCGATCGACATGACGGCGCATCAGGCTCGCAACCTTTTCAATTTCACCTGCAATGTCGTCTTGCTGACGTTCGCGCAAGGTCTCGATATCGCCGGTCAGTACCTGCAGCGGGGTTTTCAGGCCATGCGCCAGGTCGCTCGCGCGTTGACGGGCGCGCTCCAGCTCGGATTCCTGGGCTTCAAGCAGACGGTCGACCTGTTCGGCCAGCGGCTGCACTTCGTTTGGAAAACGTTGGCCCAGACGTCGGGCCTGGCCTTCATTGATGGCCGACAAGCGATCCCGAACGGCAGCCAACGGCGACAGGCCGACCCTGACCTGCGCCCAGGTCGCCAGCATCAGCAGTGCTCCGATCAATCCCAGATACGGAAGGAGGTCGCGCATAAATTGATCTCGCGCCGCAAAAATGTCTGCCACATCGATCGCTACTCCTACCCTGAGTAACTCGCCACCGGAACTCTTCGGCAATTCAGCCGCGCGTTCCAGCGCCAGCAGCTCGGCGCCAGCGGGGCCGAGAATCCGATGGCGATGGACGTCACCATCCGCTGCGACATCGGCCGGCAAGGCAAGTCTTTGGTCCCAAAGTGACCGCGAACGCAAGAAACTGTCATTGACCTCAATCTGCCAGTAGAGCCCCGACAATGCGGCGCTGAACCGCGGATCAGCAGGCTGGCGGGCTAGCCGCAGCATACCCTGCGGATCGCGCTCCACATTGGCCAGCAATTGCTCCAAATGGGCGGCTAACTCGGCTTCAACACGTCGCTCAACGTGCTGCTGGAACAACGCGCCCAAACCCGCTGCGGCCAGCAGTAGCGCCACACCCAGCGAAACTGCGGACGCGATCAGCAAACGCCGGCGAAGCGACCCCTGCCTCACGGGATTTGCCGGGCCATGCAGTAGCCGAAACCTCGACGGGTCTCGATTGACTGAGATCCCAGCTTGCGCCTGAGCCGAGTGATCAGCGCCTCAAGCGCATTGGTGTCACGCTCGTCGTCCAGCCCGTAGAGATGCTCCAGTAGCTCTGAGGGCGGGACGACCCGATCCTTCTGGTGCAGAAGGTAGGCCAACAGCCGGTACTCCAGCGGGGATAGCGAGACTGGCACACCCCCGCGAGTCACCCGCATATGCCTGGGGTCCAGCACTATTTCGCCAGCCTGCAGCACAGGCGCGCCCTGACCGGCGGCCCGACGCAGCAGCGCCCGCGCACGCGCTAGCAGCTCCTCCATTTGGAACGGTTTGGGCAGGTAGTCGTCAGCACCGGCATCAATACCATCGACCCGCTCAGGCCATGATCCGCGCGCTGTCAGTACGAGCACTGGCATCTGGCGACCCGCCGCCCGCCAGCGCTTGAGTACCGCCAACCCGTCCATTCTCGGCAGCCCCAAGTCCAGCACGACAAGGTCGTAGTCTTCGGTATCGCCCTGAAACCATGCCGATTCACCGTCATGGACCGCATCAACGGCATATCCTGTGGCTTCGAGGGCAGCGACCACGCGTTCAGCAATTCGGGGCTCATCTTCGGCGACCAGCACGCGCATCAGTCATCTATCTCCAGAATCTCGGCGCTCAGCGCGTCGACGTAAATCTCCAGAAGCTGCCCCGCAGAAGTAATGACCTTGAACTCATAGACGTAGCGACCGTCTTCGCGCTCCAGTTCCACTTCAATGATGTCACCACCCAGACGTCCATTTACTTCCCTGAGAATCTCGGCCAGCGGCAGCGCTTGCCGGGCCTTGACCGCCCGCCAAGCCTCTTCGTGGTCGTCCTCGTCGTCCGCCAAGACCGGCAATGGACCAACAAGGCCTGCTGCCATTAGCCCCGCTAAAAGAATGGAATAGATGTGCCGAGATTTCATGTCATGTTGATAGCTGATGAGACCTGACAATTGGCTGACAACGTTGATCAGGCCACAGTCAGCCTGTCGATGTCATCTTGTCTCCACGAACAGGCAATCACGTCCTGTCTCGACTTTGACTTTAGCCTAAGGAGACTGAACCACCATGCCAAAAGTAATCACGATCGCTGTTTTTGCTCTGACCCTGGCCGCCGGATACAGCCTGGCCTCCAGCGACAGCATGAAGACGACAACGTCTCGCTCTGACTGGTTGCCGATGGACCAGATTGCAGAAGACCTTCAAGCTGATGGCTACGAATTGCGCGAAATCGAAATCGACGACAACCACTACGAAATAGAAGCCATCACGCCCGACGGCCGGCACGTCGAAATCTACATTGACCCGGTCAGCGGAAAACTCCTCAAAGTTGAGGAGGACGACTGATGACACAGGTGTACAAACATGAGGTTCAGGTCTGGGACCTGCTCATCCGCCTATTTCACTGGATTCTGGTCGTGGCTTTTGCCACGGCCTGGATCACAAGCGAATGGCTGCAGCAACCACACGAACTGGCCGGCTATCTGATTGTAGCGCTGCTGGTCGCTCGGATACTTTGGGGGTTCATCGGCGAAACTCATGCCCGTTTTTCCGATTTCCTGAACAAACCCTCGGTTGTTTTCCGGTACTTGGTTGATGAGTTTCAAGGCAGAGCCAGCCGCTATCTGGGCCACAACCCGGCTGGCGGCGCCATGGTAATCGCCCTTTTGGCGACACTGGCGCTCACCACTACGACCGGAGTCCTTATGGCCAATGGCTGGATTGACGGCGGAGAATGGCTGGAGGAAGTGCATGAATTCGGTGCCAGCTTTGCACTTTTCCTAGTCGTCTTGCATCTTCTCGGTGTGCTCTGGTCCAGCCTTCTGCACCGCGAGAATCTGATCAAAGCCATGCTGACCGGGCGTAAATTCGTTTCAGGTCCAGATGGCACCCCGGAAAACCGCGAGGCAACATCTGGAGAATAGAGCTTACGGGCCACGATCAGTCTGGCTTTCGGCTTTTGCAGCCGGTCGAGGATCTCGACGGTCAGGATTGTCTTGACCCAGCGGTTTCGACGATTGCCAACGGTTCGATACTTTCTGGTGTCCGGCGACCGAGCCCCTATAAAATCACTCTATCGCAATCAAATGGTGATATATTTCACATAATATATTGACCGCTTTTCATTTCCCACATGATCTAAATCGGCCTTTCGGCCTTTCGGCCAGTGGCCGCAATCTGGGGCCTAAGCACTTTGCGCTGCCATGGCCTCCAAAGCGCTGGGTGTCAGTCGCTATAGGAGGCCGGAAAAAGAGGGAAAATATGAATATCACTAAATGCTCAATGGCTGTCGCCGCGCTGGCACTCGGGATGTCCTCAAGCGCTGCATTTGCGCAAGAGACTGAGGGTTACATGCTCAGGATGACCAAAATTCACCTAGAGCCCGTTTCGTGGATGGAATTCGGTGCTGGCATGGCAGCCAATATCGAGTGCCATAAAGAAAATGAAGTCGATGCCTCATGGTCTACTTGGGTTGATATGTCACGACCCGTCCTCTGGATCGTATCGTCAATGGAAAACTGGGCAGAACTCGACGGACCAGGTTTGGGTCCCTGCTACTCAATCATTGAAGAACAGATGGGTGACGTTATTCGAGATATCGAAACTCAGTACGCTCGATATGTAACTGATTGGAATACGCCCAATGACAAAGATCCGGGTGTCGTGCGACTTTGGCAGTTTACGGTGGACGATGGTAGCCGGTTCCGAAACGCTGTGACCGAAATCACCAGCACCCTGAAAGAAGCAGAGCACGAACATCAGGGAGACTGGTATGAAATGCTTGGGGAAGGCGAAGACGACATCAACTACTTCGTCGTTGGCGAGTTCGAAAACTTTGCAGAAATGGATCAGGGCCGCACGACCGCTGCAAGCGCGCTGGCCGAGGCCGTTGGCGAAGAAGCCGCATCTGCTCTCTGGGCAGAGATGTTTGGCGCTTTAGCCGACGATGTCCAAGGCTACAACAGAGTGATGCTGAGGAGAATCCCTGACTGGAGCTACGACGCAAACGCCGAGTAAAAATCCAGCGAAACTTGTTTTCAGGTTTGAGTAAATCAGAAAAAGGCCCAGACAATCTGGGCCTTTTTGAACCTCCAACGTATTTCTCTTACTCGTGGAACAGGCTCATCCGGAGCGAGTCGCTCAGCCACAAGTTGCAAGCCCGTCACGACTGAACCGCATGTTTTAACGGCAACGCCTGCCGGGTTGCGCCTTAGAAATGCGACTTGAAATAGTTGAACGAGTTGCCTAGCGCTTTCCAAGCGTGCTCGGCTTCGTCTTTTATCTGCTGCCACCTTTCTTCGCTCGCTGCCCGAACGTCGTCCAGCTTCCGCTTGGTTTCGCGGCGCTTGTCGCGCAGGTCATTGAGCCGGTTTTCGTATTCCTTGCGCGCTTCGCCTTCAAGTTTTTTGCCACGTTCCTTCAAGCTTTCGATCTGCTGATCGAGATCGTCGAGCCCGTTCTTCATTTTCTCAATGAATTCATTGCGAGACTGAGTAGTCATTTGACGCTCCTTGGTGGTGCGTTGAGTGGATGGATACGAACAAAATCGTCATCCATACCAACTACATCTTTTCGCCTCCGCCTGATTTCAAGTCATGGCCACCCGTGTGCTTCAGGTGTGGGAAGGGCCTCAGTCCAGCCACGTTGTCTGTTTCCGCTGTAAGCCTGATGTCCCGGTGTCGATTGGCAACGATAGCGGAGAGTCGTCTGAAAGCCGGCCCATTGCGGGCTGCAGCCGAAGTTCAAGCGCCGACTGGGCGTGATTAGGGATACTACCGGAGCTCGGAAAAAAAGGATTTTGAATCCTCCTATGCGCAAGTGCGCGTCGCTACGCTTGATGGAACTCAGACCGTCCTGCTGAGTGCCGCGCTTTTGCTATTCTGTAGCGGGTGTTTGGCAATCTGGGGAAGTGATGAGCAAGTCCGCTGGAATTCTGCGAAGAACGGCACTTGTGTTGTTCGCGCTGATCGCGCTGGCGATCCTGCTGATGGTTCTGTCGCGGCTGACGACGCCCAGCGCGCAGACGCGCACGGCTCTGGAGTTGATGCGGATGGATGAGCTTCCCGAAGGTGAGAATGCCTTCGGGCTGCTCTGGACGCTGAATCGGGACGTGCCGGACGACGAGATCGACGCGGTCGTTCGAGCCGATGTGACAAAGGTGGCCGGCTGGGAAGAGAACTGGGGGCCGCGCGAGCCAATCGTGGAGGAGCAGGAATGGCGGCGCGATGCTTATCCGGACCTTTCGCCGGCGCCGGAGGATCGCGCTCTGTTCTGCGGCACCGATGCAGCGACGCCGTGCCTGGAGCATGTGCAGGCGGCTGCCGAGGACGTTGCCCTCGCAGTTGAACGCAATGCTCCGCTGCTGGACCGGATTCGCCGCTTGCGCGATACACAGGTGATACGCAACGCGATGCCGCCGAAGCTCATGGCGCC
>JAZBPR010000116.1:0-38797 GCA_036351735.1 Wenzhouxiangella sp. | reverse complement strand
GCTGCGGAACGACAGCTGAAAGAAGCGCTCCATGTCCGTATACATCAGTTGCCCACTGCACATGATCCGCTCGATGATTTCGGCCCGCACCCGGTCATCGGTGGTTCTCGTCAGACCCCGACAGGTTGCCGGGTGACCGTGCTGCTCAATGGCGATGCGCCAGTCGGGCAGTTTGCGCTCATTCTGGGCGAAGTTGTCGCCGATCTGGCTGATCGCGCTGGGCCCGAAACTCACAAGGTCCAGGCCACCATGCGTTGAATAACCCTGAAAGTTTCGTACCAGAGTGCCGTTGGTTTTGGCTTTGACCATCGAATCACCCGGGAGAGCGAAGTGATCCATACCGATGAATTCGTAGCCCGCATCCAGCAGGCGGTTCAGAGTATTGCGGAAGATCGCCAGCTTGATTGCCGGGTTGGGCAGTTGCTCGGCCTTGATCTTGTTCTGGCCCTTGAACAGGTGCGGAAGGTGGGCGTAATTGAACAGCGATATGCGGTCGGGTTTCAGACCAATGACGGTCTCCACCGTCTGGGCAAACCCGGCTGTGGTCTGCAGCGGCAGGCCGTAGATCAGATCCACGCTGATCGAGTCGAAATTCACAGCCCTGGCCGCACCGATGGTCGCGCTGACCATGGCGGTGTCCTGCACCCGATTAACCGCGGCTTGTACGGCCGGATCAAGATCCTGTACTCCCAGCGAAATCCGGTTGAAGCCCAGTTCCCGCAGACGCTTGATGCCTTGAGGATCGATCGTGCGCGGGTCGACTTCCAGGCCCAGTTCGCCATCAGCTGCAAAGCTGAAGTTCGAGCGCACAAGCCCCATCAGGCGTGTGAGTTGATCGATCGACAAAAAGGTTGGTGTACCGCCACCCAAGTGCAGCTGCCGAACCTTGCGGTCACTGTCAAACCGGTGAGCCACCAGAGCGATTTCACGCTCCAGCGTGGCCAGAAACTCGTCCCCGGCGGTCTCGGAGCGGGTGATGATTCGGTTGCATCCGCAGTAGAAGCAGGGACTCGTGCAGAACGGCACATGCACATACAGCGACAGATCGGCCGGAATCGGAAGCCGATTGCTCTCATCGATCGCGTTTAGAAATTCGTCCGGGCCAAAGCGGTCGCTGAACTGCACGGCAGTCGGATAAGACGTATAGCGCGGGCCCTCGCCGCCATAGCGATCAATCAGGTCGGTGTCGAACGTGGGGCGCATTAGTTCGGACATTGAGATGATTCCTGGGTCAGGAGAGCCATTGATTCGACTGGAGAGGTTACCTCTATGCAAAGGCAAGGGAATTGATACGTATCAAACGCTGAGAAGCTTCTGATAGATTGACGGCAGTTGAACCGGATCTCGATTGCCCGATGAAAAAAGCAACCCTTTCGGCATTGCTCTTGCTCCTGATGTGGTTGATGGCCGCGCTGCCTGTCAGTGCCTCAACCCAGATCGAGACCGTCTTGAGTCTCGGCCCATTGCCGCTTTCGCTTGAACCGATGGACCGCGGCGCCAAGGCCGAAGAGATGCGGCGCGCACTGATCATGCAGCTACAACGCGCCGGACGACCAACCCGTGGTCAGCAGCACCAGATGTTTGGGCGGGATCTGGCTTGGAATGCGATGGCCCCGGGCGAATTTGATGGTTCAGAGGGCCCCTGGGTATGGTGGGTCAATCTGGCCACGGAGCGATTCGTCCGCGGCCATCTCAAATTGACTGGTCTTCGCTCGCCGGAGATCTGGCTGGACGGAAAAGCCCACACCCCGGAGGACGGGCAGGTCGAATTGGATCTCGCCCAGGGCACACACACGCTCTGGATTTATCACCATGGCCTCGAGAAAGACGGGACGCCGGTTTTTGCCTGGGAGGGCCGGTCGCAAGCCGATGCGCTCAGCGCCTACATCGAGCCGACACGGAGGGTCTCTGCTCGAATCCTGACCAATGCAGAAACCGCGACCGATCTTGCGCTGTCGCCGGACGGGCGGTTTCTCGCAATCAGCTTCAGCAGCCGCGAAGATTCAGCGGATCTGGATCTCTCGCGGCTCGAAATTCGTGAGCTCGAGACCGGGCGGATTCTCCAGCAATGGACCAGCGCGTTGCCGCGCCGTCTGGCCTGGAGCCCGGATTCCAAAACGCTGGCGGTCCAGGACGGAGATAACCTCTGGCTGCACGAACGCAGCAGCGGTCAGGCGCGATTGCTGCTCGCCAACCACGACAATCTGGGGGACTGGCGTTGGCGCCCGTACGGCAAAAGCATCCTGTTTGCCTGGACCGAGCCGTTTGAAGCAGAGAATGAAAAACGCCGACGGGTTCGCTCGCTGGAGGATCGCTGGTCGACGTTCCGGAACAATGAGCAATTGTTCGAAGTGGACATAGCCAGCGCTATCATCCGTCCCCTGACGGTCGGCGAGACTTCGGTCAACCTGCTCGACGTATCCTTAGATGGCGGTCAACTGCTGTTATCCGAGAGGATCATCGATTATCGCGAGCCGCCGCACAGTCTCTGGCGACTCTTCACCTTGGATTTAACTTCTCTGGAAACCGACGAGATTGGTCGCTTCCGCCAGATCAACGCAGCTCTGTTTGCTGACCAGGGGTATTGGTTGCTGGCAGGGCCGGGGCTCAGCCAGGGAGATGGCGCAACAACGGGCGATGACCTGACGCCCAACGAATATGACACCCAGCTTTACGCCTTGAGTGCAGACGGGGAACGCGCCCGCAGCGTGAGCCGGGAGTTTGATCCCGCCTTGGAACAGGTCGCGCGTCTGGCCAACGGTAATCTGCTGTTTACGGCCACCTCGGGCGAGGAAGTCGCGCTGTTTCGCTTTGATACCGAAAACGAGACCTTTGAACGGATCGAGACGGGGCTGGAAGTCATTGAAGAATTTGTGGTCAGCGACAAGCCCGACCCAGTGGTCGTTGTTCGTGGAACGGATGCGGACGCACCGCAGCGAATCCATCACGTTGACTTGGTGTCAAACCGCAGGACGGTCGTGCTGGATACCCTCGAAAGCCAGTACGAGGGGGTGGTCTTGAGCGAAGTGCAGCCCTGGTCATTCACTAACCAGAACGGAGACAAGATCGAAGGCCGCTATTACCTCCCACCTGATTTTGATCCGGAGACCCGTTACCCATTGATCGTTTATTACTACGGTGGAACAACTCCGGTCAATCGCCAGTTTACCGGTCGCTATCCCTTTCAACTTTGGGCGGCCAAGGGCTATGTGGTTTATGTGCTGCAGCCGCGCGGAACGATTGGCTATGGTCAGGCGTTTTCAGCGCTGCACGTCAATGCCTGGGGACGACATACGGCCGAAGACATTATCGAAGGCACCGACAAGTTCGTCGCCGCGCATCCTTTCGTCGATGGCGATCGGGTTGGAAACATCGGCGCAAGCTACGGCGGGTTCATGACCATGTATCTGGCGACCCGCACCGATCGTTTCGCGGCCTCGGTCTCGCATGCCGGAATCAGCACCTTGACCTCTTACTGGGGCGAGGGATGGTGGGGCTACGGTTACTCGGGCATCGCGAGCAAGGGCTCGTTTCCGTGGAACAATCCCGAACTCTACGTAGGCCAGAGCCCGATCTATTCGGCCGACCGAATCACTACGCCGCTCCTGCTGGTCACGGGCGATTCGGACACCAATGTCCCGCCGGGGGAAAGTGACACCATGTTCACCGCGCTGAAGCTTCTGGACCGCGAGGTCGAATTGGTAGAGTTCCCCGGACAGGATCACTGGATTCTGGATCGCGAGCAGCGCTATGTGTGGTGGGACACGATCCTGGCCTGGTTTGACCGTTGGCTTAAAGACCAGCCGGAGTGGTGGCACTATCTCTATCCAGAAACTGCGCCTGCCGAGTAGTCGGTTCAGAATGAGAAATCGTCGGATTCTCGCCATGGCCCGTGCCGGTCTGAACTCACCTTGACCGCAATTCGCATCACTGCCCTCGATTGGCTGCTTGCCGAAACCGTTCGTCTGCATGAAGAACGGCACGGGCGTCTGCGCGATGATGAGACTGCCAATGTTCTGGCGCGCGAAACGGCAAGTAGCCTGCAGGCGCGCCTTGCAAGGCGCGCCGCTGCTTTACCCGTTGCGGCAGGGATACGCGCTGATTTGAAGCGTCTTCGCCGTCTGGCTTCGCGGATGGCGCTGGTTCTTTCGGTCCTGGCTGTGATCGTCGGGGGGCTTGCCGCGCTGTCGACAACAGCGATCCGGCAGGTGGATTTGCTGCTGGCTGTCGCCTCGTTGCTGCTGCTGCCCGGCGTGACGCTGGTCCTTTGGGCGGGCAGCATGGTCTTTGCTCGTCCGGGACGCGCGGCGCCCAGCTTGAGCCACGGCTGGCTTGCGATCAGCCTGCGCAAGCTCGGTCCAAGGATGGTTTCCGGCCCCTTGGCGGCTGAAAGCGTTTCTGCGGCGGCCGGTCTGATGTTGACCGGCTCCGGGCGCTGGCTGCTGAGTGCGCTGACCCACGTGTTCTGGTCGATTTACGGGCTATCGGCGCTGGCTGTAGTGGCCTTTCTGTTCAGCATTGCCCAGTATGACTTGAGCTGGGGGACGACCTTGCTCGACGATACAACCGTGGTTGGTCTGATTCAGGGCATGGCCTGGTTGCCCGCGGCGGCTGGTCTCATCGAGCCGCTGACGGCCGATTGGATTCTCGCCGGACGTGAGGGTATTGAGGGCGGCGCGATGCGCGCTGAATGGGCCCGTTTTCTGCTGGTCCTGATTGCTGTCTACGGCATCCTGCCGCGCGCATTGCTCGCGTTGATTTGTGCGGCGCTGGCATTGGGTGGGCTCAAGCGCATGTCGCTGGACACGGCCCGGCCCGGCTATCTGCGGCTGGCAGGGGCCTTGAACACGGATGCGGAGATTGAAGTCCGGGGTCCAGAGCCCGCGCTGGCGAGCGTGCCAAGGCGCGAGCGACCATCCCTGGTTGATGGTGCGCCGCTGCTCGTGGCGGTTGAGCTTGAACGGCCTGACTGGCCAACGGCGTTGCCCCAGCTTGCATGGCGGGCGCTGGGGCGGGCCGATACCCGGACTCAGCGAAAGGCCCTGCTGGCGGCAGCCGGCGGACTGCACAAGCCGCCACCGGCAGTGCTGGCACAGTGTTCGGGGCTTCGCACGCCAGATGAGGGAACCGGTCGTTTCCTATCTGATCTGGCCGATGCGGCTGGCACGGTGCTGGTCATCTGGCTGGACGAGTTGTCGATCCTCAAGAGCCGCGGTGGTGACGAGGCCGAGCGCCAGTCCGACTGGCAGGCCCTGGCGGACCGGGTGGGAGCGGAACTGGTCACGCTGGATGCCAGCCATCCCGACGACGAGAGCCTTGCAACTCTTCGGCGGGCGCTTGGGGTGCCGGAATGAGACGCCAGCGTCATGCCATGCTGAATCTGGCCGTGGTCGGGCATACCAACACCGGCAAGACATCGCTGGTTCGCACGTTGCTCCATCGGAGGGACTTCGGAGAAATCCGCAACCGGGCCGGGACGACGCGGCAGGTGGCCTCGGCGCCCCTGATCGTCGATGGACAGACCCTCATCACACTGTACGATTCACCCGGACTGGAAGACGCACCAGGAGTGCTCGACTGGTTGGACCAGCAGCCGGGGTCCCGTCATGACGGACCTGAGCGCATTCATGGACTGCTCACTGATGCACAGGCGCGGACTCGCTTTGACCATGAGGTGCGCGTGCTGGATCTACTGCTCAACGTCGACGTGGCGCTGTATGTGATCGACGTCCGCGAGCCGGTGCTTGAGAAATATCTGGACGAGTTGGCAGTTCTTTCACTGTGTGGCCGGCCGTTGCTGGCCGTTCTCAACTTTGTCGCCAGCCCGCACTCCCGGGAGGACGAGTGGCGCGAAGCGCTGGCCCGAATCGGGCTGCATACCGTGCTGGCCTTTGATGCCGTTGTCCGCGATCCGGCAACCGAAAGGCGGTTGTTTGAGAAGTTGGCCAGCCAGTTGGACACCTTTGCCGCCACGCTGGATCGATGGATGGCTGCGCGGGCAGAAGAAGAGCAGCGTCGTTTGACTGCAGCGACCGAAGCGATTGCTGAAATGCTCATTGATGCGGTCGCGGCCCAGCGTCATGCGCAGCTTGATTCCGAGCCTGACCGAAACCGCGCGCTGGAAGATCTTCGGGCGGCAGTCCGCAAGCGTGAGCTGGCGTGCGTGGGCGCTTTGCTCGATCTTTATCGATTCGGACGTGACGACTATGCTGACGATGAACTACCGCTGACCGATGGTCGGTGGGGGGATGACCTGTTTGATCCCACCACCTTGCGTGATCACGGGATTCGGACCACCGGTCACGCAGGAATCGGGGCGGGTGCGGGTGCTGCGGTCGATGTGGCTACAGGCGGTCTGAGTCTGGGCGCCGGCACCTTGATCGGGGCGGCCCTTGGCGCCGGGGTGGGGCTAGCCCGCGGGCTTGGTGGGCGGATCGGCGATCGACTGTCGGGTCGCGTGCGCCTGATGATCACCGAGCCGACGCTGCGCCTTTTGGCCTGGCGTCAGCTTGAACTGCTCGCTGGCCTGCGCCAGCGTGGTCACGCCAGTCAGGAGCCGCTGAAGTCTGCCCAGCGGGAGCAGTGGGCGGAAAACAAGCTCCCGGCTCCGCTCTTGAAGGCACGCGGGCACCCGGACTGGTCAGGGTTGAACGCTTCGTCGGCTCCGTCAGCGGCCCGTGCTCGCGCGGTGAGAGAACTGGCAACAAGGCTGGAAGCGACATTGGCTGCACCCGAAATACGCACCCAAAGTGGCTGAAAGCGCCTGCATGCCCGATTTTGCTGGCTTTTGACACACGAGTGGGCTACACTCCGCCTTGCCTGTAGATTATGGCAGTGAGTAGTCAGGTCGTTTCCCTCCGGTTTCCATCCGATAACCCCCTCTCATAAACTGCACGCGCTTTTCTTTTTTTGTTATTCATTCAAGGTAGTAAGAACAATGGCAACAGGTTCCGTCAAGTGGTTTAACGAGGCGAAGGGTTTCGGTTTCATCAGTCAGGATGATGGTGGCAAGGACGTATTCGTTCATTTCAGCGCTATCCAGGGCTCCGGATTCAAGACGCTGGCCGAAGGCCAGAAGGTCGAATTCGATATTCAGGACGGCCCCAAGGGTCCGCAGGCTGCGAACGTACAGCCCGCCTAAGGTCCTTTTTCTCCACTGGAGAAGACAAAAAACCCCGCCTCGAGCGGGGTTTTTTGATCTAGGTCCATTCTTGACGTCGACGTGACGCCTACACTGGTGAATCACAATTCACCGAAATCCAGGCCGCTCCGTCAATATGTCTCAGTCTCACATCACCATCGAACAGGTTTCGATCGATCCGCCGCTCAGCGCGGAAGAAGCCCGTGTTCTGGGCTGTTTGATTGAAAAAGAGTCGACCACACCTGAGTCGTACCCACTGACTCAGAATGCTTGTGTAACCGCGGCAAACCAGAAAACCAGTCGCCACCCCGTCATGAAGCTCGATCCGGGCCGAGTGGGGCAGGCGCTGCGTCAGCTGGAGCAGCGGGGTCTGGTCAGGAGCGAGTTTGGCGCCCGTGCGACTCGATACGCGCATACAGCCGAAGATTCCCTTTCCGTTACGCCTGCTCAGCTTGCCCTGGTTGGGTTGCTCTTGCTTCGGGGCCCGCAGACCACGGGCGAATTATTGTCGAGGTCGGAACGTCTGCACGCCTTCGAAGATCTTGATGAGGTGCACTACAACCTCGAAAGGCTGATGCATCGGGATCCACCGTTGGCGATTCTGGTTCCCCGCGGTCCCGGGCAGCGCGAGGATCGCTACACCCATACCTTGACCAAACGGGTGGAAACAGCCGCCAACTTCGGCGTCTCTTCTGATGAGAAAGAGCCTCTGGACAGTGAAGGCGCCGAGCAGCTTGAAGGACGCGTCTCCGCGCTGGAAGAGCGCATGTCGGCGCTGGAAGCGGGCATGAAGATGCTCCTAACGGGTGGTGGTGCCAACGCCTCCGGCTGAAGGTACCGATGCGAGCAGCTCCTCAGTGGCCTCTCCTTCACAACTGAGGCGCTGAACATCACTTTTCAGGCGTGACAGTCTGGCCGAAATCCGGGACATCTGCTCAGGCTCTACGAGTTCGACCAAATCAGTTAGCGCATTCAGAGTCAGCGCTCGATTGGTCTCCATGGCTTGCTGGTAAGGCTCTGGCCAGACGGCAGCTGGGTCAAGCAGGGCATTAATTTCGCTGGTCAGAAACTGAAGGTTGTCACGACGCTTGAGTGCCTGTTCGATCCGATCTCGCCAGTAAATTCGCTGGACCAGCTGATGTTGATGCGTAGGCTGCAGCTCTTCGGCCCACCGTTCGAGACGTTCCTGCTGGTCCGGATTGAGTGAGCCCATCAGCCGTTTCAGGCGACGTTGCATCCCTTCATACCGGTCGATCGCCCATTGTTCCGGTGAGCGGGCGTCGATCTCCTCGCGCAGCTTTTCTATCCGTTCATCAAGTTCTGCAAGCGCGGACTCGACCTGTTGATCGTCCAGGGAGGCGGCCAGGTCGACCAGCATTGGAGCCAGGCGTCCTGACAGGCTGCGCGCGAACGCGGCCATCTCGTCACCGTAAAGAATCAACTGATCCCGATCGATTCGATTTGACAGCAGATCAAGTCGAACCTGCTCCAGCCAGCCTTCGTAGGCGTGGAGTTGCGTTGCGCAATGCCATTGCTGTTGCTCGGAAACATGTTGGCTAACCAGTTGACGCTGATCACGATCCAGGTCGATCTGACGATCCACCCAGCGGACCGCCAGCCAGTCCACATTGTTGTAAGCAATCTTGGAGGTGCAGCCGGTCAGCAAGACCAAGGCCAGCAAGATTCCAAGACAGGCTTTGGTGGAGTGGGTCAGAAAGGGTTTCATGCGCCCAGATTAAGCGGCGACTGCCAAGACAATGTCGTCAAAGTTGGGCGGAGTCTGCCTTCAAGGGTTCGCGCCGACGCTCTTCGGGACACAGAAAGGGCTCGCCAGTGGCACTAGCATGGTAGTGGTAGTCGATTTCGCCGTGACGCAAAACCAGCCTGTAGCCCTCCACCAATGCCTGAGTGTAGCTCCCGTCCGGAGCCGGACAGCCCAGCGAGCCGTCGCGCCAGGTCACCGCTTTGAACTGCTTGAGATCGATGCTGGCCACGCTCAGAGCGAAGCGGTCGGCCAGATCGGCTTTTGCCAGCGCGATCAAGCTCGTCCTTGGGTCGGCGTCTGAATGGGTCTCTGACATTGGCTGCTCGTCGCTGCCACATCCGTTAATCAGGATCACACACAAAACAACAACAGCCGCAGCTTTTCTTTTCTGCAAAGATCGACGTTCAACGGGCATCATGGCTATAGTTTGGTGCTTTCGCGCGCCTTTCGCAAACATTGAGCGCGTCACCTCAGCATGCGCGCACGCGTTGAATCAACAGAGTAAAAGGAGTCAGGTCATGGTTGTTGTTCATCATCTCGAGGACTCGCGGTCCCAGCGGATTCTGTGGATTCTCGAGGAACTGGGCGTGGACTATCGGGTCAAGCGCTACGCGCGGGATCCGAAAACAGCGCTGGCGCCTGAGGCGCTGCGAAAGGTGCACCCGTTGGGCAAGGCGCCCGTCATTACCGATCAGGGCCAGACCTATGCCGAGTCCGGCGTCATCATTGAGTATCTGGCCCGAACCTACGGCGATGAAAGATGGGCGCCGCGTCCGGATGACAGCGCTTACTGGCGGTTTGCCTACTGGATGCACTACGCCGAAGCGTCGATGATGCCACCATTATTGTTGAAGCTGGTCTTTGACAAGCTGCGTAATGGCCCAGTGCCGTTCTTCGTCAAGCCTGTCCTGCGCAAGATTGCTGATGAGGTTGACAAGGCATTCATCAACCAGCAGATCAAGACCCACTTCAGCTACGTCGATCAATATCTGGCAGATCACGAATGGTTTGCGGGAAGTGACATATCGGCCGCCGATATCCAGATGAGCTTTCCGCTGGAAGCGGCCCTGGCACGCGGAACCATTGACGACGCCTATCCAGCCATCGTGGCCTACGTGCAGCGGTTTCAGGCTAGAGACGCCTACCGCAAGGCACTCAAGCGGGGCGGTGACTATGCGTATGGGCCTGCTGAGTGAATCAGCGGTCGATGGCGTAGCTTAAGTCCACGCCGGTATCGCGTTCACCTGAGACAACGCGAACGCCCCATCGACGCGACAGCTCATAGCGCCCGGACAGCACATTACCGGCTTCGAACAAACCGATGCCATAGCTGACGAAAAGCTTCGGTAGCAGGTAGAAGCCGATATTGACGGCGGCCTGCCCACTGGCGTGGTCGAAATTGGCGCCGGTGACCACGTAGGCCAGCGCTTTCTCCTCGCTGGTTGGCGGATCGGTGAACAGATTGATATTCGGCGTCTGAGCGTTTCCACGGATGCGTACCCCAGCGGCTTCCACCAGCGGATCGCCGAAAATCTCCCGAATGGCCTCGATGTCCAGTCTGGGATTGTCGACGGCGTGCCCGGTGAAGATGATCTCACCATCCTCAATTTCAAGGTTCTGGCCGTAGGCACGGTAGGAACCTTCCGGGATGGTGATGATGCCGCTCGCGACGGGTTCGATGCGCTGTCCATCCCAGTTCAACTCCAACCCGCCGGCCAGAGCAGCCTGCATGCCCATGGCTGAAAGGCGCGCGTCGTTCCCCAGATCCAAGCCCAGACGGCCTATGAGCTGATTGGCCACGCCTGTGTTCTCGTCTTGTTCGTCGACTTCGCCGCGGACCCGGACATCATCCGAGGTCGTGACCCGCTCGGCGGCTCCCGGCGGCACGCCGGCTCGCAGGTGATCCACTCGGATATCGCCATCGATGGTTGTCAGGCCGCTACCTGATCGCTGTACGTGCAGTTCAGGGCTGGCTCTGAGTTTGAGCCAGTCCACGTTGGCAAAGTCAAACTGTTCTCCGCTGAGCTGTGCGTCGATGGCCCATTGGCCCTCAATCAACTCAAGACGCCCCAGCACGGTCGCTGTTCCATCGCCGCTCCTCATGCTGCCGGAGAGATCGGCACTGGTCTCCGTGCCCTCAACGGTGAGATCAATGTTCTCCACTCGAAGTCCGAGTGGTGCGTTGACGATGAGGCCTTCACTCAGCGTGACCCGGCCATCCAGTTCCGGTGCGAGCAGAGAACCACTCAGGCGAGCCTCACTGTTGAGTCGTCCACCCAGTTCGTCCAGATCGGTTACCAGGCGATTGAAGACCCCGATGTCCGGGAGGTTGAGGCGGACTGTGGCGTCCAGAGTTGACGAGCTGAAGTCATTGAGGTCCAGCAGACGTGCCTCGCCATTGATGCTGCTGTTGCCTTCCAGAAGGGCCTCCAGTGACACTTTCATCGATTCGGCTTCGGGCTGAAAAGCAAGCCGAACGCTGTCAATGCCCAGCAGACTGGTATCAGCGCCCAGAGGTTGCAGGACACCGGGGCCAAGATTGAACTCGCCGCTTAGGTTTTTCAGTCCACCCGTGGTCGTCCAGCCGGCCTGAACCTGACCTGAAAGCGGGGTCGTGAGGGTCACTATGGGGTCGAGCGGAACCAGCAGCAGATCCATCGGCATCTGCACGATGGCCAGTTCGATCTGTCCTCCATCGCCCATCTCCAGGCGGTTCAGACAGAGTTTGCCTTCGCGCTTAGCGGTTTCAACCAGACAGGCACTGCCGGTCCGGATGTTTTCACGTGAAATGGCGACTTCCAGCGCCTCGTCCAGCGACCAGTCGCCGGCAATGGTATTGGCCAGATAGAGCCGGGACAGACGGCCGGCCCAGGCGTTCATTTCGGTCAGCACGCAGCTGTTCAGTGCGCCGTTCAGCCCGACGTCAAGGTTGCCGCGCTGGGAAACCAGATTGAGTTGCCCCTGATGGTCGTCACAGTGGCCCTGAAGGGTGAACTCGAGTTGCTCGATCCGATCCCACGGATTCAGATCCAGATCGGTGGCGGCGATAACGATCTGGCCGCCGGGCCTTTCGTCGCGCCATTCCATATCTGACTCGATGGTTGCCTGCCGCAGAAAAATCTCGCCAAAGCCCGCGTTTTCCAGCGCCGCTTGCCATCGTGCGTTGCCTTCTTCGAGGTCAATCTGCCCGTTGAGATCAAGCTGCCCGTTGAGTGATGGTGCGAGCTGATGCAGTGCGCTGGCCGTCAAGTCCAGATCCCAGACCCGGCCGTTCGTGCTGCTCAGCGATAACCCGTTGTCGCCCAGTGCCAGAGCCAGATTCCCTGCTTCCGGTTGGTCGCGTTTGAAGGCAATCTTCCCTTGTCCGGAGAGGGGCTGGTTACGAAGCTGACCGGCCAGAGAGCGAACGTTGATACCGATAGTTTCCGGAGCAATCACAGACAGTTCTAGATCGGCATTGACCCGTCCCGGCAGTTCGGAGAGGAAGCGACCGGTGTCGAGGTCGCTCACGAGCAGCGCCAGGTTTGCGGCGGGCTCTGGCTGAAGTCGGACATCGCCAGTGGCTTCGACACGTCCAGCGGCACCGGCCTCGGCAATCAGTTGTTCGATGCGAGCGGTATCTTGGTCTCCGCCGGCGCGAACTCCAAGTTCGATCTCAGGCTGGTCGAGCAGCTTGAGCCAGCTGTCGAGCTCCAACCGCCAGTCACTGATGGGGCCGCTCATCCGGAGTGAGCCGGAGCGGCTTTCAAACAGGACTTCGGCGTCATCCAGTTTTGGGGGCCAGGTCAGATCACGCCAGTCCAGGCTCAGGCTCAGCGCCTCTTCTTCCAGCAGCCAATGACCGCTGCCTGACAGAGAAAGAGTTGTCGGTGGGGCGCTTAGATCCAGGTTATTCACCGCAACTCGCGTGGGGCTTGCAGCCAGATCCATTCGGCCAGACAGCCTTGCTGCGTCGGGCCAGTCCGGCACGAATTCAGACGGATTGATGTCTGAGGCGCTCAACTGGATCGATGCTTCAGGCCCTGCCACCAGATCGACGTCTCCATTCAGGCTCACTTCACCGCCCAGCGTATTGATCTGACCCTGACGAATCTGAATGCGCTCTAGATCACCGCTTAAATCAAAGCGCCACTGATTCTCGGGAATCCCGGTTCCGATAAGGCGCCCCCCCAGAACCAGCTGCCAGGCCTGCGGGCTGCCTTTGACGTCGATCTCGATACCGTCAACGCCAATATCAAGATCAGGCCAGCCGCCCAGATGTCCCGCCAGTGAGGCGTCTACATCCAGATTGCGGAGCGGATCGGCGACTTCGACGATCCCGGTAACCTCGCCTGGACCTGAGAGCGCCAGATCGATCGACATGGTCTGAAGATCGCCGTTCAGGTCAGCGGCCAGAATGTACTCAATACCGTTCTCGAACCGCGCGCTTGCGCTGAACGAAAGTTCGGACTGAAATGGATGGCTCAGTGCCAAGGTGCCGCTCGCACTGGCGGTCAGATCCGGCAACTCGACGTCCAGCGTCTGGACCGTGAGTCGATCGTCGATCGTCGCAATCAGACGCACCCGATTGATCTCGATCGGAGGCTCTTCCTGGGCTGACGGCTGTATGGAAATGTTGTCGAGTGCGAACTCATGAATCCGGACCGGGATCGGGCTGCTCAGGTCCGGCAGCGCCAGTGGCTCATCGCTGACTGCCTGTTCAGCGGGTGGCGGCAGTTGAATCTGTCCGTCCTTGATTCTCAGCCAATCCACGTCGACGGCAGCGCCCGGCGGAAGGCTAACGCGAACAGACAGTTCAACCTCGGCCAGCCGCACGTTTGTTCCGGCTTGGCTAAGCTCGAGGCCGCGCACGACCAGACCGCTTCGAAGATCGCCTTCCAGGGACTCCCATTCCAGCGTCTGCAGAGCGCCTGCTGCGCGGTTGAGCGTCCATTTTGCACCGGGTTGCGTGGCCGTTAGCCACCACCACCCGGAGGCCAGGAACCCGGCCAGCAACACCAGACACGCAGCGATGATGATGAGAATTTTCTTCAAAGCAGTCGAGTTCCGATGGTGAAGTGGATTCGCCATGGCTTCCCGGCATCGTCGAGTGCCTGCGCGAAATCGAGCTGGATCGGGCCGATCAATGTGTACCAGCGAAAGCCGGCTCCCATCCCGCGCTTGAGCTCAGGATTCTTCCACTCGTTAAATGCGTTGCCAACGTCATAAAAGGCAGCCAGTGACCAGTTCTGTCCAAGCCTGAATTCGTACTCGGCCGAAGCGGCAAAGATATGGTTGGCACCGTTGCGGTTGGTGCTCAGCGCTTCGAACCCGTATCCCCGCACGCTGCGATCACCACCGGTCTTGAACCGGTAGCGTTCGGGCAACTCGGTAATCGACAGATCCAGTGTGCGATCATCAAAATCCAGGCGCA
The DNA here is from genome assembly GCA_036351735.1 of Wenzhouxiangella sp. Taxonomy (GTDB): domain Bacteria; phylum Pseudomonadota; class Gammaproteobacteria; order Xanthomonadales; family Wenzhouxiangellaceae; genus Wenzhouxiangella. Next base: position 24,478 of record JAZBPR010000116.1, on the reverse strand, counting down.
GGGTCTGAGTATCGGCTTCGGTGTAGCCCAGTTCGGCCGACAGCAGCAGTTTGTGCCGGTCGGCAAAAATCATGTGCGTACGACCGCTGACCCAGGCTTGCGCAAAGCTGACGTCAGACCCCATCGACTCGTGCGTGCCAAGCAATCTGGCTTCCGCGACATAGCCCCGGGTCTGAAATCCCGTGCCGACGATGTTGGGCAGACGCCAGGTTGCACCGAGCGAGAGCGTGTTGGTGTCAGTCTGGAGATACTGACGCAGGTCCGGGTTGCCCTGCAGCAGACCTTCGTTATCCGGAGAGAGGCTGGCTTCCCTGAATGCATCGAAAGACTCGTTGAGGAAGGTGATGAACAGTCTCTCCTCGATGCTTTGAAATCGCTGACGCCAGAACAAGCGGTCTTCCAGCCGACCCAGCCAGAGTTCAACCTGTTCTCGGCGGCCCTCGAAAGACTCGAACACAGGCTCACTCTGATTTTCATCGGCAAACCGGAAGTCGTCTTGCTGGCTGTTCAGAACAGCGCCGCTTGTCAGGAAACTGCCTGGCCCATCGCCGCGCGGATGGAGGTATTCGCTTCGTAAGATGTATTCGCTGTCAGCCTGCTGAAAACCCAGCCCGGAATCCAGACGGTTGCCCTTCGACGACAGATAATGCCGCGTCCATCCCAGCTGGGCTCTGATACCGGTATCGGTCCCGAAACCCAGAGTCGCCCGGTAAGAGTCCCGTGGTCTGGCCTGCAGGCGGTAGTGAAGGTTGACCGTATCGTCTTCGGCGTTGCGCTGCTGTTCGACCACGATACGATCGAACAACCCTGCCCGTGTGAGAATCTCGCGTTGCTCGTCAACGCGCTGACGGCTGTAAGGCTCGTTGGTCTCGATGATGGTTAGCCGGTCGAGCAGACGATCGGTAAATTCGATGGGCTCGGCGGTGTAGCCTGAAAAGCGGTAGCGCGGACCGGTATCTAGGTGAAGCTCAACATCTGCCTGGTTTTGGTTTCGGTCCACCTCGACCTGCCGCCGGAGAAAGTCATACTCGAAGTAACCTAAATCTTCGGCGATCTTGGTGGCTTGACGCCATGACGCTTCCCATAGGGCGTGATTAAGGACCTCGCCTTCGGTGAGTGGCCATTCATTTTTCCACTGGAGCAAATCCGGATTTTCCGATCCAGCGCCACTCAAGCGCAGATCAAGCTCCCCGATGGTGACTGGGGTACCGGGTTCGATACCAATAAAGGCCCGCCAGGGAAGAGTCTCACCGTCGGGTTCGGTCAGCCGAACTTCGATGCTTGGACGGTAGAATCCAAAAGGCTCAAGCGCTTGGGAGACCTCAGCACGCGCCTCGGAAGCCATTTGTCGCATCCGCCAGACCGAGATGTCCTCCAGCGTCTCGGCTTGAACCAGGGACAGATGTGCCCTGACGTTCGCCAGCACCGCGCCATCAACGCCCTCAATCTCCGTGACAACGGGCCTGGCGACCGCGGTTAAGGCAGTCGCCGTGCAGATGAAGGCAAGAATGAGGCGAACCAGCAAAGTCAGTCACGCAATCGATCCCAAGATCAGCATCCTAACGCGGGATCGTGGGATTGTCTTCAATGCGGCAAAAAGTCAGAAAGCCTTATGCTGCCGATCCAGCTGGCGGTAGGCCATGGCCTCGCTTAAATGGCTGGTGTCGATCTCGTTGGAGTCGTCCAGATCGGCGATGGTTCTGGCGACCCTGAGAATGCGATGATGCGCCCGCGCCGACAACCGGAGCCTTTCGCAGGCTGCTTCGAGAAACGCACTCAGCTTGGACGATAGGGCACAGTGCTCGCGGATCCCCGAAATATCCAATCGTGCGTTGATCTGGCCACGTTTTGCCTGACGAGTCCGGGCGGCGAGCACCCGCTTGCGGACTTCGGCCGAGGTTTCGCCAGGTGCCTGTCCGTTCAGCGACTGTCGCGGTACTTCGACGTGCAGGTCAATGCGATCCAGAAGGGGCCCTGAAATACGATCGCGGTAGCGGCGAGTCTGGTCCGGCGTACAACTGCAGCGACCTGACGGGTCACCGGCATACCCGCAGGGGCATGGATTCATTGCTGCTACCAACTGGAATCGTGAAGGAAATTCAGCCTGAACGGCAGCCCGCGAAATCACGATTCGCCCAGACTCCATGGGCTCGCGCAGAACCTCCAGAACATGGCGGCTGAACTCCGGCAGTTCGTCTAGAAATAGGACGCCGCAATGGGCCAGCGAAATCTCGCCGGGACGGGGCTTCGATCCCCCGCCGACCAAAGCAACGCCGGAGGCGGTGTGGTGGGGGCTGCGAAATGGCCGCTGCCGCCAGCGCGCCGGGTCAATGCCCTGTCCGGATATGGATGCAACGGCTGCGGACTCCAGGGCTTCTTCTTCGGACATGGGTGGCAGAATGCCGGGCAGACGTGAAGCAAGCAGGGTCTTGCCCGTGCCCGGTGGACCGAGAAAAAGCAAATTGTGAGATCCCGCTGCGCAGATCTCCAAAGCTCTTCGAGCACGGTGCTGACCGACCACGTCGACCAGATCGAGCGTCTCGCCTTGGGTCGTGGTTTTCAGCGGCTGGGGTCGCGACATCTCAGCCGTGCCGTTGAGGGCGGCAACGACGTCAGTTAGATGGTTGGCCAGATAGACCTCGGCGCCTGTGACCAGACTGGCCTCCTGAGCGTTGGCGGCCGGCAGAACGAGCCGGCGTGTGCAGCGCCGGGCCTGCAGGATGGCCGGCAGACAACCACGAACCCCGCGAAGGCTGCCGTCCAGGGCGAGTTCACCCAGAAATTCCCAGCTGGACAGGGAATCGCAATCAATCTGGCCGGAGGCGGCGAGCACACCCAGGGCGATGGGTAGATCGAACCGAGCGCCTTCCTTCGGGAGGTCGGCTGGTGCCAGCGAAACGGTCGTTTTCCACTGTGGCTTGCGAAATCCCGCGTTGTCGAGGGCGGCACGCACCCGATCTTTGCTCTCGCGCACCGCGGTTTCGGGCAAGCCGACGATGCCGAAGCCGGGCAGGCCGGGGCCAAGGTGGACCTCCACCATGATCTCGGGAGCATCAATGCCAATCTGGGCGCGAGAGAAAATCGTTGCCAGTCCCATGGTTTGCCGTGTGCGCTGAGGTTTAGGGGATCATGGACGGGGGCGGATGCGCCGGAAACAGCAAGATGCCCCGTGTTTGGGTAGGAAAATCCTGTAGCTGGCAGTATGCTGACAGGCCCTCTGTACCCGCCACAAACGCTGAATGTCACTGCTGTTGCTTGTCACCCTGGTCTGGGCCTTCAGCTTTTCGCTGATTGGCGTCTATCTCTCGGGTCAGGTCGATGATTACGTCTCGGTGTTTATCCGTACCGCGCTGGCCTTGTTGTTGTTCCTGCCGCTGCTGGCCCGGGCGCGGCCGGGTCTTGGTCTGGCGCTGCGCCTGGTCGGGATCGGGGCGGTGCAGATCGGGCTGATGTACCTGTTTCTGTTTCATGCTTTTGGGCACCTGAGCGTGCCGGCACTGCTGCTTTTTACGACTCTGACTCCCCTGTACGTGACCCTGATCGATGAGCGCTTCATCGGCCGGCGCAAACTGCCGGCGGCCTGGTGGCTGGCCGCGGCACTGGCGGTGGCCGGCGCGGTGGTGATCCGCTTTGCCGGGGTCGGCAGCGATGTGGTGACCGGCTTCGTGCTGATCCAGGCGGCCAACCTGTGCTTTGCCTTCGGCCAGGTCTGGTACAAGCGCACCGCGCTGCCGCCGGCGATGTCGCAGGTCCAGGTGTTCGGTTTTTTCTTCCTCGGCGGGGTGCTGGTCTCAGGGCTGGCGCTCGTCCTCTTTGGTGACCTGTCCCGGCTGCCGGCAACGCCGGTGCAATGGGGTGTGCTGCTGTGGCTGGGGTTGGGCGCCTCGGGTTTGGGTTACCTAGGTTGGAATATCGGTGCGCGCCAGGTCAATACGGGCCAGCTGGCGGCGATGAACAACCTGCTGATCCCCGCCGGCATCCTGGTCAACGTGGCAATCTGGAACCGCGATGCCGACTGGCCGCGGCTGATCGTCGGCGGGACAATCATCGTGCTGGCCGTGTGGCTGGCCGGGCGGGTGCGGCGCTAGTTAAAAAGTACCGAGTTCAGTACAATAAAGTATCTTTTTAGTACATTCGGAAGCAGATCATGGAGAACACGCTCACTGCAGCCGAGTTGAAGCGTCGGGGTGTGGCGGCAATCGAGGATAGGCTGACTTACGGCCCGGTTCATATCGTCAAGCGCAATAAGCCTGCGGCGGTGGTTATCTCGGAGGCCGAATATCGCCGTCTTTCCGGGCAGCAGCCCGATTCTGTTCCCGGCCTGTCGGCCGTGCAATGGCTGCTTTCGCAGTCTGCCCGAGGCACGCGCACCAGGGAGGATATCGACGCAGCACTGTCGGCTGAGCGCGACTGGTGATCATCTTTTTCGACGCCAGTGCGCTGATCTATCTCATTGAAGGCCAGCGGCCCTTCGCCGAAAAAGTTCATGCTGCACTCAAAAGTTTGCAGGATCGTCACCCCGAATCACGCGCGGCCCTGAGCCGCTTGTCGTGGCTGGAATGCCGGGTTGGTCCGATGAAATGCAACGATGCGGGTACGCTGCACCGCTACGACGCGTTCTTTGGTCACCCCGATCTGGTTTGGGTCGAATTGACGCGTGAGGTGGTCGAGCTCGCCGCGGCCGTCCGCACCCGCCATGGCCTGCGCACGCCCGATGCGCTGCAAGCAGCCTGTTGTCTCCAGCTTGGTGACGAACACGTCATGTTGACCGGCGACCGTGCGTTTCGACGCGTGAGCGGTCTGAACGTGATTGTGCCTGGCTGAGTAAGCAGACATCTCCTCTCACATGATGGCTTGTCTCAATCAGAGCAGCTGTCTTTCGCTCAGCCCCGATTGGTGGCTGGGCTTTCCTCACATTTAAGAAATATCGCGGGCACAAATGTTTGGGTTTTCTGGTTCTCGGCCGGGCGGGTGCGGTGCTAGCCAGGAAAAGTGAGTTTGCAGTATCCCGATGTCCTCAGGCTAGGATTCGGGGATGTCTGATCATGACAACAACCCGCTCAATGGAGCCGACCGGTCACGCGTCATCGAAATGGCCTGGGAGGATCGCACGCCGTTTGAAGCCATCGCTTCAGCCTACGGGCTTGCCGAAAAAGACGTGATTGCGCTGATGCGCAAAGAATTGAAGCCAGGCAGTTTTCGTCTCTGGCGCAAGCGGGTCAGCGGTCGCAAGACCAAGCACCGGCGTCTGCGTGCCAAGGGGGTCTCGCGGGGCTATTGCCCGACGCAATACAAGCAACGCTGATCTTGTTGAGATTCCCTTGAACAGTTTGGGGTGATCAAGGCTTCGTGAACAACCCGTGACTCCGACCTTCATATTCGCTGAGCCTCTGACGATAAGGTGAACGCTCATTCGAACGAATGGATAAAAGATGTTTGACGCAAGCCATATTTTTTATCTCGCCATGTTCACCTTGGGAACCGCCCTCGGGGTGGGCGCCTGGCAGCTTTACAGCGTGAAGCAAAGCCAGAAGCATAATGAACACAGCAATTTTGGGCGAAAAAGCTGACCTGCGTGCGGCAGTCCGTCTGACTTGACCTGCCTTCTTGCAGACTCGAAGGCTGAAGCCTAGTCAGCGGTGGGCTGCCGCTCTTTTTCGTTGAGCAGTTTTTCCAGGTGGTCCAGTTTTTCTCGAGTTCGTCGAAGGACTTTTTTCTGAATCTCGAACTCCTCTCGCGTGACCAGATCGAGGCGGCTGAAAGCATTCTCCAGAACACTTTTGAACTGGCGCTCCAACTCGCTGCGGGCAGTCTTCAGTTCGCCGGGCACAGATTCGGCGAGCCGGCGGGTGATTTCATCGATGGTCTGGAAGTCGGGGCGCATCTTATGCTTCCTCAGTTAATGAGTTTGGATCGGGCCGGGCTGTTCCGGTCAGGCGGATTCGCTTCAGTTCGACGCGTGGCGAGGCCTTCAGCGAATGCACCTGACCGGAACAGCCCTAAGCGCTCTTGGGAGCCATTTTGCGTTGTCGTGCAGTTTACTATGGGGTCTTTCCATCCAGTGAGATCCGGGTGACACCATGAAAATGATTACCGCCATCATCAAACCCTTCAAGCTTGACGATGTCCGCGATGCGCTCGGGGAGGTCGGGATCACCGGCATGACCGTCAGCGAGGTCAAAGGCTTTGGGCGTCAGAAAGGGCATACGGAGCTCTACCGGGGTGCTGAGTACGTGGTCGATTTCCTGCCCAAGCTCAAGCTGGAGATTGTCGTGCCTGATGAGCAGGCCGACCGGGTCGTTGAGACCATTGTTGAAACTGCGGCCTCGGGTCGAATCGGTGATGGCAAAATCTTTGTCTCCACCATTGAGCGCGCGGTTCGAATCCGAACCCAGGAAGAGGGTGATGGGGCGCTGTAGACGACGATCGCCCGTGATTTGAACGGCCTGAACGGGTTAGACCAAAGAGGATGAACGCTATGGGGTATCGGTTTCGCGCGATCCTGGTTGTCGTTTTGGCACTCATGTTGACGGCCTGCGGACAGGACGGGGCGCCTCCAGCGCTGACGGCACCACCGGCGCTCCAGGTGGATACGGGCACGGATCCGCATAGCTTTGCGGAGTACGAGAAAGTCCGGATTTCGCATCTTCGCCTGGATCTTGATGCAGATCTGAATGCGCGCACCTTGAGCGGCCATGTCGTTCTCGACCTGGAGCGGCCCGAGCCCGGCTTTCAGCGTCTGGTGCTCGATACCCGCGATCTGGATATCCGGGATATCAATGCCATTCAGTCCGATGGCCAATTTCTGCCAGTCTCCTGGCGTTATGGTGCCGACCATGGGCATCTGGGCCGCCCGCTGGTCATTGCACTGCCGGCCGGCATCGAGCAGGTAAGGATTGACTACACAACGTCACCGGATGCCTTTGGTCTGCAATGGCTGAATGCACAGCAAACCTCATCCGGCAAGCCCTTCATGTTTTCCCAAAGCCAGCCGCACTACGCCCGAACCTGGGTGCCGCTGCAAGACACGCCGGCCGTGCGCTATACCTTTGAGGCCACGGTGCGGGCCCCGAGCGACCTGATGGTGGTCATGGGCGCAGACGGCAATGCCTTCGAGCGAAGCGATACTGGTGAATACAGCTTCACCATGCCGCAGCCGGTTCCCTCCTATCTGATGGCCATCGCAATTGGTGATCTGGTCTTCGCCGAGACCGGCCCGCGCACCGGCGTCTATGCCGAGCCGCAATGGATTGATCGCGCCGCAGCCGAGTTTGGCGTGCTTGAAGAGATGCTGGAGATTGGCGAGAACCTCTACGGAGAATATCGCTGGGGTCGTTACGATCTTCTGGTGCTGCCGCCCAGCTTCCCGTTTGGCGGTATGGAGAATCCTCGTTTGTCCTACATTACTCCAACGATCATTGCCGGAGACGGCAGTCTTTTGGCCCTGGTAGCGCATGAACTGGCCCACTCCTGGTCGGGCAATCTGGTGACCAATGCAGCCTGGCGCGATCTTTGGCTGAACGAGGGGTTCACCGTTTACTTCGAAGCCCGGATCATGGAGGCCTTGTATGGCACAGAGATTCGGGATCAGTTGGCAAAACTGTCCTGGGACGATTTGCAAACCACGCTGGCAACGTTGGAGTCGCGCGACAGTCAGCTGGTGCGTGATCTCTCGGATCGTGATCCCGAGCAGGCATTCATGCTGGTGCCCTACGTGATGGGTGGTTTTTTCGTGGAGTGGCTGGAGCACCGGGTTGGTCGTGAGGCGTTTGATGATTTCCTGCGCGCCTATTTCGACCATTTTGCGTTTCAGTCGATCGACTCCGAAGACTTCCGCTCCTACGTCGAGGAGCATCTGGTGGCTTCCCACCCGGACAAGCTGAGCATGGCCGAAATCGACGAATGGCTGTACGAGCCCGGTTTGCCGGCCTCTGCGCTGGCAGTCGAGCCCCAGTCAGATGCCTTTATCAACGTTGATGCGGCAAGAATGGCCTGGCAGGCCGGAGAGACCCGCCTGGCCGAACTGCCCGTAGACGATTGGTCGGTCCACCAGTGGCGACATTTTCTGAGCGGGCTGGAAGGCTCGCTGGACCCTGACACCATGGCTTTGCTGGATGAACGGTTCGGACTGTCCGAAGAACAGAACTACGAAATCCTGTTTCTGTGGCTGATGCGGTCGATTGAAGCGCGCTATGAGCCTGGAGTCCGAAGGCTGGAACAATTTCTGATCGAGGTGGGGCGCAACAAATTCACTCGGCCTCTCTACGCCGCCCTGGCCGGAACAGAGTGGGGCAGACCGCTGGCGATCGAGGTGTACGAAAGGGCTAAAGCGGGTTATCACCCGTTGACGCGACAAGCCTCGGAAGTAGCGCTGGGCTTGAGCCCGGATGAAGCCGGTCCTTGATCCCGATCCGAGTCCGACCGCTATAATAGGTACCAATTCGATCCTGTTTTATTGGCCTGCTTTATTCGGATTTGAGTCGATATGTTCAGCAACAACTACACTCCGGCACGATTTGAGCGCGACTGTGAGGTCATCATGGTCCCCGAGGGTGTGGCTGTTGAGTTGCCAAGCGGCACGACCGGCTACATCACCCAGTCGCTGGGCGGCAGCTTTACGATCTATGTCGATGGACGCCTGTTCCGGCTCGCCGGTGACGATGCCGATGCCATCGGCCGTGAGCCGCCACCTCGTCCGACTCTGCCTGACAATGCCAGCGACAAGGATGTGGAAGATCTGGTCTGGTCACAGCTGCGCACGATCTTCGATCCCGAAATTCCGATCAATATCGTCGATCTGGGTCTGATCTACCAGTGCGAGTTGAGCCATATCACCGAAGAAGACCGCAGAGTGGATGTTGCCATGACGCTGACGGCCCCGGGCTGCGGCATGGGCGATATTCTGGTCGCCGATGTTCGGGATCGGATTCAGCTGGTTCCTACGATTGTCGAGGTCAACGTGGCCCTGACCTTCGACCCGCCCTGGAGTCACGCGATGATGTCGGAAGCAGCCCGCCTTGAGACGGGCATGTTCTGAGGTCTGTGATTGACCAGCCGGGCATCGGCGGGCCCGGCATCAAACATCTCTGCACTATCTGCCAAAGTTCAGCGCCACGAAGATTGATCGATCCGCGGCGTTGAAACCCGAAGCGGGCTCGTAGAACCGATCTGCGGCATTCTCGATTCGCCCTTCCAGACCCCAAGACTCACTGAACTGCCAGCCGCCACGCAGGTTGATCAGCGTATACGAAGGCAATTCCATCTGACCGATATCAAAACGCTGACCGGTATAGATCAGTTCCACCCCCAGCCAGTGGCCGCCCGCAAAACGATGGTCGAGACTCACAGCCGCCTTTTCATCGGGACGCCGCAGAAGGTCCAGCCCGCTGTCGCGGTCTTCGGCTTCCTGCCGGGTAATCTGAGCCTGCACGCGCCAGCGCTCGAGGTCGAGTCGATAGACAAGCTCTGCACCCTGAATCTGGGCGCGGCGGATGTTGATGGCCTGAAAGTTCTCGCCGGCAAAGTCGATCAGATCGTCAATCCGGGTCTGGAACAGGCTCAGAGTCAGGCTGGACGACGGGCTCAAATGCCAGTCGGCGCCAAGCTCGCCCGAAATGGAAGTCTCGGGATCAAGATCCGGATTGCCGGCGAAGGCACCGAAAAATCCAGGTGAGAAGAGCTGGTTGAAATTGGGCGCCCGGAAAGCCCGCCCGACCGACGCGAACAGACGCCAGTTCTCTCTCGGGCGCCAGCCACCGGCCAGATTGCCCGTCACTGCGCTGCCGAAGGTTGCGTCCCGGTCAGCGCGAAGGCTGGCTTCGTAGTCGAGCTTCTCCCAGCTGCCGTCCAGCCCCGTCCAGACTCCGATGTTGTGGCGCGAGTCCGACCAGCTGCCGCGTGCGACGCCCGACTCATTCCATGCGTCCACGCCCAGCAACCAGTGGTTTCCGGGCCCGAATTTACGCTCGCCCAGCAGGCCGGCCTGCATCCGGCGGGTGATGTTTTCGCTGCGTCCGAAAGCCGTGGAGGTATCCAGCCGATCACGGTACAGCGCGGCGTTGCCTGACCAGTGCCAGTTGCCGCTGACATCAAGCTCGTAGTTCAGCGAAGCGGCATAGTTGGTGATGTCCGAGACCCCCTGATCAAACTCGACTTCCCCGTCGACCAGACGCACAGTCCAGTCGAGGACGCCGTTGCCGAGCCGATGTGCACCGCCACCGGCGGCGCTCATGACTTCAAAGCCATCATCGTCCGGATCGAAAGCAAAACCGCGCTCGTTCTGAGCCGAAAAGCCGCCGACGCGGCGTCCGGCGACCAGCAGACCAGCCTGCTTGCCTCCAATGCCAGCCGCCAGGCTAAGGTCTTCGTGGCTGCCATAGCCCGCCCTCAGGCTCAATCGATCGGGCCGACGGGTAAAGATCTGGATCACGCCACCAATAGCATCCGACCCCCAGCGGGCGGCGCGGGGTCCGCGGACAATTTCGATACGTTCAATCAGGCCGACGTCCAGCAGTTCCCAGGCAAAGGCGCCCGTGCCGGCCGCGGATGCGCGGACGCCGTCGATCAGCACCAGCACGTGGTTGGCGTTGGAGCCGCGCAGGAACACGCTGGTCTGGCCACCCGCCCCGCCGGTTCGCGCGATATCGACGCCGGCTTGCTGGCGCAGCAGTTCAAGCAGGTCCGGGGCTTGCGAAAGCTCGATCTCTTCGCGCGTGATGACGCTGGTTCTTGCCAGGGCTTTGTCCAGCGGCTGGTCCACGCGGTTCGCGGTGACCACGATGGTTCCATCGATCCGCTGGTCAGCAACCGCGCTCAGAGGACTCAAACAAACAACGGCGGCCATGATCAGGCCGGGAATACGGACTACAGACATCTTTGCGGCTCCTCGCGCTCACCCGCGCATTGGTCGGGTGCTTAAAGCGAGGCAGGGAGAAAGCGATCGGGCGCACGCAGCGGCCTGAAGGCATGACCCCCAGTCGCCCACCGCAACCCGGTCGTTTCATCAAGCACAGGCCGGTCTCCTGACTCTCGACAGACAGCACCTTCTCAGAGAAGCCGTCTGAATCCGACCCTTCCTCCGTCTAAACAGAGTGGTGAATGTCGGATTTCATCAACCTTTACCGGTCGACGTCGATCACAGTTGCGGGGGCAGTACCGGATTGTTCACCGGTTTCCCGTTTCACCCCGGTCCTGACAACGCGGGGCACCTGCACATTTTCCTTGGTCAGACTCCAACCCATCGGAGGGCTGGAGTCGGTTTGAAGCTTAGCTCAAGCGGCTTTCTGCTGTCCACCGCGTGCGGCGTCACCGGCGGTGGTCAGGCCGGCTTGCAATTCGGCATGTTCGAAATCATCCACCGAGACCACTTCCAGGCTTCGCTTGCGCACATCGAGCAGCAGTTCGGCATCCTGAGCTGAAACAACACCTTGCTCAAGCGCCTGCTCGACCTGTTCCTCGTAGGACAACGCCTTGATCTGGCCGGCCCTGATGGCCTTGAGCACTTTGCGCTCGACCGGTTCGGCAGCAATCACCTGCGGCAGCAGCTTTTCCATCACACCAATCGGGTGACCGGTACGGTCGGAGGTGTAAATCCCCCGGGTCAAGCGGTCGCGGGTCTCAGACGGTGAGAGCATCAGCGCTGCGACCTTGTGACCAAGCCGGTCATTCGGCGTGCGCTCGGAGCGGCCAATCGGGAAGACCAGCAGTCTTAGAAACGGACGGACCCAGGCGAAGGGATAGTTATCGATGACCCCCGCCAGAGCGTTCTGCGTCTTGTAGATGGCATCGTGAAATGCCCAGGCCATGATGGGCTGATCGGCGGCCGGTCGGCCTTCCTGCTCGAACCGGCGCAGCATTGCCGAGCAGATGTAGAGCTGGCTCAGCGCATCACCGAGACGCGCCGAGATCTTTTCTTTCTGCTTGAGTTTGCCGCCATAGGTCAGCATGGCGATATCGGCCAGGAAGGCAAACGAGGCCGAGTAGCGGCTGAGCTTGCGGTAGTACTTGCGGGTCTTGCGATCACCGGGAACAGCGGCAAAACGGCCAGCACTAACGCCCAGGACCATCGAACGCACTGCACACGACATGCTGTGGCCGATGTGTCCGAACAGCAAGCGATCAAATGTCTTCAGGCGCTCTTCTTCATCCTCGATCTGCAGGGCTTCCAGTTCCTTGAGCACAAACGGATGACAGCGGATCGCGCCCTGCCCGAAGATCATCATCGAGCGGGTCAGAATGTTGGCGCCTTCTACCGTGATCCAGATCGGCGCACCCTGCCAGCCGCGGCCCAGGTAGTTCTTAGGCCCCAGAATGATGCCCTTGCCGCCGTGCACATCCATGGCGTCCTTGATGATCTCGCGGCTCATTTCGGTCGCCCAGTACTTCGCAATCGCGCCGGGCACCGAGGGCTTTTCGCCATCGTCAACCGCCGAGGCGGTCTGGCGGCTCAGCGCACTGATGGCATAGGTATAGCCGCCGATCCGAGCCAGGGCTTCCTCGACGCCCTCGAAGCGCCCGATCGGCATATTGAACTGCTTGCGAATGCGGGCGTAGGCGCCGGTGGCCAGCGCGGCCGTCTTGGCCCCGCCAGTTGACGAGGAAGGCAGCGAGATCGCGCGCCCGACCGACAGTGATTCGACCAGCATGCGCCACCCCTGGCCGGCGTACTCGGTGCCGCCAAGCAGGTAGTCCAGTGGAATGAACACGTCCTTGCCGATGATGGGTCCGTTGGGGAACGGGTTGTTCAGCGGGAAGTGGCGCCGGCCGATCTGCATACCCTTGGTATCGCGCGGAAGCAGCGCCAGGGTAATGCCGACATCTTCGGTCTCACCGAGCAGACCATCCGGATCGTAAAGCCGAAACGCCAGTCCGACCACGGTGGCGACGGGTGCCAGCGTAATGTAGCGCTTCTCGAAGTTCAGCCGAATGCCCAGGGTTTCTTTGCCCTTCCATTTGCCCTTGCAGACCACGCCGTGGTCTGCAATCGAGGTGGCATCCGAGCCTGCTGTTGTACTCGTCAGGCCGAAGCACGGGATTTCACGGCCGTCGGCCAGCCTGGGCAGATAGTGGTCTTTCTGCTCTTTGGTTCCGTAATGCAGCAACAGTTCTGCCGGCCCCAGTGAGTTGGGAACGGCGATCACCGAGCCCAGCGTTGAGCTGACGCCGGCCACCTTTTCCAGCACGGCACGGTGGGCTACGGCCGAGAAGCCGAGGCCGCCGTATTCTTTCGGGATGATCATGCCGAAGAAGCGGTTCTTCTTGAGATGGTCCCAGACTGCTTCCGGCAGATCAGCTCGGTAGTGGCTGACCTCCCATTCGTCGGTCATGTCGCAGAGTTCTTCGACCGGTCCGTCGAGGAATGCCTGTTCTTCAGTGGTCAGTTCGTGCAGCGGATTCTTGATCAGGCGCTGCCAGCGCGGCCTGCCCGTAAAAAGTTCTCCCTCAAAGCCTACCGTTCCGGCCTCCAGGGCGATCTGCTCGGTTTCTGAAATTTGCGGCACCATCCCTGAAAAGGCTTTCAGGACCGGCTGGGTCAGCAACTCGCGCCGCCAGGGTAGGTGATTCATCGGAACCGCTATGGCGGCAAAGATCAGCCACGAGAGGGTCAGCAGCAGCCAGCCGGGCTGTCCGGCCAGGGTAAAGATGAGCAGGACGGCCCCGATGGCGCCCGTCCAGATCGGAGGCTTGACCTTGTGGTAGGCGCAGATGAATACAGCCGCCAGAACACTGACGAGGAACAGAATTGTGGTCATCAGGAATCGTCTCCTTGCTCGGCCTGACGCTGTAGAAACGGCGTGATGGCAGACAAAAAGTGGTCGTTTGCATCACCGCTGGTTCGTTGGGCTGCGTCGTGCACCTCAACCGTCTCTGCGTGCGGGGCCAGCTTCTTGAACTCGGAAATATGCTCAGCACCAATCAGTTCGCTAACGCCGCCATCGATCAACAGCGTGGGGATCTTCAGGCGCCGGCTGGCCGACTGCAGGCGGGACTGCAGGTTCGACGACTTTTCTGCCAGCGCCAGCATCGCAGGGTCCCAGTGCCAGTGCCAGCGACCGTCCTGAGTCTGGCGGAGGTTCCGGTCCAGATTGGTCGCGCGGGCATTCCGGCGTCGATGCGGAAGAAAAGCCCGAATGGCTTCCTTGGCCTCTTCCAGAGTGGCAAAGCCATCGGGATTCTGGCGCATGAAGGCCAGCATCGCGGATACGCCCCGTTCATCCCAGCGCGGGGCAATATCGACCAGCACCATGGCGCGGAGATCGACTTTGGGTTTCTCCGAATGAGCCAGCAGGCCGGTGAGAGCACCCATCGATGCACCAATAACGATCGGGGTATTGGGCAGGGAGTCGCAGACGCGCCGGAAGTCCTCGACGAACTGCTCAAAGTCGTATTCGCCGCTGGGCGCGCGATCGCTCTCGCCATGGCCCCGGGCATCGTAGCTGACGGCTTGCCAGCCGGCAGCAGCCAGTTGCCAGCCGGTCGCCTCCCAGGCGTACTGAGTCTGGCCGAAACCGTGAGCCATCAGCACGCACGGAGCGCGGTCATCGCCGTAGTAGCGAAGGTGGAGACGGATGCCGTCATCGGTCCAGATTTGACGGCGGCGGATGTCGTTGTGAAGTTTACGCACTGCTTCCATACGCTTCAGTATGGGGTTAGGTTTCATAGGAGTCAATGCTCTTTGGTGGCGAACCGGAGAACGTTTTTCAAGCCGGTCCGCCAGGGGCCGTAATGATCAGCTAACATCATTCCATGAGCAAAGCCCTGGCTGCAAGAAAAACCTCCGCCGAGCGCACTCCACTGACCCCGGAGGACTGGGAAATTGCGGCGTTGTCGCTGATTGCCGAGAAAGGGGTCACGGGGCTTGCTGTGGAGCCGTTGGCTCGTCGGCTGCAGATCACCAAGGGCAGCTTCTACTGGCACTTCCCGGGCCGTGACGAACTACTCTGCGCTGCGCTGAGGCGCTGGGAGCGGCAGGACGCTGACCACCTCGAGCGTTCTCTGGCCGCCGATGAGAACCCGGCCGAGCGTCTGGCTCGCTTTGTCTGGCGAACCAGTCGACAGACCCTGACTCACCGCGTCTACCTGGCCCTGTGCGGCTGTCCGGACGACCGCCATATCGCACCTGTGCTCAAGCGCGTCACCGAGCGTCGGGTGGCGTACCTGACCGCTGCGTTTGAGCAGTTGGGGTTGACGGCCCAGGTTGCTCACCAGCGCGCCACGCTGGTCTATTCAGCCTACGTGGGCTACCTCCAGATGCAGGCTCAGGAACTGGTGCCGGAGCGGGGTGAGCAGGCCTTCGATGCCTACGTCGAGCACGTCATCGAATCGCTGATTACTCAGTCTCAAAACAGCCGGGACAAGCGCGGCGGCTGAGCGGCCCATCGGATCTAGGGGCGATGCGGAAGGGCGAGATACTCGTGGCTTTGCATTTCAATCAGTCTTGAGACCGTTCTCTCGAAGCTGGGGCTCAAGCGCTGACCGGTGTAGGTTTGCTCAATGGGGCAGGTTGCGGCGACGATCAGTTTGACGGCCCGGTCGTAACACTCGTCGACCAGATGGATGAAGCGTCGGGCCGCGTCGTTGTCGCTTTCGCCCATGGTGGGGACATCCTGAATGATCAGGGTCGAGAAGCGGCGGCTGAGTTCGATGTAGTCCGCGCTGGCCCGATGACCCCGGCAAAGGCTGTCGAAGTCAAACCAGATCACTGAACCGGCCCGGCGTTTCATCGGCACATCGCGCCCGCGCAGCCGGATCGAGCCTTCGGCGATGGGTTTGCCGGCGGCGAGTGCATCGAACTCACCGGCCAGCCCGGCCAGACATGCCTCGTCTTGCGGCTGGAGCCAGGTCGGATGTCGTGACAACTCTCGCAGGCGGTAGTCATCTTCAGCGTTGAGCGTTTGGACGTCGCAGCTGGCTTTGATGGCTTCGATGGCCGGCAGAAACCGGGCGCGCTGTAAACCATCGGCATACAGGTCATCCGGCGCCGTGTTGGATGTCGCCACCAGGGTCACGCCTCGATCAAACAGGCTTTGCAAGAGTTCGCCGAGCAACATGGCATCGCCAATGTCGCTGACGTGAAATTCATCGAAGCACAGCACCTGAACCTCGCGAGAAATGCTGGTCCCGATCTTTTTCAACGGATCACGCTGACCTTCCAGAGCCTTGAGCTGTCGATGAATGCGATCCATGAATCGATGGAAATGCAGACGCTCAACGGGCACGTGAGCGGCTTCAAGGCTGGTGGCGAAGAGATCCATCAGGAGTGTTTTGCCGCGTCCGACTGCGCCATGCAGATACAAGCCGTCGATTTGACGGTGTTTGCGACGCAGTCGGCGGATCAGGCCGTGGCGAGCATCTACGAGGCGCTCGAATAGATCCTCCAGCAGTTCGAGAATTCGTTGCTGGTCGGCATCCGGGCTCAGTTTTCCGTCATCGACCAGTGACTTCCAGCGCGCCAGCGGGCCGGTGGAGTTGCTGTCGGACATGCAAGAAGAGGATCAGACTGGCAGGTTGGATTGAACGTGGTTCTTAATCAGGCCGCGCAAGTCCATGAGGCGGCGATGGAAGAAATGTCCGGCCCCTTCCATGATGACCAGATCCGGGCCCTGATCCAGCCCTTCTGCCCAGGCCGATACGGCGTCGGCTGAAACAACGTCATCCTCGTCGCCTTGCACCACCAGCCATGGGCAATTGGGTGGAAGCAGCTTTTCGAAGCCGTAACGCTCAACGGGTGGTGCGATGCTGATCAACTGGCGCACCGGCAAATCGCGCGCGGCTTTCAGTGCGACGAAAGCGCCAAAAGAAAATCCGCCCAACCACAGATCGGTGCCGGGCCGGGTCTTTTGCACCCAGTCGACCACGGCCAGCAGGTCTTCAGTCTCACCTTCGCCATTGTCATATTCACCTTCGCTTTCGTTGACGCCACGGAAGTTGAAGCGAACCGTGGCCAGGCCAAGTTCCCGAAGCGAGCGATCCATGATCGTGACGACCTTATTGCGCAGGGTGCCGCCGTGCTGCGGGTGCGGATGGCAGAGCACGGCCGTGGCCGGACGCTCCGTACCGGGTTCCGGCACATCAATCAGGCACTCAAGCTTCCCGGCCGGGCCGGTCAGCATCATTTCAGTGGTTTCTGTGGGAAACTCGTTCGGATCCAGCATGCTTGATCGACCCCGTGATCATGCGCTGATGGGCGAGAGTGGCCATGATAACCGAAGCGGCCAGCCTCTTTTCCAGCTGCGTTTAGCGGTCTAGGCCGCGTTCACTCGAGCATGTCGAGCATGTAGGTGACCGATACTTCGATCTGCTCGTCGGTCAGATCGTTACGGCCCCCGCGTGCTGGCATTGCACCGATACCGTTGATGGCGTTGGCCACCAACTGCTCGGTGCCCTTCTCCACGCGCCCAACCCAGGCGCTGGCGATCATTTCGGGTGCTCCGGCGGCGCCCACCTCATGGCAGGTCGCACAGGCCTGTTCGTAGATCAGGGCGCCATCGAGCGAGCCGCCAAAAGCGGCTGCGACTTCGGTCGTTTCAGCCTCGCGTGCGGCCATCGCGGCTGCTCGGCCTGTTTCGCCCGCATAAACGCCGGCCACCGGCGTCAAGCGCTGCGCCCGACCTGCTTCCAGTGCGGCGGATTCCTCTCTGTCAACGGTTCCGTGCAGCCCGACGGACAGCCCGATGATGATCATGGCGAAAAACGCCAGTGCGACGAGGATCAGACTGAATCGTTTCAGGAAAATGCGATCGTCAGCTTCAGACACGTAATGAATCCCTGGAAATAGCGTGGCAAAGACTTCGAATTATATCTCAGCGTTGTGAGTCGAAGCCGTCTTCGCGTCCCTGCGACGAAGGGTACGCGCACCGATAATTCCCAGCACACAGCCGACCAGTGGCCCGGCCATCAAGATGCTGATCAAGCTCGTTGGTTGGCGGAAATACCATCCGATCAAGGCCAACGATGCTGCCGGCACCACTCCGGCCGGCAGGCCAGCAGACATGTTGCCGCCCAGTGTTGCAGCCAGTGAACTACCGGCTAAAGACGCCAGCAACCAGATGACGGCCAGCTGGGCGGGAACGGACGTGGCTGAAGCGGCTGGTCGGGTGACGGCCCACAGCAGATGCTCCTGAGCCCCGAACAGCAGGCTTAGCGCGAGCAAAGACTCGGCGATGACAACGCTGACGATCAGACCAGCGGCTGCCTGCGCGGGCCAGTGGAAGATTCGGTCGATGCTGCGAGTCCTGTACGCCATGCGAACTTGGGGTCAGCGCAGGAAAAGCGAAAGGATGATCAACCCGAGAATTACCCGGTAGATGACAAAAGGCTGCATGCCTATTCTTTTAATGAACGCCAGGAAATAATGGATACAGGCGTAGGTGCTGATCACGGCGACGACGAAGCCGACCAGTAGCGGCAACAACCCGGATTGAATACCGTCTTTCGCGACATCGGCCAGACCGAGCAATGCAGCAGCGGCAATGATGGGCACAGACAGCAGAAAGGAAAAGCGGGTTGCTGCCTCGCGCGACATACCCAGAAACAGTCCCGCTGTAATGGTGATGCCCGATCGGGATGTGCCTGGAATAAGGGCCAACGCCTGGGCCAGCCCGATGATGACCGCGTCCCGAATGCCAAGGCTGTATTCATTCCGCGCTCCCCGGTATCGCCAGTCCGCCCAGCCCAAGGCCAGCCCGAAGACGATCAATGAGATTGCCATCACCAGCGGGCTGCGCAGCGCGACTTCCGCAAGGTCTTTGAAGAGAAGGCCCAGAATGCCGGCCGGCAGGGTCCCGATGATAATCAGCCAGGCCAGTCTCGCATCGGCACTGCGGGTGCTGCCTGTGACGGACGCCAGCCAGTCGCGGGCCATGGCAAACAGTTCATTCCGGAAATAGATCACAACGGCGACCAGCGAGCCGAAGTGCAGAATGATGTCGAAATCCAGGCCCTGATAAGTCTGCCCGGTCAGCAGAGAGTACAGCACCAGATGCGCCTGGCTGGAGACCGGCAGAAATTCAGTCAAGCCCTGGATCAGTGCCAGGAGTGCGGCTTGGAGAGTGTCCATGTCGGGCAGTTTAGCGGAAGGCGGACCGGCCTCCGACTGGCTTGAGGAATCGAACCGGGGTTTTGTTTCCGTCGACTATAATCATGCTTCCAATCTATCGGGGTCACCTATCTATGATCGACTCAGCCTGGATCTGGTTAATCCTCGGGGCCCTGCTGATCCTGTCGGAATTTTTCATGACCGGATTGGTCGCCATTTTCTTCGGTGTTGGTGCGATTCTGGTCGGCCTGCTTACGGCCTTAGGCTTGCTGACGGCGTTGCCGGAGCAAATCGTGGTTTTTGCGGTGCTGTCTGTCGGCACCTTGCTGTTTGCCCGCGAGCGAATCAAAGTCTGGTTTCGCGGCAAGGTCAGCGAGCGCTGGGATGGCGATCGGGACCTGATCGCCAGCCGCGGTCAGCGTGTCACTGTGACCCGCCCTTTTGAAGAAGGATTTGGCCGGGTTAATCTCAGCGGGGCGGAATGGAAGGCCGAGAGCATCGACGGCGATCATCCCAAGGGAGCAACCGTCTGGGTGATCGGTCATCAGGGCATCACCTTGACGGTGTCGGGCCATCGTCCGGACACCGACCCATCGCCCGACAGTCAATCTGATTGATCATTTAAGGACACTTCAATATGGATTTCCCGACTCTTTTATCTCTGGTCGTTCTGGCGATTGTCGTTATCGCTATTGCCAAGACGGCACAAATTGTCCCGCAGCGCTCAGCTTATGTCGTGGAGCGTCTGGGCCGTTTCCATAGCGTGCTCGATGCAGGCTTCCATTTGATGATCCCGTTCGTCGACAAGGTTTCTTACAAGCACACGCTGAAAGAAGAAGCCATTGACGTGCCGCAGCAGGCTTGTGTCACCAAAGACAACATTCAGATCCATGTTGATGGTGTGATCTATATGCAGGTCATTGATCCGAAGCTGGCCTCTTATGGCATTGAGGATTACCGCTTCGGTGCCATACAGCTGGCCCAGACCACGCTGCGCTCGGTGATTGGCAAGATCGAGCTCGACAAGTCATTTGAGGAACGCTCGGCCATCAATGAAAAGGTCGTTGAGGTTCTTTCCGAAGCCTCTGAGCCGTGGGGCATCAAGGTGCTGCGTTATGAGGTGGCCGACATCGTGCTGCCGGAAACGATCCGCGATGCGCTGGAGAAACAAATGCGTGCCGAACGCGAAAGGCGCGCGGTGGTTGCCGAATCCGAAGGTGCCCGTCAGGCCAAGATCAACGTGTCAGAGGGCATGAAGCAGGAGACGATCAACATCTCCGAAGGCGACATGCTCAAGCAGATCAATGAAGCCAAGGGTCGCGCGGAAGAAATCCGCCTGATTGCCGAGGCGACCGGATCGGGCCTTGAGCGTATCGCGCAGGCCATCAATCAGCCCGGTGGCGGCGAGGCGGTGAGCCTTCGGATTGCCGAGCAGTATGTTCAGGAATTCGGCAAGCTGGCCAAAGAGACCAATACGCTGATTCTTCCGGCTGAGTTGTCGGATATCGGGGCGGTGGTCGCTGGGTTGAGCAAGACCCTGGCCAAGACATCCAGCGCGAGTTGAGGCGGCTTGCCATGTTGACTTCACGCGCCAGGCAGGGAAGGTGAGCCCTATGCACGTACTGGTCGATCACCCCTGCGTACAGCACAAGCTGGCCATCATCCGCGATGTTGAAACCGGTCACAAGCACTTCCGCGAACTGGCCAGAGAGATCACGATGTTCTTGTGCTACGAGGCTTTGCAGAACATCCCGACCGAGGCGGTCACTGTGGATACGCCGGTCGGTCAGGCCAGCGCCAGAAAGATCGCAACCGACATTGTCGTCGTACCCATCCTTCGAGCCGGTGTAGGCATGCTGGATGGCATTCTCGGGCTGTTGCCTACCGCCAGAGTGGGCTTCGTCGGTCTGCTTCGGGACGAGCAAACCAAGCAGCCTCAAACGTACTACGAAAAATTCCCGACGCAGATCAAAGGTGGTACCTGCTTTGTCATTGACCCCATGCTTGCCACCGGCGGATCAACCGTTGCCGCGCTTGACCTGCTCAAGCAACAGGGCGCTGAGAATATCGTTGTCATTTGCATCGTGACCTGCCCGGAAGGGCTGGCGAGAGTGCATCAGGAACATCCGGATGTAGCGGTTTATACCGCAGCGATTGACGAGAAGCTTGACGAACGCAAGTACATCGTGCCCGGTCTGGGTGACGCCGGCGACCGACTATTTGGAACGCCGCACTAGCGATTCATAAAAGCCTGCTTAATAAAAAAGCCCGGCGCGATGCACCGGGCTTTTTTCTGCCGAACAATCAATGCGGCAGGAACGAAAGGGATTAAGGTTCAGCCCTCAATATTGACCACATCGGTCTCGACAAAGCCTCGATTTCGCAGCAGAGCATCAACGCTTGGCTCGCGCCCCCTGAAGCCGATGTAGGCGTCCATGGCCGGTATCGAATCGCCGGCTGAGAATACGTTCTCGTAAAGCTTCTTCGCCAATTCAGGATCGAAGATATTGCCGGCTTCCTCAAAAGCGGCAAAACCGTCGTTGTCCAGAACTCCGGCCCACAGGTAGCTGTAGTAGCCAGCTGAATAGCCTTCACCGGCAAAAGTATGCAGGAAGTGGGTAGAGCGATGACGCATCGGGATATCGTCCAGGTTCTCTCGGCCGCCCAGAATTTCCTGCTCAAAAGCATTGATATCAAGTTCGGCCGGATTGGTGTTGAGATGATAGGCCATGTCCACGAAGCCTGAGTTCAGGAACTCAACCGTTGCGAAACCCTGATTGAACTGGCTGGCGTTGAGTACGCGTTCCAGTAGTTCAGTCGGCATCGGCTCACCGGTCTCGTAGTGCAGGGCGAAGCGTTCCAGCACTTCAGGCTGTCCTAGCCAGTGCTCCATGATTTGGGCCGGGAACTCAACGAAGTCACGATCAACCGAGGTGCCTGCCAGCGATGGATAGTCGGTTTTAGAAAGCAGGCCATGCAGGCCGTGACCAAATTCGTGGAACAAGGTCAATGCATCGGTGAACGACAGCAGCGCGGGCTGGCCTTCAGCAGGCTTGTTGTAGTTGGAGTTGTTCAGGATGAGCGGAATTTCACCAGTCATGCCGTTCTGCAAGCGGAAGCTCGACATCCATGCGCCACCGCGCTTGCCTGGCCGGGCAAAAAAGTCGCCATAGAAGATTCCGGCGATTTCCCCTTCAGCGTTTTCCATGGCCCAGACCCGCACATCCGGGTGATAGGTCTGAATGTCATCGCGCTCGACAAAACGAATATCGAACAATTGCTCTGCAACAAAGAACATTGCTGCGAGCATCTTGTCGAGTTGCAGGTAGCTTTTGACTTCGCTTTCGTCCAGATCAAAACGTTCGGCGCGGACCTGCTGGGTAAAGTAACGCCAGTCCCAGGGCTCCAGTTCATGGTCAAGTCCGGCGTTGGCAATGCGAGCTTCAATATCGGCGGCCTCTTCCAAAGCCCGCTGACGCGCCGGCCACCAGACTTCTTCCATCAAAGACAATGCTGCGTCTGGGGTACCCGCCATGGTGCCCGCGGTGCGGTAATGTGCGAAGGATTCAAAGCCCAGAAGATTGGCCATTTCCAAACGAAGCGCTAGGATCTGACGGATAAGGTCCTTGTTATCGTAGTCGTTGTTATTGTTGCCTCGCTGCGTCCATGCCCGCCAGGCGATTTCGCGCTGCTGACGGTTGGGGGAGTTCTGCAGGAACGGCTCAACGCTGGAACGTGCCAGGGTGATCACATGCCCTTCCATGTCTCGGTCGGCCGCCGCGCCGGCTGCCGCCGAAACGATAAAGCTGGGCAGCTCCGCCAGGTCGGTTTCACTCAAAGGCAGAGTCCAAGCCTCGCGATCGGCCTGTTCGTTCTGCGAGAACTGCGTGTATAGCCCGGCCAGTTCTGCACGGATGGTGGCAAAGCGCTCGCGGTCCTCGCCCTCAAGCTCGGCACCGGCACGAATGAAGTCCTTGCGCGTGGTTTCCAGCAGACGGGCCTGCTGCGGCCCGAGATCGAGCGTTTCGCGGTTCTGATAGAGCGTGTCGATACGCGCGAACAGGTCAGGATTCAGCGTGATGGACGCTCTGTGTGCTGCCAGCCGTGGGCTCATTTCACGCTGGATAGCGCGGATTTCATCATTGCTGGCTGAACTGGCGAGGTTGGAGAACACGAGTGAAACACGTCCGAGATCGCTGCCCGCTTGTTCCAGCGCCAGCATCGTGTTCTCAAAGCTTGGTGGCTCTGGATTGTTCGCGATCGCTTCGATCTCGGCGCTGTGGCTGGCCAAGGCCGCGTTAAATGCGGGCAGGAAATGCGACTCTTCTATAAGGTCCAGTGGCGGTGTGCCGAACGGCGTGTCCCACTCGGCCAGCAGCGGGTTTTCGGTGAGCTCGTCTTGTGCGGTCATGTCGGCGACTTCAGTCATCTCGGTAGGCTCGGTCTCTTGAACGACCGCAGCCGCCGTAGTCTCTTCTGGAACATCGGACGGAGAGCAGGCGGCCAGCAGCAGGGCGGTACCGGTGATGCTTAGCAAAACAGTTAGTCTCATGGCGAAAGTCTGTGTAAAAACGGGCCGCAATAATATAACTATTACCAATTGCGGTGCGTGGAATCGAGGTGGACTGTTTGATCGGCTGCTCAGCGCACCAGGCTTTTGCAGAACCCCGTCACGCTATTCAAGCGGCGCGAAACGACTGCACATAGAATATGTATCTACATCTTTCAGGCCTTCTACATGAGCACGTCAATCAAGCATGCAGCGTTACTAATCAGCACGTTTCTCCTCACAGCCTGTGCCGCTGGGGGATCGATGAATCGCCCGGCGGAGGCGCCGCGCACCGCCGTTGAAGCACTGGCTCCGTTCTACGCGCAGCTTGAATATGACAAACCCGTCGCTCCGGCCGGGCCGCCGTTACCTGCCGAGAAGTCCGTTCTGACCTCCATTTCTGTTGGCTCCTGCAGCACTGGCGACAGAGAGATTCCGATATTTCGAACTATTGCAGCGAACGGCTACGACTTGTTCCTGCACATAGGCGATAACGTCTATGGTGATATCAACAGTGATGACGCCACCGCCCCCGAGTTGCGCGAGGCCTACCATCAAATGGCTGCCAGACCGGAGTTTCAGGCCTTGCGCGAGCGCGTTCCCTTCCTTGTGACCTGGGACGATCACGATTACGGCCAGAATGACATGGGCGGTCGCTTCGCCTTCAAGGGGTTTACAGAACAACTCTTCCTGGATTTCTGGCGGGCGCCGGCCGATGACATCCGCCGCACCCGCGAGGGCATTTACGACGCCCATATTTTCGGACCAGTTGGCCAGCGCGTGCAGATCATCCTGCTTGATACCCGCTACTTCAGAACCGACCTGACCCCAACCGACGAGCGCGGTGCGGTTGGCCGCGAGCGTTATCTGCCCAGTACCGATCCGGATCAATC
>JAZBPR010000115.1:0-14175 GCA_036351735.1 Wenzhouxiangella sp. | reverse complement strand
GCCTGATCGATCAGGCTCAGCTCTGGAAACGACAGAACCACCACCGCAGCGCGGGTGACAGCACCGCGTTCCGGAAACGCGGCATCGACACCGGCAATTGCCCCGATGCTGGCAGGCAAACAGTCGGTCGCGATGACCTTGGCGGCCAGCTGACGTTGCTGTTCAATCAGTGCCCGAGCGGCCGGTGGCGCGCCCGGTGCCGCCTCAGTACGACCAGCCAAAGCGACGATAGATGAACCCGAGCAACCAGGCCGGGCCGATCAGGAGAAAAGCCAAGTCCTTGAAAAAGGAAGGCTTCTTGCCCTCAATCTGGTGGCCGACAAACTGCCCGATCCAGGCCCCGACAAAGACGGTCAGGGCGACCGCCCACAGGGGAGCCGCTACTGTCGCTTCCAGGGCCGCGCAAATAACGAGCGAAGCGATCATGAACAGTCCAACGCCTATCGCCAGTTGAGGGGAAAGGGCGATGTACCAGGCCTGAGCCAGCAAAGCCATGACTACGGCCCAGTTCAGCCAGGCCGCAGGGCTGGGAATGGACCAGATCAGAGCGATGACCGACCAAAAGATCAGCGGCACGCAAATCCAGTGAATCAGTTTGTTGGTGGGGTTCTGATGGCTCTCGCCATACTCATCAAACCAGCTATCAGCAGAACGCATTGCCAGAACTCCTTGAAAAACCGTCAACCAGAAACGTAATCTTTGATTTTAACCGCCTGATCCAAAACATGAGGTCCATGCGACCGAGATGCTGTCCCGGGCGGGCTGGAGGTCCAGACCGTCTGGATGCCGCTGCAGCCAGCACAGGTGTCTCGCGCGGATGAGGACCCCGTAGGCGTGCCGGAGTTGTTCGGCTGTCACGTCGGAGAACCAGCCACTCCGTTGCAGGCCATCGATCTGCTGATCCAGGCTGCGGCATGTGGCCAGCCCAGACAGTTGTGATGCCTGGCAGAGTATGCCGGCTTCGACCAGGTACTGCAGGTCCGTAATCAGCGCCTTGATCTCGGTTTCCGGGCGACTACGCCGCTGACGGTCGCGCATCTCCGCAAGTTCCTTCAGCACCCGCGCTGGTTGGCGCTCCCTGCAGAGTACCTCCGTGCGGATGGTTTCGAACTCCTCTCGCAGGGCCGTGCTGCCGGCGACCCAGCGAGCGCGGATCAGGGCCTGATGTTCCCACGTCCATGCCTGACCAAGCTGATACTGTCTGAAGCTGTCGATGCGGCTGAGCAACATGCCCGCGCCGCCGTTCGGCCGCAGACGGGTATCGACCTCGAACAGCCGACCACCGGGAAGCGGTGTTTGCATCAGGCTGATCAGTCGCTGCGCAAGGCGTAAAGGAGGTGGGTCCTCCTGGTGCAGAAAAACCAGATCAAGGTCTGACTGGTAATGGAGCGCTTTGGCCCCTAGATTCCCGTAGCCGACGATAGCGATGTCGCTATCCCCTGCGTTGAGCAGCTCAAGAATCTGCGCCAGAACGGTTTCGGCAATCACGCTCAGGCGCTCTCCCGCCTGCTTTGGATCTAGCCGGCCATCGAGCTCGGCCAAGGCCGTGCGCAGGAATCCTCCCTGACGCCAGCGCGACAGACTATTCAGGCTGTCTTCAAGGGTTGCAGCGCTTGGTTTGGGCAGAGCGGGCAGCTCGACGCCATTGACGGGATCAAGCAGGTCGTCGAGAAGTTGGGGCGACTGGATGATCCACCGGCTGATTTCCTCGCTGCAAGAGAAAACGCGAACTAGACGGGCCAGCGTTTGCGGCCGCTCATGCAGGAGCGACAAATAGGCTGATCGGCGACTGATTTGCTCGATCAGTTGAAGCAGTGCGCCGAGTGTCTCATCCGCATGAGAGGCCGAAGCTGCGGCCTCGAGCAGGTCCGGCATCAGCCGTTCCAGCCGACGCTGGCCTTCGGCAGTGAGCTTACGCCGAGACAGGCGCTTGTTGATGTCGAACATCTGGTCCGCCAGAGCACTGCCTTGCTCGAAACCAAGCTGGATGAGTCGATCACCCAGGCCCTCTTCCGGCGGCCACAGGTCGGTGAAGATCTGCTCGGATTGAGGTCTGGAACGGAAGTGTTCTTTGAACTGATTACCGATCCGGGCCTGGTGTCCTGCGATTTCTCGTTCCAGCTCGTGCCGACTGGAGCAACCCATCAGTGATGCCAGGCATTCCAGGGACTTGGCGTCGCCGGGTAGCCGGTGCCCTTGTCGCCCGGACATGGCTTGCAGACGGTTCTCCAGTATTCGCAGATAACGATAGGCCTCGCCAAGCTCTAGGGCTTTCTGATCCTCGATGAGGCCGAGTGCACTGCAGGCCTCCAGTGCAGGCAAAAAGCCCGTTACTCTCAGTCTCGGGTCGTGGCCGCCTCGCAGAATCTGGTGGCTTTGCACCAGAAACTCAGCCGCCCGAATCCCGTCAGGGCCGCGCTTGATGTCAACGCCATCCTGATGCACGGTGCTGGTCTCGATTCGCTCATGGAGAGCGCGCAGGCTGTCGAAAATGCCGTAGTCCAGATATCGGCGATAGATGAATGGCTGCAGCACGTCCAACAGTCGTTCCGCCGTTGCCGTGTCCCCGGCAACCGGAGCAGCCTTTAGCCAGGCGTAGCGTTCCCAGGCCCGACCTTCGGTCAGGAAATACTGCTCCATGGCGGGTAGTGACCACACCAGCGCACCGGCATCGCCGAAAGGTCGCAAACGGGTATCGATCACCCACACTCTGCCGTGCGTCGTGATGGTATCGAGGAGTCGGATGACTTCGCGCGCCACCAGCTGGAGATAGCGCGGTGCATCAAGTCGGCGTGGTCCTGTACTGGTGCCTTCGCCCTCGAAAGCTAAAACGATGTCGATATCCGAATTGAAGTTGAGTTCGTCACCGCCCAGCTTGCCGAGCCCCAGGATGGCGAGACGGATCGGCGTGCCCTGCGCGTTGAGCAAATCTCCGCAGCTTTGCTGAACGAACTGTTCTGCGGCCTCCAGGGCGATCTCCAGACACTCTCGGGCCAGTCTGGAAATGGCATGCCCGGTCTGTTCGATGCTGGTCTGGCCGGACAGGTCCTGCCAGAGAATATGGACTGACTGAAGCTGACGATAACGACGCAGATGCATTTCCGGCTCGGCAGCCAGCGCTGGCGGATCCGGCCTTTGAGCCGGTGACGAGGGGTCGGGATGCTCCGGGAATCGCCGCCAGACCTCGTCGACGAACCGCGAGTGTTTCGCCAGCCATTGTGCGCTCATGTTTTGGACGCGGCGTTTCATGATGTAGGTGTCCTGAAGTGGCTTGGCACGCGCGTACTGACGATCGTCCGATCCCTGCCGGCCAGCATAGCGAAAATCAAGAGCCCAGAAAAACAGAACCCCGGCGCAGGGCCGGGGTTCTGAGAGGTGCTGCTTCGGTCTGAGTGACCTTAAAGAGCAGGCTTTACATCATGCCGCCCATTCCACCCATGCCGCCCATGCCGCCCATGTCTGGGGCACCGCCTTCGTCCTTCTTCGGCAGTTCAGCAACAGCAGCTTCGGTCGTGATCATGAGACCCGACACTGAAGCCGCGTTCTGCAGCGCAGAGCGAGTGACCTTGGTCGGATCCAGGATACCGGCTTCGATCATGTCGACGAACTCGCCAGTTGCGGCGTTGTAGCCGAAGTTGCCGCTGCCTTCGGCGACCTTGGACAGAATCACGGAAGGCTCGCCGCCGGAGTTGGAGACGATCTTACGCAGCGGTTCTTCCATGGCGCGCAGGGCGATCTTGACACCGACGTTCTGGTCTTCGTTGTCACCCTTGAGGTCGCGGATGCTGTTGATGGCGCGTACCAGAGCGGTACCACCACCGGGGACCACGCCCTCTTCGACAGCGGCACGGGTTGCGTGCAGGGCATCTTCGACGCGAGCTTTTTTCTCTTTCATTTCGACTTCAGTGGCAGCTCCGACCTTGATGACGGCAACACCACCAGCCAGCTTCGCAACCCGCTCCTGGAGCTTTTCGCGATCGTAGTCAGAGGTGGCTTCCTCGATCTGGGCGCGGATCTGACCGACGCGGCCTTCGATTGCGCCTGCATCGCCGGCACCGTCGATGATGGTTGTGTTCTCCTTGGTGATCTGGATCTTCTTGGCAGAGCCCAGCATATCCAGGTCGGCCTTCTCCAGACTCATGCCAACTTCCTCGGAGATGACCTGTCCACCAGTCAGGATGGCCATGTCTTCCAGCATTGCCTTGCGGCGGTCACCAAAGCCAGGTGCCTTGACAGCAGCCACCTTCACGATGCCTCTGAGGTTGTTAACCACCAGAGTCGCCAGCGCTTCACCCTCAATGTCCTCAGCCACAATCAGCAGACTACGACCCGACTTGGCCACGCCTTCCAGAATCGGCAGGAGCTCACGAACATTGGAAACCTTCTTGTCGTGCAGCAGGATGTAGGGGTCTTCGAGTTCAACCTGCATGGTCTGCTGGTCGGTGACGAAGTAAGGAGACAGGTAGCCGCGATCGAACTGCATGCCTTCAACGACGTCGAGCTCGTTTTCCAGCGACTGGCCTTCCTCAACAGTGATGACCCCTTCCTTGCCAACCTTGCCCATGGCTTCGGCGATGATCTTGCCGATTTCCTCGTCGGAGTTGGCAGAAATGGTGCCGACCTGAGCAATGGCCTTGTCGTCGGTGCACGGTGTCGACAGCTTCTGCAGTTCGACGACGGCAGCCTTGACCGCCTTGTCAATGCCGCGCTTGAGGTCCATCGGATTCATGCCTGCTGCGACGGACTTCAGGCCTTCGCGAAGCATGGCATGGGCCAGGACCGTGGCGGTGGTGGTGCCATCGCCAGCAGCGTCAGAGGTCTGGGAAGCGACTTCCTTGACCATCTGTGCGCCCATGTTTTCAAACTTGTCTTCCAGCTCGATCTCTTTGGCTACCGAGACGCCGTCTTTCGTGACGGTTGGCGAGCCAAAGCTCTTTTCGAGCACAACATTGCGGCCCTTGGGGCCGAGGGTGACGCTGACCGCGCGGGCCAGAACATCAACGCCCTTGAGAATGCGATTCCGGGCGTCTTCTGAAAAACGTACTTCTTTGGCACTCATTGTTGCTAATCCTCTACTTTACGAATCTAATGGGGTTTGGAGATCGGTAATCAGGCAACTCAGGATTCGATGACTGCCATGATGTCGTCTTCACGCATCACCAGCAGTTCTTCTCCGTCGACCTTGACCTCGGTACCCGAGTACTTTCCGAACAGGACCTTGTCGCCAACCTTGACGTCAAGTGCCTTCTGTTCGCCGCTGTCGAGGATCTTTCCGTTTCCGACAGCCAGAACTTCACCGCGGATTGGCTTTTCGGCCGCGCTGTCCGGAATGACGATGCCACCGGGGCTGGTGCGCTCTTCTTCAACGCGCTTGACGATGACGCGATCATGCAAAGGACGCAGATTCATGGGTGTTTTCTCCCTTACAACTGTGTTGATTCAAATGTTCAAAACACATCGCGCTTGAAAAATCTTGTTTCCCAAGCAGCGATACCAAAGGCGTTTCGCAGACTCTCGATTACGCAGTCCGCTTGCTCGCTCAGCCAAATGGAGCCCAGCCGGTCGCATTTCAAGGGCATGGATTGCAATGAACCGCAGATTGCTTCGCAGATCACCCGTGCATTTGGGGCTCAGCCCAAGCAGTTAAACTACGCAGCTACCCGTTGAATCTGAACGATTGAGGCCCGAATGGCGAACCCACGCTTGCTTTTGGCTATGACGACCTGCGCGGATGAAGCGGCGGCGGAACGTCTGGCGCGTGGTTTGGTCGAAAACCGGCTGGCGGCTTGTGTCAGTGCCGGATCGCCTGTCACATCGGTCTATCCGTGGCAGGGCAGGGTGGAGACGGACGCAGAAGTAACGTTGATGATCAAGACCGCACCGCATCGTGCGGCTGAGCTGAAGCAATTCATTGAAAAACATCACGATTATGACGTGCCTGAATTGCTGTTCGTGCCGGTGGTCGACGGCACCCAAGCCTATTTGAAGTGGGCGGAAGACTGGATGAAAAATGATTGAGAAGTTGATGTTGCTGGGCCGGGCCTTGCTTATAGCCGCGGCGCTCATGGTGTCAACGTGGGCGGCGGCACAGATCAATCCGGATGACCTGCTGCCGGTGGAGGAAGCTTTTGCTCTTGAGTCTGCTTTTGTTGATGGCCGGATCGAGCTTAAGTGGCGTATCGCTGAAGGGTATTACCTCTATCGCCATGCCTTTCGGGTTGAGAGCGATGCCGAGGATCTGGTCCTGGGCGAGCTCGAGATTCCGACCGGTGAGCTGACCACCGACGAGTTCTTCGGAGAGACCGAGACTTACCGCGGAGAGGTAGTGGTGACGGTGCCCGTGCTTTCGGCGCCAGAAGACGGACGCCTGCTCCTGCGAGTGCGATCGCAGGGCTGCGCGGACGTTGGTTTGTGCTATCCGCCCAGTCGGGAGCAGGTCAGTTTGCGATGGACCGGCCCGACTGGAGACTCGGATGAGGTGCTGTCCGGGCTGAGCCAGTTGCTGGATCGGCCCCGTGCGGCCGGATCGGTTGTCCCGAACCCCGGCGAAGCTCTGCCGGCGGAGGACGCATTTTCAATCGAGGCCATCGCGACCGACCCGGCCTCGATCCTGGTGCGCGCAGTCTCGCAACCGGGGTACTACCTCTACCGGGATCAGTTTGAATTCTCTTTGGGTGACGCTTCGATCGGTATTGTTCGGGCCGATTTGCCCGAAGGTCGAGAAATTACGGATGAATCCTTCGGCGAGGTGCAGGTTTACTTCGGCGAAGTCGAGATACCGCTACACCTTTCGCGGGTCGCCGGGCCGGCTGAGGTTGTAGGCCTGACGGTGAGCTACCAGGGTTGTCTTGAAGGCAGCATCTGCTATCCACCGATCGATACCGTGGTGATGGTCGATCTCCCGGCCGCTGACCAGCCCATTCGGGTGACCACCAATGTGGGCGCAACGGAAGCTTCAGCGCCAGCGGTAGGCGAGCAGGATCGTCTCGCAGCCGCTCTGTCCGGCACGCCGATGCTCGCCCTGCTGCTGTTCCTGGTCGCGGGCCTGCTGCTGGCGTTCACTCCCTGCGTTTTTCCAATGGTGCCGATTCTCTCTGGGTTGATCGCCGGTGAAGGTGACCGCCTGACCACGGCCAAGGCATTTCGCTTGTCGCTCGTCTACGTGCTGGCCATGGCGCTGGTTTACACCGCATTTGGGGTGGTTGCGGGCCTGTTCGGACAAAATTTGCAGGCGGTCTTCCAGCATCCGGCTGTGCTGAGCACATTCGCCTTCGTTTTCGTCGTGCTTTCCCTGGCCATGTTCGGTTTTTACGAACTGCAACTTCCCGCCGCGCTCCAAACGCGCTTAAGTGAGATGTCGAATCGGGCTGAAGGCGGCACTCTTGCTGGTGCGGCCATCATGGGTGCGCTGTCTGCGCTGGTCGTTGGGCCTTGTGTGGCACCGGCGCTGATGGGTGCTCTGATCTACATTGGACAGACCGGCGATGCGGTGCTGGGTGGTGCGGCGCTGTTCTCCATGGCTTTGGGCATGGGGATTCCGCTCATCGTCTGGGGCACATCAGCAGGCAAGCTGCTGCCGCGTGCGGGTGCCTGGATGAGTGCCGTGAAAGCCGTTTTCGGGGTCGGACTGTTGGCGCTTGCGATCTGGATGCTGGAGCGGATCGTCCCAGCTGCGGTCACCATGCTGCTCTGGGGTGCTCTGGCGATTGCCAGCGCGGTTTACCTTGGTGTCCTGACCCGCTTGCCGCCCGATGTGTCGGGATGGCGCAAGCTCTGGCAGGCGCTGGGTGTGCTGCTGCTGCTGTTTGGTAGCGCGCAGTTGGTCGGCGCCCTGTCCGGGGGTGATGACTGGATGCGCCCACTCAAGCACCTGGAGGGAGGAGGAAGCGCATCAGGCGTTAACGGCCAGGCAGTAGCCTTTCAGCGCGTGGACTCATTGCCGGCGCTGCAATCGGCGATCGGGTCTGCTCCCGGTGCGGTTTTTCTCAGCTTTACGGCAGAATGGTGCGTCGATTGCCGGCGGATGGAGCGTCGAACATTCCCTGAGCCCGCAGTCCAGCAAAGATTTGCCCAGATGACCATCTTGAAGGTGGACGTCACCGATTACACCGACGATCATAGGGACATCCTGGCTCATTTTGGCCTGATCGGTCCGCCGGCCTACCTGTTCTTTAATCGCGGTTTGGAAGTGGGTGCGCTTCGTACCTATGGATTCGTTCCGGCGCAGCGGCTCGCCGAACTGCTTGATGAGGCGCGTGGTGCATGAGTCGGATGCTGTGGATGTATGTCGGCGCGGCAGTGCTCGGCCTCGCTCTGGGTGGCGCGGTGGCCTGGTTCACCCGACCTCCACCGCCTGATCCCGGTGTTGAAGGTGCCCAGGTTGGAGATCCGCATCCGGGCTTCAGGCATGGAGGCCTGGACGGTGCCTGGGTTGATGCCCAGGACTTCCAGGGGCAGGTACTGATCGTTAACTTCTGGGCCACCTGGTGCGCGCCATGTCGCCGCGAAATGCCGATCCTCGATGAGATGGCCCGCGCCCACCCGAACGAGCTAGCAATCGTGGGTCTCGCAATCGATGACCTCGGGGACGTTCAGGCTTTCATCGAAGAGGTTCAAGTGGCCTATCCGATTGCGGTGGGCAATGCAGATGTAATGGCGACGCAGCGAGCCTGGGGGAACACGGCGGGTGCCTTGCCCTACACGGTCCTGGTCGACCGACAGGGCATCGTCCGATGGCAACATCTGGGTGAATTCAGCGCGGAAGAGTTGCAACAGGCCGTGCAACCCTGGCTGTAGAAGAATCCCTTAATATCGCTGAAACTGCGCCATACGGCAGCGAACGTGTGGACATCTTCGCCTGCTTCGGGCACACTTGTCTGTTCTTTCAAGGCAAGGAGTCAGCGTGCCGCGCATTCTGGTTCTGCATGGACCCAATCTCAATCTTTTAGGACATCGGGAGCCATCGATCTATGGTCATAGCAGCCTTCAGGAGATCGATGATTTATTGCTTGGGCTTGCAGAAGACTGCGGGTTGAGCCTGACCACGTTCCAGTCGAATGCCGAACACGAACTCGTCGGACGAATCCATGAGGCAGGCCCTGAAGGGGTTGACTGGATCATCATCAATCCGGGTGGCCTGACCCACACCTCGGTTGTTTTGCGTGATGCCTTGGCGGCTGTTGAAGTGCCCTTCATCGAGGTGCATCTGAGCAATCCGGATGCTCGTGAGGCGTTCCGGCATCATTCTTTTCTGGCTGACCTTGCTGTCGGCAGGATTTCCGGGTTCGGGGCCGATTCCTATCTTCTAGCGCTGCAAGCGGTGATCAACCGCTTGGATGCTCACCAGTGAGACAACGATGGACTTGAGAAAAATAAAGAAGCTGATTGAACTGCTGGAAGAGTCTCAGCTTAGCGAAATAGAGATTCACGAGGGAGAGGAATCCGTCCGGCTGATACGAAACAGCGCGGGTCAGACGCCAGCGCCTGTTGTGCATGCGATTGCCCCGATGCCTGCTGCAGCGACCGAAACTACGCCATCTGGCGTGTTGTCGGAACAAGTTTCGGAAGGCAACGATCTGCCCGAAGGAGAGTTGGTCCGCTCGCCCATGGTGGGCACGTTCTATTCATCTCCAAACCCCGAGACTCCGGCTTTTGTCAAAGTCGGCAGCAAAGTGGGTCCTGGGGATACCTTGTGCCTGATTGAGGCGATGAAGATGTTCAATCAGATTGAAGCTGAGCAGGCTGGTGAAATTGTTGCGGTGCTGGTTGAAGACGGTCAGCCGGTCGAATTCGACGAGCCGCTGTTCGTGATCCGCGCCAGTTAGGGATCACGCGTATGTCTCCGTTCAAGAAAATCCTGATTGCCAATCGGGGCGAGATCGCTTTAAGGATCCTCAGAGCCTGCCAGGCGATGGACATCCGGACCGTGGCGGCGCATTCGACCGTTGATCGGAATTTGAAGCATGTAGGCATGGCCGATGAGTCCGTCTGCATCGGCCCACCGCCGGCCGGCGAGAGCTATCTCAACGTGCCGGCCCTGATTGCGGCGATGGAGGTCACAGATGCCGAAGCCGTGCATCCAGGCTATGGTTTTCTCGCCGAGAACGCTGATTTTGCCGAGCGCGTTGAAGAGTCTGGCTTCGTGTTCATTGGCCCGCGTGCCGAAACCATTCGACTGATGGGAGACAAAGTCTCTGCGATTCATGCCATGCGCCAGGCCGGTGTGCCCTGCGTGCCAGGATCGAATGGCCCGCTGGATGAAGACGATCAGCGTTCCCTGAGGCTGGCGGGCGACATTCGCTATCCCGTTCTTATCAAGGCAGCTGCCGGTGGTGGTGGGCGTGGGATGCGCGTCGTCGAGCGTGCCGAGGACTTGGTCCATGCCATTGGGCTGACCCGCCAGGAGGCCAAGGCGGCTTTTGGTGACGACACGGTCTACATGGAAAAATTCCTGACCAATCCGCGGCATATAGAAATTCAGGTTTTGGCCGACAGTCACGGCAATGCGATTCATCTGGGTGAGCGTGACTGTTCAATGCAGCGGCGTCACCAGAAGGTGATTGAAGAGGCGCCCGCGCCGGGGATTTCAGCCGAGCAGCGCGAGCATATCGGCACGATCTGCACGGATGCCTGCAAGCGAATTGGCTATCTGGGAGCAGGAACTTTTGAGTTCCTCTACGAAGACGGCGAGTTCTATTTCATCGAAATGAATACGCGCATCCAGGTGGAGCACCCTGTAACTGAATGCGTGACGGGAATCGACCTGATTCGTGAGCAGATCAGAATCGCCGCCGGAGAACCGTTGGGCATCAGTCAGCAGGATGTTGAGCTGACCGGGCATGCGATTGAATGCAGAATCAATGCCGAGGATCCCGAGCGGTTTCTACCCCGGCCCGGACGCGTTGAGGCTTTTCATGCGCCGGGTGGTCCGGGCATTCGGGTTGATTCGCACATTTACGACGGTTACTCGATTCCACCCCATTACGACTCGATGATCGGCAAGTTGATTGCTCATGCCGAATCCAGACCCGCGGCGATCGCTCGCATGCGCGTCGCGCTCGACGAGTTGGTGCTCCGGGGCGTGGTCACCAATCTTCCGTTGCACCAGCGCCTGATGGTAGACAGTGGTTTCAGGCGCGGTGGAAGCAACATCCATTATCTGGAGAAGCTGCTGGGCCTCTAAAAAGGGGTCAGCGGCTCGCTCTGTTCCAGGGGTGGAACGACATGCTCTAGCAGCAGGTTAAGTCCGCTCAGCTCCTTGGCATAGGCGCGGCACCGAAGGCTGCGTGAATCGCCAGCTGGGCCAGTTCATCAAGATCTGGAACAATGACTTTGCTGTCCTCGAGCATGGCCATGCCCGCGATGCCTGTCGATGCTCCAGTGTGCTCGATCTGGGTGAGAGATGAATCGTCAATCGTGGTCAGGCGGGGAAAGCCCTGAGCAAGGAGCGCAACATAGGGCATACGCCCGCTTCCCATGAGCGATTTGAGAACGCACAGCCTTGTTGAACCAGTGTCTTCCTGCTCCGAAAGGCCTGCTAGCAGAGCGAACTTGATCAACGGAACCTGCCAGCCCCGCCACAAGATCATGCCCGCCAGCCATTCTGGAGCGTCGGAAATGGGTTCCGGGGTCGAAAAGTCAGCCACCTCGGCGATCGCGGCGTTGGGAAGCAGGAGATCTGCTCCGGTTACAGGCACCAGCACGCACCTGAGGTCAGCAGTACTCATGATTCAGCCTCTTGTTCTTCACCACTGCTCATACCCAGCTGCTGTGCTACCCGTGCCAGCAGGTCGTTCTCCTGATAGGGCTTGGTCATGTAATCGTTAATGCCGATCATGGCGGCACGGTTGCGGTGTTTTTCGCCACCGCGGGAGGTGATCATGATCATGGGTATATCCATAAGACGCTGATCGTTGCGCACGTGAATGGCCAGTTCGAATCCGTCCATGCGCGGCATCTCAATGTCGAGCAGGATCACGTCAGGGCGTCGATCAACCATGGCTTCGACCGCATCAAGACCATCTCTGGCCGTGATCACATCAAAGCCTTGCTGCTGTAGGACGCGCTCTGTGACCCTGCGGACGGTGATCGAGTCATCGACAACGAGCGCGAGTTTCGGTCGCTGCTCATCTGGCACCGCTGTGGCGATGGTCTCAACCGGTGCAGCACCCGGAACCCGGTGCGAAGAGAAGGCGCGCCTTAGCAGCGGCCCCATGTCGAGAATAGGAACGACCTGGCCGTCACCGGAGATGGTGGCACCCAAAATGCCGCCAACCGAACTGATTTGCGGTCCAATAGGTTTGATGACGATTTCCCGGTGCCCCTGCAATTCCCCGACTTTCAAGGCTGCGCGGTGATCACCCACTTCGACCATCAGCAAATTCAGAGTGTTGCCGCGAGGCGGCTCTGGTGGAAAATCGAGCTGGGGTTCGAGTTCCAGAATGGGGTACGCCTTGCCACCATAGTCGAGCTCAGGCGTTTCTGAAGACAGAAGGTTCTGCCACTCAGCGACCGGGAGTCGCACGACCCCGCGCACGGTTTGAAGCGGAATTGCAAACTGGCGATCTGAAACACCGATAAGAATGCCCTGGAGTACGGTCAATGACAGCGGTATTCTGATGATGAATACAGCGCCCCGATTTGATTCGGTCTCGACGCTGACGCTGCCCCCGTTCTGACGGACTGTATTGGCGACCACGTCCAGTCCAATGCCACGGCCGGAGAGTTCACTGACGCTATCTGCCGTGCTGAGGCCGGGGGCGAAGACCAGTTGAGCGATCGCCCTATCATCCAAACTCTCGTCTTCGGCGATCAGACCGTTGGCAATCGCCCGATCGCTGATTCGGTCTAGATCCAGACCGGCGCCATCGTCGCTAACTCGAAGAACCAGCTCGGTGGCCTCTCGCACGACTTCTATCTTGATTTGACCGGTTTCAGGTTTACCCTGATGAATGCGTTCCTCGGGCGACTCGATGCCGTGGCTGATCGAATTGCGCAGGAGGTGCTCGATCGGTGCGGTCATCCGATCCAGAACGTTGCGGTCAAGCAGGCCCTCGCCTTCCAGTTCGACCGACAACTCGGCCTTCTTCGCGACATCCCGACAGGCGTTGCGCAGGATGCGACGGAAGCGCGGCAGCAGGGTATTGAACGACACCATGCGCGCCTGCATCAGGCCTTCCTGAAGATCATTGGCCACACGCGATTGCTGTAGCAGCAGGTTTTCAGACTGACGGGCGTTCTCATCAAGCAGCCCGGTCAGACTGCTCAGGTCAGCGGTCGACTCTGCCAGCGCTCTGGAGAGTTGTTGGATCGTCGAGTAGCGATCAAGCTCTAGGGGATCGAAGTCATCCTGCGCCGGGCCATGCTCGCGCTCAAAGCGAGCAAGAATCTGTGATTCAGTTTCGCCCTCGAGTTCACGCAGCTGACCGCGCAGGCGGGTGACGGTCTCCTCCACCTCGATGATGTTGTTCCGCAGCTGGGTGATCGTCTGTTCAAGCCTGGATCTGAAAATGCTGACTTCGCCGGCCTGGTTGACCAGATCGTCAACCAGTTCGGCATCAACGCGGAGCTGATCAATGCGGTGGGCTTCGGCGGTTTCGGCTCGTTGTTGTGCATCCGCTAGAGACTGTGCTTCGATGAAGTCATCAGCCTGGAGTGCCGCCTCTCTTGCGCTCATAAGGTCTTCGAGCGTCTGGGTGGGCAGAGGCGCGCGTTCCAGAACGGCCTCGAGCATGCCGTTGAGGTGATCGCAACCGGTTTCGACCATGTTCCGTCGTTCGGCAGTGGCCTGCCGTGTGCCCGCAGCAATGCCTTCAAGGAGGTCTTCCAGGGCATGGGCAACGCTGCCGATTGAATCCAGCCCGACCATTCGCGCACTTCCCTTAAGCGTGTGGAGGTCGCGCTGCAGGCCGGTGACTACCGTCTTGTCGTCGGGTGTTTCCTGCCACTGCTGCATCAAGGCGTCGGCATGCTCCAGGAGCTCAAGACCCTCTTCGATGAAGGTATCTAGAAGGTCGTCGCCGATGGCCTCGTAATCGGGACGAATACCTGAATCCTCACCCTCTGATTCAGCCACCATGGGTGACTCAACCTCGGGCTCAACCTCTGACTCAAGCTCGGACTTAACCTCGGACTCAACCTCCGGCTCAACCTCGGGCTCAACCTCGGGCTCAACCT
>JAZBPR010000114.1:0-6382 GCA_036351735.1 Wenzhouxiangella sp. | reverse complement strand
GGATGGTGGCCAGGGGCGGAATCGAACCACCGACACGCGGATTTTCAATCCGCTGCTCTACCAACTGAGCTACCTGGCCATTGCTAAAACTGTTGCTCTTGCGGCAGCCTGCGAGTGCGGCTTGGCCGATTCAAGCGAGGCGCGTAGTTTAGCAGCTTGATGACGATTTGGGTACCGCTTCGGAGGGTGAATTTCGGAGTCAGCCGGCGCGTCATGAGGTCGTTGAGGGAGGCTGCGGTATTATCGAGAAGGTAATTTTGACCTCCAGGAGCTTCAGATGCGGATTTTGACGATTTTTCTGCTGTTGTCGATGCTTGCAGGTTGCGCATCCACTCCCCGGACTGACCTGAGGCTGGCTGATGTCTATAAGCGACACGCCAGCGACGAGACGGTCAGCGGTGTGCGCTATACCTCTGTTCGGGGCTGGCGCCCGGTAGGAGATGAAGGGGTGCTGATCGAGTTTGATCGCCAGCGGCACTATCTTTTTCTTCTCAACGGCGCATGCCGCAGCGAAATCCAGTTCGCGCCAACGATTGTGTTCAGTTCAACCCCCGTCAATCGCGTTGATCAGTTTGACCGGATCGCACTGAATGGTCGCTGGTGCCGCATTCAGGAGATTCGGGAGGTGGACTTCAAGGCGGTGGAAGCTGAGGTTGCTGCTCTGAACGCAGCCCTGGAGGCGCCGCGGAAAACTGAAGAATCAGATGTGATTCACAAGGACGACTACTCGGGCGGCACGTAACCGTCAGCTTGGTCAAAGTCGCCGTCGAACAGGAATGCTTCTGCCTGTTCAATCAGGTATTTGCGGTGTTCGGGATCAATCGGGCTCAGGCGCTTCTCATTGATCAGCATCGTCTGGTGCGCCAACCACTTCCGCCAGGCTTCCTTGCAGATGTTGTCCTTGATGCGCTGACCGAGATCACCGGGAAGTGGGGGTCGGGGCAGAGCTTCGCCCTCGCGCTGCAGATGCTGGCAGAAAACGGTATCGGTCACGGCTAGTCCAGAATTTCAGGGTGTCGGGATTGTATCAGCCAGTTGTTCCATAACCTGGCGAATCGGTCGCGGAAGTCCGGTCTTCAAAGCCTGGTCCGGCTGAAACCATTTTGTCTGGTGGTCTGCGACCCGATTTTTGTTCGAAGACTCTGTCGCGGCAATGAAGTGCATGTTCAGGCTGAAATGAGTGAATTCATGGCGGATTGTCGACATCGCTTCCATTAGTCCGCTCGGACGGTCGGACTCCTGAACTTCCGGAAGACACCAGAGTCCTCCCCATATGCCGCTGGAAGGCCGGCGCTCCAGCAGCACTCGGCCGCTATCGTCGCGCAAAACCAGGAAAAATGACTCGCGCAGAGGGCGCTCACGCTTCGGCTTCTTGCCGGGCAAGTCGGAGGTCCGTCCCTCAAGGCGGGCAATGCAGTCTTGATGAACAGGGCACAGCATGCATGCCGGTTGCTTCGGTGTACAGATCGTTGCGCCGAGATCCATGATGGCCTGGGTGTAGTCAGCAGCACGATTATGCGGAGTCCTTGCGTCTGCTTCCTCCCATAGCTGCCTGAGTACGGCACTTCTCCCGGGCCAGCCCTCTATGCCTGCGTGCCGCGCCAAAACGCGTTTCACGTTGCCATCCAGGATCGGCGCCCGCCTGTTTAGTGCCTGGGCAACAATGGCATGGGCTGTTGACTCACCAATGCCAGGCAGCGCCAGCAGTTCCGAAACGGAGCTGGGTAGCTCGCCGCCATGGTGTGCCATACAGTGACGGGCGCTGGCATGCAGATTACGGGCCCTGGCGTAATAGCCCAGTCCCGACCACAGCGCCAATATGTCGTCCAGCGGAGCCTCTGCAAGGCGCTTTAAGTTTGGAAACCGCGCCATGAAGCGGTTGAAATAGTCGATGACGGTGCTGACCTGGGTTTGCTGCAGCATGATTTCCGAGACCCAGACTCGATACAGGCTTCGGTCTTGTTGCCACGGCAGATCATGGCGGCCATTGTTCTCCCACCACGCAAGAAGGCGGGAAGCAAAATCATCTTTGATCGAGCTAGGGATGTTGTAACCCACTCGTCGGCTTATTCGGCCGATTCCTGAACGGGCAGAATGGCGTGGACAAAGGTTCCAGCGTCGAAAGGGCGCAGATCGGCTGCGGTCTCGCCGACCCCGATGAAGCGGATCGGGATTTTCAGGTCATGCGCGATTGCGAAAAGCACACCGCCCCGCGCGGTGCCGTCCAGCTTGGTGACCGTGATACCGCTGAGCGCCACGGCTTCGTTGAACTGTCTGGCCTGTGCGAGCGCATTCTGGCCTGTACCAGCGTCGACGACCAGCATCGTTTCGTGCGGGGCCTCGGGATCAATTTTCTGAATCACCCGCCTGACCTTGGCGAGTTCATCCATCAGATGACTCTGGGTATGAAGGCGACCGGCCGTGTCAGCGATCAGGACGTCGACCTCTTTGGCTTTGGCGGAGTGCAGAGCGTCGTAGATCACCGCCGCAGTGTCGGCACCTGACTGTTGCGCGACGACCGGAACATCGTTTCGTTCTCCCCAGGCTTTGAGCTGCTCCACAGCGGCAGCTCTAAATGTGTCCCCGGCGGCCAACATCACCGACAGACCTTCGTCCATGTAACGCCTGGCGAGTTTGCCGATGGTGGTCGTCTTGCCGACGCCGTTGACGCCAACCATCAGAATGACGAACGGTTTTTTTGCCGGGTCGACAGCCAGAAACTGTTCCGAAGGCTCGATCAGGTCATAGAGCTCAGCCTGAACGGCCGGCAGGACTTCTGTTGGCTGGGTCACGATTCCCCGGGAGATTCCGTCACGCAGCCGTTCGATGATTCTGGTTGTGGCGCCCACGCCCATATCGGCCGTCAAGAGGGTCGTTTCAATCTCGTCGATCAAATCGTCATCGATCTGACTTGCGCTGCCAATCAGACCAAACAACGATGACAGGCTGGAGCGGGTGCGCGTTAGCCGGGCTTCAAGCGGATCTACGCCTGATTTCTCGACCGGCCGAACCGGCGTTTGTTCAACGCCAGCGCCAGATTTCTTGCGACGGAAGATAGAGAACATAAGCCGGTATGCTAGCACCATGACCGGAAAAATACGCATCATCTCAGGGCAGTGGCGAGGGCGAAAAATACCCGTCGTTGACCGTCCCGGGCTAAGACCTACTGGGGACCGTGCCAGGGAGACCCTGTTTAACTGGATCGGGCCTAAGATCGTTGGTGCTAAGGTGGTTGATCTGTTCGCCGGGAGCGGTGCGCTAGGCTTGGAAGCGGCATCGAGGGGGGGCGGCTCCGTGGTGTTGATCGAACATGATCGGATTGCGGCGCGGGCGCTTCGCGACGGTCCTCTGGCCTGGCCGGGCGCTGAACGGGTCAGCCTTGTTGAGGTCGATGCCCTGAAGTGGCTGTCGGAAGCTGACCAGAAGATTGATCTGATGCTGATTGATCCTCCCTTTGGCTCGAATCTGCTCTCCGAGGTTTTGGCAGTCCTGGCCCAGCAAGCGGACTGCTTGAGCGAAGGGGGAATGGTTTACCTTGAGTGTGCTCCCGAGCAAGTGCCTCGCGATTGGCCCAATCACCTCGCAATCTGGAAGAACAAGCGGGTCGGGCAGGTGGTTATGACGCTGTTGAAGCGATGCGTATAATCTCGCCTGCACTTTTGTCTTGGGGATTCAGATGACCGTTCCTGCGATCGACTATCGGATCGCCGTTTATCCGGGCACCTTCGATCCGTTAACCAACGGACATACCGATCTGGTGGCACGAGCCTCGCGCATGTTCTCGCTGGTCGTTGTGGCCATTGCAGAAAGTCCGCACAAAAAGCCGGCTTTCGAAATGGAGCAAAGAATCGAATTGGCTCAGCACGTTCTTGCCGAGGCCGGCGTTCGCAATGTGGATGTGGTCGGATTCGATTGCCTGCTCGCTGACTTCGTGGCGCAGCGCGGTGCCGGGGTAATCTTGCGCGGTTTGCGCGCGGTCTCTGACTTCGAGTACGAGTTTCAGCTGGCCTCGATGAACCGGCATCTGGCCATTGATGTCGAGACCATGTTCCTGACCCCAGACGAGGAGCACAGCTTTATTTCGTCCACGCTGGTCAAGGAAATCGCACGGCTGGGCGGTGATGTGAGCAAGTTCGTTCACCCTAGCGTTGCCTCGGCTTTGCGCGAGTGCTACGGCTTTTGCTGATTTGCCGGACACCGCTATTCGGTGCCCGGCTTTGGGCATAACTAGACCCTTTCGAATATTCCCGCAGCACCCATGCCGGTGCCGATGCACATGGTGACCATGCCGTAGCGTTGCTGACGGCGATGCAGGCCGTGAATCAACTTGGCGGCCAGAATGGCCCC
Organism: Wenzhouxiangella sp.; assembly: GCA_036351735.1. Lineage (GTDB taxonomy): Bacteria > Pseudomonadota > Gammaproteobacteria > Xanthomonadales > Wenzhouxiangellaceae > Wenzhouxiangella. The sequence continues at coordinate 2,035 of JAZBPR010000114.1, read as the reverse complement.
GGTCGCGCCGAGGGGATGACCCAAGGCGATCGCGCCACCGAGTGGATTGACCTTCTCCGGATCCAGTTCTACAGTGCGCATCACGGCCAAAGACTGAGCAGCGAAGGCCTCGTTGAGCTCAATCCAGTCAAGATCGTCCTTGCTGATGCCCGTTTGCTTGCAGACCTTCGGGATGGCTTCAATTGGCCCGATCCCCATGATTTCGGCCGGGACACCCGCGACCGAGAACCCGCGGAATACGGCCAGAGGCTTGAGCCCCAGTTCCTTGACGACTTTCTCGGAGACCAGAACGAGCGCTCCGGCTCCGTCTGACATCTGGGAACTGGTCGCCGCTGTTACAGAGCCCGTGGCATCGAAAACGGTGCGCAATTTTCCGAGCGTTTCCAGATTGGTGTCGCGTCGCGGCCCCTCGTCGGTATCGACAACACTTTCGATGGCTCGTATCTGCCCGGTTTTGGGGTCGGGCAGGTGGCTGGTGACCGTGTAGGGTCGGATTTCAGTAAACTCGCCGCCATCAATCGCTGCAATCGCCTTCTGATGCGATCGGTAAGCGAACGCATCCTGATCCTCGCGGCTGACTTTCCACTGTTGCGCGACTTTTTCGGCGGTGATCCCCATGCCATAGGCAATGGCGACGTTTTCGTCTTCGAAAACTTTGGGGTTCATGGCGACCTTATGGCCCATCATCGGGACCATGGTCATGGTCTCGGTCCCAGCGGCGATCATGACGTCCGCCTCGCCCAGCCGAATGCGGTCCGCCGCCATCGCGATGGTCTGCAGACCTGAGGAGCAGAAGCGATTGACCGTTACGCCGGGCACATTGTCGGGCAGGCCCGCGAGCAAGGCGCCGATGCGGGCGACGTTCATTCCCTGTTCGGCCTCAGGCATGGCGCAGCCGACAATGACATCTTCCACGCGGGCGGGGTCGAGGCCCGGAACTTCAGCAACGGCATGCTTTAGCGCATGCGCGAGCAGATCGTCGGGGCGGACGTTACGAAATCCGCCTTTGAAGGCGCGAGCAACCGGGGTTCGGACGGCAGAAACAATATAGGCATCACTCATGGGTGTAAATCCTTAAAGAAATCTGTAAACGGCATCGGGTTTGGCTGCTCCGGCATCAATTACGCAGCGGTTTGCCGGTCTTGAGCATGTGGGCGATCCGCTCCTGTGTTTTCGGCATGGCACACAGGGCAAGGAAATGTTCGCGCTCCAGATGGTGAATCCAGCGCTCGTTGATCGGCGTGCCACGATCGATTGCACCGCCACAGATCACGGTTGCGATCCGGGCACCGATCTCGAAGTCGTGTTCTGAGATGAAGTGGCCCTCCAGCATGTTGACCAGCAGCATCTTCATGGTCGCGATGCCGACATCGCCGGCGGCAGGGAAGGTGCTGTCAGCCATAGGCGGCCGGTAGCCGGATGCGGTCAATGAGCGCACCATGCCGTGGGCGGCATGCAGCAGTTCGTGTTCGTGCATGACGATCAGATCTTCGGGTCTCAGATACCCCATCTCTCGTGCTTCCAGTGCTGAACCCGCAACCTGGCCCATAGCCACCTGCTTATACCGCTTCTCCATCAAAGGCCAGGTGTCACCGGCGCCTGTGTCCGCATTGATCTGGAGCGCCAACGTAGCCAGTCCGCCACCAGCCGGCAGCAAACCGACTCCGGCCTCAACCAGACCCATATAACTCTCGAGGTGGGCAACACGCCGGCTTGCATGCATGGCCAGTTCGAGCCCACCGCCCAGCGCCAGACCCCTGACCGCGGCCACCGAGGGAACGCCGGCGTAGCGCATGCGCAGATTGACTTCCTGGAATCCCTGGACCAGAGCACGGACGCTGTCATAGTCGCCCTCCTGGATCGCGCCGGCTGCCGCCTTGAGATTGGCGCCTGCGGAGAATGGGCCTTGAGGTTGCCAGATCACGAGACCCTCGAAGCCAGCTTCGGCCTTGTCCAAAGCCTGATTAAGACCTTCGACCACGCCGGTATCAATCACACCCATCTTGGTTTTCAGACTGGCAATGAGCACATCGTC
>JAZBPR010000113.1:0-6855 GCA_036351735.1 Wenzhouxiangella sp. | reverse complement strand
TGGGCTTGCAAGGGTCGCCGGTGGCCGTCTTCAAAGCTTGCCATCACTTCGCGCATCTCCGGAAGTGCCTCATCATGCTTGCCGGATTCAAACAGGCTCATGGCGTAATATTCGCGCCCCATCGCGCGCAGACTCCTTGGTCCATAGCCTTCCTTGAGCCAATCTCCCAACACCGTCTGCGCATTGGCATGATCGCGGCGCAAATGAAATTGCCGACCAAGCACAAAGCTGGATGATGCGGCTTGCTCAGGGTTCTTGTCGCGTTCAGCATGCAGCGCTGACCAGCGCTGCATCAGCGCGTCGGTCAGCTCATTTCCGCGCTCATCTTCGGCGTAGAGTTCATACAGGATGTCCCCATAGGTATTCTGGCCGAGAAGATTTGCCTGCGCCATTTCGTACTGATATTCCGCTTCCGCCAATGCTTCACGGGTGCGCATGAGGGCTATGCTGGCAATCAGGGTGCTGGCCAGCAGCGCTATAGTCACGACGGCCGCCGCCGCCACAGGTAAACGATGGCGGCGCATGAATTTTCCGGCTCGGTAGCGCAATGAAGGTGGCTGGGCCAGCACGGGCTCGTTGGCCAGATAACGGCGCAGGTCTTCAGCGAATGCCGCCGCTGTGCCGTAACGATAATCTCTGTCTTTGGCCAGAGCTTTTAGCAGCACCGAGTCCAGATCGCCTCTCAGGCGCGATCGCCAGGTCAGGGTGCCGGTGTCAATCGATGATGCCGGGGCCCGGCTCGGGACTGGGGTGTCGCCTTCGCGAATGGCCTGGCACATGGCCTGGAAACCCAGCTTTCGCAGTTGCGCGCCGGACAGCGGCAACTCGCCGACCAGCAGTTCGTAAAGCACCAGCCCCAATGAGTAGATATCGGAGCGGGTATCGATGTCCATCTCGCCCAGCGAGGCCTGTTCCGGGCTCATGTACTCAGGCGTGCCGACCAATTCCCCGACGCGCGTGACTTGGGTTCGTTCGTCCTGGCCTAAATCGGCCAAGCGGGCGATACCAAAATCGATTACGATCGGCCGGCCAATACCGCCGTCATCGATGACCAGAATGTTGGAGGGTTTGAGATCGCGGTGGACCAGCCCTTTGGCGTGAGCATGCTGGACGGCTTCGCAGACCGGGAGGAGAAGTTCGATGCGTTGGCGGAGATTGAGTCCTCGCTCGACCGCCCAGCGGTTGATGGGGGTGCCATCGATGAACTCCATGGCAAACCAGGGGCGCCCGCCGTCTGTCGAGCCGGCATCAAAGACCCGGGCAATGTTCGGGTGCTCAAGTACAGCCAGCGCCTGACGCTCGGCACGGAAGCGGGCCGCCGCATCGGCGGAGTCCAGACCGCGCCGGGTCAGTTTCAGGGCCACGCGTCTTCGCACGGGCTCTGACTGCTCGGCCAGATAAACCCGCCCCATCCCGCCCTCCCCGATCAGTTCTTGCAGGTGATAGGGACCGATTCTTTCCGGATCGCCCGCTGCTTTCCCGGCGACCTTCCCGGCGACGTTAATCAGCTCGTCGATCAAGCGCTCGCCGTGGCTGACCTGCGTCGAGCCCTCGAGCATGCGCAGCAATTCGGGGTAGAGCTCCGGTTCTGACTCTGCCAGTTCAGCCAGACGAGTTGCGCGCTCTTTGCCACGCAAGGGCTCGATCTCATGGAAAAGCCTTTCAAGTCGTTGAAACTGATCTGACGGGGACATGGTCGTTTAAGTCATGTATTTCTGGATTTCAATTCTCAATACGCAAACTGCACTGATAATCCGTCTTCCTGGCCGTTGGGGCCGAGAAGCATGACGGGGAGTGGCACGTCAAGTTCAGTGGTGAGCGTGGTCGTCCCGACCATTGCCGATCACTCGATCCAGATACATTTTCAGACGCTCCCAGGCGTGTGCCGCAGCGGGCCGGTTGTTGGCTGGGTCGCGTTCGGTGTATAGCCAGAAACCGTGGTCGACGTCGTCGTAGATGTGCACATCGTTTTCGATGCCGGCTTTTCGCAAGGCTTCCACGAAGTTTTCAACCTCTTCGACGGGAATGCCGCGGTCATTTTCGGCAAACGTGCCGTAGACCTCATGATGGATATGCGACATCTGCTCGGGATCATCGATGAGTGATCCATAAAAAATTGCCGTGCCCTCGTGTCGCTCACCACCCAGGGCGTAAGAGAGCGCCAGCCCGCCGCCAAAGCACCAGCCTACCGTGGCGACCTTTCCGGTTGCTGGCGTGTTCTCCCGAACCCAGCGAACCGCGGCATCGAGGTTGCGGATGATCGTCTCCTCATCGGATCTGGCCTCACGCATCAACGCAATATTTTCCTCCCGGTTGGATCCGGTCCTCCCGCGGTAGAGGTCAGCGGCGAAGGCGATGTAGCCATGCTTGGCAAAAGCATCCGCCGTGTGCCGGATCCGGTCCACCACGCCATTCCATTCGTGGATCAGGATCACTGCCGGAAAGGGGCCCTCGCCCTCAGGCACGGCCAGATAGCCCCGCGTGTCCGGGTCTTCGTCGAAGTAGGCGACCTGCTGTCCCTCAACCGACTGAACCTTTCCCGAGATCGCCTGCATCATCGCGTCTTCTGGCGAGGTGGTAGCCATAGAATTGAGCGTATAGATGGCCATGAAAAAGGACAGAAGTCCGGTGAAATGGGGTGGTTTAATCATTTGCCTACCTCGGGTTATTGGGATGTTGAGCTTGCACTGTAGCGCAATGGCGACAAGCCAACCCAAACTGAGGTCTGAAGGTTGCGCCGCGCTTAACGGGTTCAAGAATCGCAAGGCACCTTAGTTCTGCATAAGCCAAATCAATCCATATGCCGCTACCGAGGCTCCGACATAAATCCCATCGACTACTTTTCTTCGGTCCGGATCGTTTGAAGCACCAGTTACCTGGAGCACCGCCTGGTGCAACAGGAAGGTATACAGAACATAATAGAAGAAAGGAATGACGTGTCGAATGGTCGAATAGTCTGATACATCTCTACCAAAAAGCTCCAGTATCCAACCAATCTGCGCATAGATACCAAAAAGCCCCAGCGCTGCATTGATCAACATCCATCTGACTTTGTCAACACCAAACAGAGCCAAATAGAAAACAAGGTAAACAAAGCAGGCAAATCCGCCGTGCAAAAAGAGAAACAGAAGATTGGGGCCGTCATCCATGTAGGCCATCGCGAACCCCGATATCCCGAAGGCGCCCATGTGCACCAGAAAGAATGGGTAAACCTTGTACCAGGGGATTGAATCGCCTTTCTGGTACTTCCTTTTGCCGATGGTGAGGTCTCCCTGAATTCTCATCCGAGGTCCTGATGAATGAATATCTGCTATCTAGCCCAAAAGCATCTTTAAAAGCAAGTCTGAATTGGGACCAAGCGCAGATTCTGATCGGCTAACCCTTGGCTGTAGAAAAAAGGCTGTCGGTCGCTTAAACTTGATTTCAGCTCAGCATTGACCCTTGAGCGGGGAGATCCGGGCACACCAATGGGAGATAAAGCATATGGAAGATTGGCGAATAGTCTGCAGGGTTGTGGTTTTTTTGTTGGCTACCTTGAGCTATGGCTCCGTTTTTGCCGATCAGGTTGGAGAATCCGGAGAGGTCAAGTCTGTTGAGTTTCTAGCGAGCACATCGGATAATTTTGTTTCATATCATGGCGTGCTGATTCTAAAGCAAGTAGCAGATGATCGAGAGCGAGAATACCTTTGGGGCGGCGCCCGATGCGCTGGTAGAGTTCTGACTGAAGATCAAGTCAACCGTCTTTTTGACTTGGCAGCGACGCCGTACATGTTGGTGACGCCATACTTCAAGAATGGCAGTGACAACGCACGATGTATCGTTGGCATCGTTGCTTCCAATAAAAAATTCCTTTGACGAGACTCGCAACAAAACGGCCACTCTGCCTGAGGAAGATGTTCACAACTTCCTTGCTTTTTCTGAGTGCGGTGGTGCAAGCATCAGACAATCAAGAGTTATGGGACGTCTACCCTTCATCGATCATTTTTGCGCAATTCAATGACAGCAATCAGTTGATTGCCACAGATACAATCTTATGGTCGCGTTATGAGTCCGCAGAAGCAGCTCTCAATGGTCAAACGTTCCTGTTTGAGCTAAATGACGCCGGTGTTCAGGCGTCATGGACACCGGTGGATGGTGATCCGATCGTGATCGACGTTACTAATGAATGGAAATGGAGCGTTGTGCTTGATCGCTCGTTTCTGGTCAGTGAGTGTCTTTTTACATTCGAACAGTCGTTAGGGGCCCGACTGCTGGCGAATAGTGAGGGACATCAAGTCGCTCAGCGCGAGCGACTGACGTGGTCGGGCGTGAACGGAGCATGTCCCGATCAGGTCTCTGAGTATGTTCAAAGCACGCTCTCTACACCTGTCATGCCCGCGCATCTGAGTGATTGGCAGAGTCTGGGCAGCCCAGACGCGCCGACAGAGACTGGCCGGTTTGAAATGCAGTTGTTGCATGATATCCGGCGAACGCGGCGCTTGCTTCCTTTCGAAGTATCAGCAGAGGCCGGCGCAGATCCACTTACCGCATCCCTGGGCGCCGTCCAGAATGCGCAACTGCGTTTCGACCTGATTTTCAATCGACTAAGCTCTGTTATCTTTCGGGACAGCTTCCAGTCGACGCCCTGAACAGAGACCGTACTGATTTTTTCAGATCAACTTTCCTTCTGGAATCGATAGATCTTTGCCCCGTCAATAATCATGGGACAAGGCTCAGCTAAAAGTTCATCCTGTGACTCCAACCGCTGGTCGAGTTTGCCGTGACGTTTCATGCTCATTCACTAAGCCTTTTCCCGCCAACTCGCGAGGCCGCACTGGAGCGCCTTCATGAATTTGTGCCTCAGGCGGGGCGCGTATATGCCGCCGAGCGCAACGCTGATCCGGGCCCGGGGCGCAAGACGAACGTGTCGATGCTGTCACCCTACCTGCGATATCGCGTTCTCACCGAGCGCGAGGTCATTGCAGCGGTACTCCAGGAGCACAGCGCACCACAAGCCGAGAAATTCGTTCAGGAAGTGTTCTGGCGAACCTACTGGAAGGGCTGGCTACAGATGCGGCCAAGTGTATGGGCCGATTTTGTTCGGGAGCGTGATGACGATCGCGAACGTTGTCGGGAGAACAATGGTCTTTCACGAGCACTGGCCGAGGCATTGAACGGCCAAACCGGAATCGAGTGCTTCGACGACTGGGTCGAAGAATTGGTAACCACTGGCTATCTCCATAACCATGCCCGGATGTGGTTTGCCTCAATCTGGATTTTTACCTTGAGGCTGCCATGGACGCTGGGCGCTGATTTTTTCCTTCGGCACCTGCTCGATGCGGACCCTGCATCGAACACGCTGGGCTGGCGCTGGGTGGCTGGTATTCAGACACGCGGAAAGACCTATTTGGCCCGATGCGACAATATCGAGAAATATACCAACGGGCGATACCGCCCCAAAGGTCTGGCTGAACAGGCTGAGCCGATTCGGGATGAAGCGCCACCTGCCAAGCAGGCGCTTCCCGAGATTCAAGAGTATTCCGGTGAGCGGAACGCCTTGTTGCTCATTCACGGTGATGACTTTTCGGCCCACGAGTTGATCAGCCGCGAATGGAATATCAAAGCTGTGGTGATTGCTGCCGCTGGCCATCCGCAGCACCCATGGCCTTTTGGCGGAAAAGCAGAAGATTTCGTTCAGGCAGCAGCGGGAGATGTAGCTGACCGGGTGCAGGAGGCGCTGGGCTGTCAAGCGCAAGTCATTGGAAGTATCGATTCGAGCTTGCTCATCGAACAGGCTTCAAAAGCCAATATCCGCTGCGTGGTGACCACGGAACCGCCTGTTGGGCCTTTATCTGACGGCGTGCACGCGCTGGAGGCTGATCTGGCCAGCCAAGGGATTGATCTTGTTCGCGTGCGCCGTGGTTGGGATCATCGGGCATGGCCGCATGCCACCAAAGGTTTCTTCCCTTTCAAAAAGAAAATTCCCGAACTGCTCGAACAAGCGGGTCTCAGCACCTCATAGCGCGATGCTGAGCAAAGCCACAGGCAGGCTGAGTAGTGCCAGAACGATCTGAAAAAAGCTGGCGAGCATGCCCAGGCTCACAATCAGCAGGACGGGCAAGGTAAACAGTCGAATCGCGCCGGCGTAGGCGATCAGCGCTGCCTTGTAGCCCATGATGTCGCGGCGGATTTCCCAAAGTCGCCGGAGGGCTCCCAGTGGACCTCGTCTCACGCGTGAACCGGGTTGCGTTGGCGTACTTAATCGTAGACGCTGCGGTAGCTGCCCGAGGCTGCTCAAGCCCAGAGTGGCCAACAGGACGACAGCACCCGGCAAAAGGAGTATCAGACCCAAGAGGCCGGCCGGAACGGCGAGGAGAAAATGCGGAATGCTGCCCACGAAAACAAACAGCACCAGCCAGATCCAGGCTGCACTGACCAGCCCCAGAATGCCAAGAAGTCTGACCTTGCGCACCAGCGCTGCGGCAGCGGTTCCGACTTGCGCTGCCTTTTCGGCGATGTTGAGTTTCGAATCCACGAGTTGCTTCCCTGATCGCGCGGGATGGACGGGTTAGCGACAGTCTACAGGCTCATCAAATGTCGACCCAAGAGCAAGATGACGCCACCAGTGGTCGCTAGTGAAACAATAGCCATGTAGCCATCGCGGGTGATCAGCGAAAGACCAAACGCCGTCAGTGCGGCCCCGGCGACCGTTGCGCTGAATGGAATGAACTCGAGCAGCGGCATAACGCCAGCAACGACCAACGCCGCCGCACCCACCAGATGGCTGCCGGGCGGTGTCGCCAGAATCTTAAGTCGCGGTTTGAACAAACGATCTAGAAATGCCGCCGGTCGTTCCAGATGGCCGAGGGCTTTGTC
>JAZBPR010000112.1:0-3409 GCA_036351735.1 Wenzhouxiangella sp. | reverse complement strand
GCGGACGTCGATGGCGAGAAGCAGTTCGAGGTCTTGGCGACCAACGGCGATACCTTCCTTGGCGGGGAAGACTTTGATCTGCGCCTGATTGACTATCTTGCGCAGGAATTCAAGAAGGATCAGGGCGTCGACCTGCAAAACGATCCGCTGGCTCTCCAGCGCCTGCGTGAGGCTGCAGAGCGGGCGAAAATCGAGTTGTCTTCGGCTGAGCAGACCGAAGTCAATCTGCCGTACATCACGGCTGATGCTTCGGGACCGAAGCACCTGAACATCAAGGTCACGCGATCCAAGCTTGAGTCATTGGTCGAAGATCTGGTCAAGCGATCGATCGAGCCCTGCCGCACGGCACTCAACGACGCCGGCTTGAAGGTTGGCGAGGTCGACGAAGTGATTCTGGTGGGCGGTCAGACCCGGATGCCACGCGTTCAGGCGGCGGTTGCCGAGTTCTTCGGCAAAGAAGCGCGTCGTGATGTGAACCCGGATGAGGCGGTTGCGGTTGGCGCAGCGATCCAAGGCGGTGTTCTGGCCGGAGACGTCAAGGACGTTCTGTTGCTGGATGTGACGCCGTTATCTCTGGGCATTGAAACTCTGGGTGGCGTATTCACAAAACTGATCGAAAAGAACACCACGATTCCTACCAAGGCCTCTCAGGTATTCTCAACCGCCGAAGATAATCAGAGCGCTGTCACGGTGCATGTTCTGCAGGGCGAGCGCGAGATGGCTTCGGCCAACAAGTCACTGGCGCGGTTTGATCTGACCGGTATTCCGGCCGCACCGCGTGGCATGCCCCAGATCGAAGTCACCTTTGACATCGACGCCAACGGCATACTGCACGTTTCGGCCAAGGATCAGGCAACCGGTCGAGAACAGCGCATCGAAATCAAGGCCGGTTCCGGCTTGAGTGACGATGAGATCGAAAAGATGGTGCAGGACGCCGAAGCGCATCGCGAGGAGGACAAGCGGTTCCAGGAACTGGTGAGTGCCAGGAATTCGGCCGATGGCGTTGCCCATGCCACGCGAACCAGTCTGAAGGAAAATGCGGAAGCGGTCGACGACGAGACCCGTCAGAAGATCGAGGACGCGTTGGCCAAGGTCGATGAAGCCATCAAAGGCGACGACAAGGCTGCGATCGATGCTGCGGTCAGCGAACTGCAGCAGGCCGGAGCCGAGCTCTATCAAAAGGCGGCAGAGAAGGCGCAGGCCGGTACAGCCGAGGAAGCCGCTGATGCAGCGAGTGAAGGTGCGACCTCTTCGGACGGCAACGAAGAAGTGGTTGATGCCGAATTCACCGAGGTCGACGACGACAAAAAGTGATCTGTCGCTCAGATTTAGGAAATCGCCTGACCACGGAGAACGCCCATGCCGGCTGATTACTATGAGACGCTGGGCGTCGCCAGAACCGCGTCGCCGGATGAGCTCAAAAAAGCTTACCGGCGACTCGCTCGTCGCTACCATCCCGATGTCAGTAAAGAAGCGGATGCCGAGGCGCGTTTCAAGGACGTCCAGAAGGCCTATGAGGTTCTAAAGGACGAAAAGAAGCGGGCCGCCTATGATCGCTTCGGGCACGCCGGCGTCAACGGCGCTGCAGGAGGTGCGCCGGGTGGCGCCGGGTTCGGCGATATCAACGATATTTTCGGCGATATTTTTGGTGATATTTTCGGCGGCAGTCGCCGCCGGCGCCAGCAGTCACGGCGTGGTCAGGACCTGCGATACGAACTCGAACTCGAGCTCGAAGAAGCGGTTCAAGGTATCGAGAAGGAAATTCGCATACCGACCTTGGGCAAGTGCACCAGCTGCGACGGCAGCGGTTCCAAAAGTGGCCGTCTCGATGTTTGTTCAACCTGTGGTGGACAGGGGCAGGTACGGATGCAGCAGGGCATCTTCTCTGTGCAGCAGACCTGTCCCGCCTGCGGTGGCAGTGGGCGAACGATCAAGGATCCCTGTCCTGACTGCGACGGCAACGGGCAGGTCAGGGAGACGCGCACACTGCAAGTCAAGATACCGCCAGGCGTTGATGAGGGCGACAGAATTCGGTTGAGCGGAGAGGGTGCTGCCGGCGCCCAAGGTGGACAGGCCGGCGACCTATACGTCGATATCCATGTTCGACCCCATCCTCTCTTTCAGCGCGATGGCGATGATCTGTTCTGTGAAGTGCCGATTCCAATCACAACCGCAGCCTTGGGTGGTCAGCTCAAAGTGCCGACTCTGAATGGCTCGGTGATGCTCAAGATTCCGACGGAAACACAAACCGGCAAGCTTTTCCGCCTGAGGGGCAAGGGTGTTCAATCAGTCCGGAGTCGTGCAGCGGGCGACTTGCTTTGTCGGGTTGCGGTCGAAACTCCGGTCAACCTGACTAGAGAGCAGAAGGACCTGCTGCGGGAGTTTCAGAGTTCCTTCGAGAACAATGGGCATCACAATCCGCAGTCGAGTAGCTGGACCGACAGAGTGAAGAGCTTCTTCGACCGCATGGGACTCTAAGCGTTGGCGATGCGCATTTTTCTAAGCGGTGCCTCCGGCGCCGTGGGTCGGGAGTTGAGTGCATTGATCGCATCCGACCAATCGCTTGAACTGGTGGGGTGTGCGGATCGTGGCTCGGTATTTCCCGATGACGTTGTTGCAGATGTCCTGATCGATTTCTCCAATCCGGAACTCACGCTGCAGAGTCTGGCGTTCGCAGATCGCAAGTCGATACCAGCGGTAATTGGCACCACCGGACTGAATGAAGCCTGCCAGCGCAGAATTGAGGATGCGGCTCGACGCATTCCGGTTTGTGTGTCCGCGAACTTCAGCGTGGGCGTGACCGTGATGATGGATCTCGTCGCTCAGGCCGCCTCGGCCTTACCCGAACTGTTTGACGTCGAGATATCTGAAGCCCATCACAGGCGCAAGATTGACGCCCCGTCCGGCACGGCTTTGGCGCTTGCAAAGCAGGTCGCTGATGCAAGAGCCCAGGCTCTGCAGGATCAGGCCGTATTCGATCGATCGAACCGGCGCTTAGCGCGTCATCCAGGCGAGATTGGTTTCCAAGTCACCCGAGGCGGTGATGTCGTTGGAGAACATGCCGTTCAGTTTCTGGGCGATGGCGAGCGGTTGGTGATTTCTCACGGCGCAAGTGATCGATCCATTTTCGCTCGTGGCGCCTTGTTCGCGGCAGAAAAACTGTGCGCAAGACCGGCGGGCAAGGTAGAATTCAGAGACTTGGTTTTGGGTCAAGCTTGAAGTGTTCGAGTCTGGTTTTGACCTGATCGATTAGGCGCTTTCAGTGATTGACAAGCCAAGAGGAATTGCTACAATGTGCGGCTTGTCCCGGGGCCATAGCTCAGCTGGGAGAGCGCTACAATGGCATTGTAGAGGTCGGCGGTTCGATCCCGCCTGGCTCCACCAGATTTCGACCTAGGCACGATGTTTT
>JAZBPR010000111.1:0-6890 GCA_036351735.1 Wenzhouxiangella sp. | reverse complement strand
TGGAGGCGTTCATCGATTCAGGTAACCGGCCTGAGTACATGATTCTGACCATCCTGCCGGTGCTGCCGCCAGATCTACGCCCGCTGGTCCCATTGGACGGTGGTCGATTCGCGACCTCTGATCTCAATGATCTTTACCGTCGGGTCATCAACCGTAACAACCGCCTGCGCCGCCTGCTCGATCTGAGCGCGCCGGACATCATCGTGCGCAACGAAAAGCGCATGCTGCAGGAGTCGGTTGACGCTCTGCTCGACAACGGTCGTCGCGGTCGCGCGATTACCGGGACCAACAAGCGTCCGCTGAAGTCGCTGGCCGACATGATCAAGGGCAAGCAGGGTCGGTTCCGACAGAACCTGCTGGGCAAGCGTGTCGACTACTCCGGACGTTCGGTCATCGTGGTTGGCCCGACCCTGAAGCTGCATGAATGTGGCTTGCCGAAGAAAATGGCGCTCGAACTGTTCAAGCCGTTTATCTTCTCCAAGCTGCAGCGCCGTGGTCTGGCCATGACGATCAAGGCCGCCAAGAAGTTGGTCGAGCGTGAGGAAGGCGAGGTCTGGGATATTCTCGAAGAAGTGATTCGGGAACACCCGGTGATGCTCAACCGCGCGCCGACCCTGCACCGTTTGGGTATCCAGGCGTTCGAGCCGGTCCTCATCGAAGGCAAGGCGATTCAGCTTCATCCTCTGGTCTGTACTGCCTTCAACGCCGACTTTGACGGTGACCAGATGGCCGTCCACGTTCCTCTGAGTCTTGAGGCTCAGCTGGAAGCGCGGGCTCTGATGATGTCGTCGAACAACATCCTGTCGCCGGCCAATGGTGAGCCGATCATCGTGCCCTCGCAGGACGTGGTCCTGGGCTTGTACTACATGACCCGCTCTCTGCCGGGCGCGCGGGGCGAAGGCATGTTCTTCTCCAGCGTGGCCGAGGTTCATCGCGCATACGCCAACCGTCAGGTCGATCTGCAGGCTGCAGTGACCGTCCGCATTCGGGAATCCGAACTCAAGGATGGCGAGCTGATTGAGAGCGTGCGTCGTGAGCAGACGACCGTCGGGCGGGCCATGCTCTGGGATATCGTCCCGGCTGGTCTACCTTTTGAACTGATCAATCAGGCCTTGAAGAAAAAGCAGATTTCGCGCCTGATCGACGAGTGCTATCGCGAACTGGGTCTGAAAAAGACCGTGGTCTTTGCCGACCAGTTGATGTACACCGGTTTCGCATTTTCCACCCGCGCCGGCGTATCGATTGGCCTTGACGACCTGCAGGTTCCGCCCGAGAAAAAAGAAATCCTGGAGCGTGCCGACAAGGAAGTGCTGGATATCCAGAACCAGTACGCTTCCGGTGTCGTGACTTCGGGTGAGCGTTACAACAAGGTCGTTGATATCTGGTCCAGAACCAACGAAGAAGTCGCTCGCGCGATGATGAAGCGCATCGGCAAGGAAACCCGCGTCGATATCGACGGCAACGAGGTCGAGGAAGATTCGATGAACTCGATCTTCATCATGGCCGATTCGGGTGCCCGAGGCTCGGCCGCCCAGATCCGCCAGCTCGCGGGGATGCGTGGCCTGATGGCCAAACCGGATGGATCCATCATCGAAACCCCGATTACCGCGAACTTCCGCGAGTGGTTGAACGTCCTGCAGTACTTCATCTCCACCCACGGGGCCCGTAAGGGTCTGGCCGATACCGCACTGAAAACCGCCAACTCCGGTTACTTGACTCGCCGCTTGGTAGATGTTGCCCAGGATCTGGTGGTTATTGAAGATGACTGCGGAACCGAGGAAGGCATCGAGATGTTGCCCATCGTTGAAGGGGGTGACATCGTCGAGCCGCTGCGCGAACGGATTCTGGGGCGTGTGGTTGCCCAGGATATCTACGAAACCGACAGCGATGACATTTTGTGTCCTCGGGGCACTCTGCTTGACGAGCATTGGGTTGCCACGCTGGAAGCAAAGGGCGTGGACCGCGTGCTGGTTCGCTCGCCGATCACCTGTCAAACCCGCCATGGCATCTGTGCCCAGTGCTACGGTCGCGACCTGGCTCGCGGCAGCCTGGTCAACCAGGGTGAAGCGGTCGGCGTGATTGCCGCCCAGTCGATCGGTGAGCCGGGTACGCAGTTGACCATGCGGACTTTCCATATTGGTGGCGCGGCCTCACGTGCCGTGGCGATTGACCATATTGAGGTCAAGTCCGGTGGTTCTGTGCGCTTCTACAACCTGAAGTCTGTCGAGAATGCTGACAACAAGCTAGTTGCCGTGTCGCGCTCGGGAGAACTCTCAGTCATTGATAGTCACGGCCGCGAGCGTGAGCGCTACAAGATCCCCTACGGTGCAATCCTCAGCGTCAAGGAGGGCGACCCGGTCGAGGTTGGCCAAAACGTCGCCAACTGGGATCCGCATACCCATCCGGTTGTGACCGAAGTTGCGGGTAAGGCGAGCTTCCAGGACTTCATCAGCGGCGTCACCGTGACCGAAGAGACCGACGAGATTACCGGTCTGAGTTCTATCGTCGTGACCGATCCGAAGAAGCGCGGTAGCGAGGGCAAGGATCTCCGTCCGATCATCCGACTGATTGGCAAGGACGGGAAGGCTCTAAACATTCCCGGTACAGAGCAGCCTGCCCAGTACTATCTGCCGGCGGGCGCGGTCGTCAACGTCACCGACGGGCAGGAAATTCGCGTTGGCGACATCGTCGCCCGTATCCCACAGGAGTCCTCAAAGACCCGCGACATCACCGGGGGTCTTCCCCGTGTGGCCGATCTGTTCGAGGCGCGTAAGCCGAAGGAAGGCGCTTTGCTGGCCGAGGCCTCAGGGGTTGTCAGCTTTGGTAAGGAAACCAAGGGCAAGCAGCGTCTGGTCATCACCGATGAAAACGGTGAGGTTCATGAGGAGCTGATTCCAAAGTGGCGTCAGGTCTTGGTCTTCGAGGGCGAGCACGTCGAGAAGGGTGAAACCGTGGTAGACGGTGAGCCGAACCCCCATGACATCCTGCGCCTGCTTGGCGTCGAGCGACTGTCTGACTACCTGGTTCAGGAAATTCAGGACGTTTATCGACTGCAGGGCGTGAAGATCAACGACAAGCATATTGAGACGGTGATTCGTCAGATGTTGCGCAAGGTTGAAGTGCTGGATGGCGGCGATACCCGCTTCCTGCGCGGAGAACAGGTCGATGCGATTCGCGTGCAGGAGGAGAACGAGCGTGTCGAGGCTGACGGTTTGCGGCCTGCCACGGCTCAGGCGGTTCTGCTTGGCATTACCAAGGCATCACTGGCGACCGAGTCATTCATTTCAGCCGCGTCGTTCCAGGAAACCACCCGAGTGCTGACCGATGCTGCGGTTCGCGGCACGGTAGACAACTTGCGTGGCCTCAAGGAGAACGTCATTGTCGGCCGCCTGATTCCGGCTGGAACCGGTCGGGTCGCCATGGCCCGGCGCAAAGCTGAACGCCTCCAGCATGGTGGGTATCAGGATGTCGATGCCGAGCTGGCAGCAGCTTTGCGCGCCTCTGATGCTGAAGCCGCTGAACAGGCCGAGGCCGACGCTGGCGCCGAGTCCGCAAGTTGAGGTGACGTCCTGACAAAAACGATCGGTGGTCGTCGGGGTTTCGAAGTTTTTGGAGCCCCGATGACCAACGCCGATGGCTCTGCAGGTTTTGAGCCTGCTTCTTGACACCGGGGCGCCAACCCCGTAACATTCTCGTGCTTCGGCAGACTGCTTTGCAGGTCTGTCGTTTATTTTCTCAAGGTTCAAAAATATGTCCACGATCAATCAGTTGGTTCGCAAGCCTCGGCGCGCGAAGCAGTACAAGTCGAATGTGCCCGCGCTCGAAGCCTCCCCGCAGAAGCGAGGTGTTTGCACGCGCGTCTACACCACCACTCCGAAAAAGCCGAATTCCGCGCTGCGCAAGGTTGCGCGCGTGCGCTTGACCAACGGCTATGAGGTGACCAGTTACATCGGTGGAGAAGGCCACAACCTGCAGGAGCACTCCGTGGTTCTGATTCGCGGCGGTCGAGTGAAAGACTTGCCGGGTGTCCGCTATCACACGGTTCGCGGCAGCCTTGATACCGCAGGTGTCAGCGATCGCCGTCAGGCTCGCTCCAAATACGGCGCCAAGCGGCCCAAGAAATAAAACAGGAAGTCATCAAGTATGTCCCGCAAGCATTCAAACTTTGAGCGTGCCATCCTGCCGGATCCCAAGTTCGGCAACGAAATGATCGCCCGCTTCATCAATATGGTCATGAAGAGCGGCAAGAAATCGGTCGCTGAGCGCATCGTCTACGGTGCCATCGACGAAATGGAGCGCCGAGGTCAGGCTGATCCCCTGACGGCCGTCGAAAAAGCACTCGAGAACGTCGCGCCCGCTGTCGAGGTGAAGTCTCGCCGTGTCGGTGGTGCAACCTATCAGGTGCCGGTGGAAGTCCGTCCCAAGCGGCGCCAAACCCTGGCCATGCGCTGGGTGATTGACGCTGCTCGCAAGCGCGGTGAGGCCAGCATGCCTTTGCGCTTGGCGGGTGAGTTGCTTGATGCGGTTGATGAGCGTGGTTCTGCCGTCAAAAAGCGGGAAGACACCCATCGAATGGCAGAGGCCAACAAAGCGTTCTCGCACTACCGCTGGTAGTGCTTTTTCAGGTCAGAGGTTAGTACCGTGGCACGGAAAGTATCCATCGAGCGCTACCGGAACATCGGGATCATGGCGCACATCGACGCCGGAAAGACTACGACGACCGAGCGGATTCTGTTTTACACCGGCGTGTCGCACAAACTCGGTGAGGTGCATGACGGAAACGCCGTGATGGACTGGATGGAGCAGGAGCAGGAGCGGGGGATCACCATCACCTCCGCGGCAACCACCTGTTTTTGGAAGGGCATGGATCAGGATTGGCCCGAGTATCGGATCAATATCATCGATACTCCGGGGCACGTCGATTTCACCATTGAGGTTGAGCGCAGCCTGCGCGTGCTGGATGGCGCTGTCGCGGTTTTCTGTGCAGTCGGTGGGGTAGAGCCTCAGTCCGAAACGGTTTGGCGGCAGGCGACCAGGTATGCGGTTCCCCGGATGTGCTTCGTCAACAAGATGGACCGCACGGGGGCGAATTTCGAGCGCGTCGTCGGACAGATCAAGGACCGGCTCGGCGCAAACCCCGTTCCCATTCAGCTGCCGATTGGTGCTGAAGAGGATTTCGAGGGTGTGATCGACCTGCTCAAGATGCGCGCAATCTACTGGGACAAGGAAAACATGGGCACGACCTACGAGGCCCGTGATATCCCGGAGGAGCTTGCCGATGCAGCCGCGAGCGCCCGCGAGTTCATGGTCGAGGCGGCCGCTGAGGCGGCTGAAGGCTTGATGGAAAAGTACCTCGAAGGCGAGGAGCTGACCAATGACGAAATCATGCAGGGTCTTCGTCAGGGCACGCTGAATAATGAATTAGTCCCGGTGCTTTGTGGGACTGCGTTCAAGAACAAGGGCGTTCAGGCGCTGCTTGATGCCATTGTTCAGTACATGCCTTCTCCGACCGAAGTAAAGGCCATTCGCGGCATTGAGGACGATGACTCTGAAGGCGTTCGAAAATCATCGGATTCCGAACCCTTCGCCGCACTGGCTTTCAAGATCGCAACGGATCCTTTCGTCGGGACGCTGACCTTCTTCCGCGTTTATTCGGGCGTGGTGAAGTCCGGCGATACCGTGTTGAATCCGATTAAGGGCAAGAAAGAGCGCATCGGCCGTATCCTGCAGATGCACGCGAACTCGCGTGAAGAAATCAAGGAAGTCTACGCGGGTGACATTGCGGCTGCGGTTGGTCTGAAAGACGTGACCACCGGTGACACCTTGTGTGATCCGTCGAACGTGATCACTCTGGAACGCATGGAGTTCCCCGAGCCTGTCATTGCGGTCGCTGTTGAGCCGAAGACCAAGGCCGATCAGGAAAAGATGGGTATCGCGCTGTCCAAGCTGGCGCAGGAAGATCCGTCTTTCCGCGTCCGTACCGATGAGGAGTCGGGTCAGACCATTATCGCCGGGATGGGCGAGCTTCATCTCGACATCATCGTCGATCGCATGAAGCGCGAGTTCAATGTTGAGGCCAATGTCGGTAAGCCGCAGGTCGCTTACCGCGAAACGATTCGCGCCGCGGTCGAGGCTGAAGGAAAGTTTGTTCGTCAGTCAGGTGGTCGTGGTCAGTACGGTCACGTCAAGATTCGCCTTGAGCCTCTTGATGAGGGCGGTGGTTACGAGTTTGTGGACGAAATCGTCGGCGGTGTCGTGCCCAAGGACTACATCCCTGCGGTTGGCAAGGGCATTGAGGAGCAGATGAATAACGGCGTACTCGCCGGCTTCCCGATGGTCGACGTCAAGGCGACGCTGTTCGACGGCTCTTACCACGAAGTTGATTCCAGCGAAATGGCGTTCAAGATCGCCGGTTCGATGGCATTCAAGGATGGGGCGCTCAAAGCCAAGCCCGTCCTGCTTGAACCGATGATGAAGGTCGAAGTGGTCTGTCCAGAGGACTACATGGGCGACGTAATGGGCGACCTCAATCGTCGCCGCGGCCTGGTTCAGGGTATGGAAGATGTGCCGGCGGGCAAGGTCATTCGGGCCAATGTGCCGCTGGCAGAAATGTTTGGATACGCCACAGACGTTCGCTCAATGAGTCAGGGTCGGGCGACGTATTCAATGGAGTTCCTCCACTACGCCGAGGCCCCGACCAGCGTGGCTGAGGAAGTGATCAAGAAGTCGGCGTAAAGCCGGGATATTCATTACAGGCAACAGACGAAGGAAGCAGCCATGTCCAAGGCAAAGTTTGAACGGAATAAGCCGCACGTAAACGTGGGGACGATTGGTCACGTTGACCACGGAAAGACGACGCTGACGGCGGCGCTGACGAAGGTATGCGCTGA
>JAZBPR010000110.1:0-2630 GCA_036351735.1 Wenzhouxiangella sp. | reverse complement strand
TCTACGCCCCTCGGTCGTAGCGACCGCTACTGTCACTCGGGTCGCACCACATGATCTGCGGCTTTTCCGACTGAAACGCACTCCATGCACCATTATTCAGAAGTTCCCTAGAGTAGCCCTCAATCATTCTGCAACTTAGAGCGAGTCAATCCTCAGCTTCAAATCGGTCGAAGAAAATCAGCTCTTCTGGTGGCGGAGCCTGGCCCCAGATGCGAACGCCACCCTCTCGGTCAGCCAAAACAACCATTGATGCGTTCGCATCGACCTTGTTGGCATTGCCCGGCGTGTTGACGGCTTGCACGATTTGCGGGTCTTCTGGATCGGAAACATCAGCAATCAATATGCCCCAGAACGTATCAGCCGCCACATACGCGGTATCGCCGAAAACTGCAACGCCGTTGGCGGACGTGGGTGAAGTCGGGATGACGCCCAGGGTCTCGAGCTGATTATTGGGTAGATATTGCAGTATCCCCACACCGTTGATTCCCGCTGCGGTGTAGACCAGGTCGTCCTGAAAATCGATATCCAGAACGATTTGCGGGAGCGTTGCCGAGTCAATCAGAACTGGACTTGCGGGGTTGCTGAAGTCAACGACTTCGACGAAATTCGAGCCACCCGAAGCCACGATATCGCCCTCCATGGCGACGTGGAGGTTAACTGCCCCTTCGGGCTTCCAGCTTGCGAATTCAGTCGGGTTGGCCGGATTGCTGAAATCAAGGATCTGGATGCCGCCCGAGTTGGCACCGACGAGCAGTCTGTCGGTCCCCGGAATCGGCTTGACTTCATAGCCTGCGGCTCCGGGCCCGAGATCGTAATCAGGCAGTTCCACCGGGTTATCAAGGTCACTGATGTCGAAGACCTTCAAGTCCCTTGAATAGGTCGCAACGATCAGCGTGTCGTTGACAATGGCAGCATATCTGGCGCTGGCAGCGTCCGGAATGTGGGACCGGGTGACGGGGTTTGCCGGGTCACTGGCATCAACAATGACCGCTCCGGCATTCTCATTGCCAACCACCACCAAGTCTCCCGAAATGCTGGCGCTAAACGATTCGCCGAAAGCCGCTAACTGATCCAGGACGATGGGCGTCAGTCCGTCGCCACGCAGTGAATCGGATCGATCAGACAGTTCAACACGGAATGAGCGAACTTCAGAGTCACCAATTCCTCCGGGTCGCGCCGCGAAGGCAACATCGTCGATGACATCGAGCGAAAACATGGACTCTTCAAAATTGCCGAGCAAAGACGGGGAGGCCGGACCAGTGATATCAAAGACCAGCAGACCGTTGTTTCTGGTTCCATCGGTCACAAGCAGGCTGCCATTCGCCGCAACTTCAGCCCGGTAGTATATGCCAAAGCCTCTGGGCGCCAAGTCAGTTGGCACCACGCCGGCCTCGGTCATGACCGCGTCGGGTCCGGAGACATCCAAATCAATAATGTGAACACCCTCGCCCTGGCGAGCGACATAGGCTCTGGAGCCTTCGATGGTAATGTGAGAAGCCAGCTGCGCCGCAAGAAACCTGGCGGAAAACTCAGGCTGTTCGGGATTGGAAACATCGATCGCCGTCACACCGTCACGGTCGTCCGCCAAGAAGGCGAAATCGCCCAACACCTCGACATCAAACACGAAATCGGTTCCGGGTTCGATGTAACTACCATCCAAAGTCGGCATGCTTGGATCGCTGATATCGATCACCCAAAGACCCGCCGGCGCGACCGCTGCATAGAGTTTGTTGCTGCCAGCCGGACCGAATGCCACACCATAGGGAGCCCTACCATCTTCAACTTCATAGCGGCCCAGCAAACTTGGACTGGCCGGATCAGAAATGTCGATCAGCGAGATCCACTTGTTTCTGTCCACTACCGCGGCCATCTGACCGTTGTCGAGGATATCGATGGAGGAAATCATAAAGCCGGTCTCGACTTCACTTAATCGCTGCAGGTTCTCGGGATTGTTCGCATCCACGATCTGCAAGACGGTCCCTTCGCCGTACAACAGCAGATCCTGTGAGCCGGCATGGGTTTCAATCGCGAGCACCGGACCGTACGGCCAGTGACCGGATTCGGGGTAACCGGGGATTGATGAAACAGCAGCCAGGCTATGGCTGCAGAGGTACAGTGCGAAAAACAACCGCACCACCAGCAAGCGCTTAATCATTGATTGTGATCCTTCAATTTTTATGGCCTCCACGTCTCAGGCTGTCTTGCCGCATGCGATTCGTGAAAAGCGAACTGTTTTCTGATGCCATGAGTGCTTACAACCGCCCGCCGCGCACCAGGCGCAGGGCTTGGTCAGTCTCCTGGGCCTGGGGCTGGACGATGCCCAGGTCGAAGTCGATGGACCAGGCCTGCGCGGCCTGGCCGCTGACCGGCGAGCTGGTCCAAAAGCCCGTGGTCGGGCTGTCAGGGAAGATCGCGCCGTTGATCGCCGGGCCATGACAGCGGCTTTCCACGATCGAGCCCAGCTCGTTGCGGTTGGGCAGGCGCCAATCGCTGTGGCCGGCGTCTGCGGCAGCCTCGGCCGCGTTGAGTGCTGCGGCCCAGTCCAGCAGATTGGCCGTGCCGCTGCAGTCCGTCCCGGTCCAGCTCTGACCCACCACGCAGCGCTGCCAGACCAGCTGGGTATCGCGATG
>JAZBPR010000109.1:0-10273 GCA_036351735.1 Wenzhouxiangella sp. | reverse complement strand
CTCAACGCCCCTCCTGACTCTCACCCATCATTACGACGATCGAAGTGTGCGTCTGATGCTGCGCGAAGTTGATTCGTGGGACGGCTGTCCGATCGGGCTTGAGGGGCAGCAACTCCGATGGGTCAGCCTGGAACAGGCAGAAGACCTGCCGATGCCGGCTGCAGATCGCCCCATCATCAAGGTTATGGGCCTCGCGCCGACTTTGACGGCAATCCCGGATCCCACGATGTTTGCCAGCGAGGATAGTTTTCTCGCAACTTTGGCGTCCGTTTTAAGGACAGGCGCCCGGTTTGTGCGCCTTAACATGCAATCCCTAGGAGATCAGCAGGCCTGTGATTTGGCCGGGCGATGTGCGGAGTTGATGCAGAACTTTGAGGTTCGATGGCTTCTGGAGTCGACGCCTGAGATCGCCAGCCGCCTGGGCGCAGACGGTGTATTTGTAAGTGCGCATAGGCTTCAGGATGTTCGGTCGAGCCCTTTGCCGGATCATTTTCTTATGGCTGTGCAATGCAGTACGCGGGATGACCTGGTCGCGGCGGGTCGCGCGGGCGCAGACTTCGCCGTGCTGGAATCCAAGGATTCGGAGACCGCTGACACTTCGAGATCCGATTGGTCAAAGTGTTCTGCTCTGATTGCGGACTCGCCGGTGCCGGTCTTCATTACAACCAGCAGCGCCAGAGCGCATCTCGCCGAGGTCCGAGCGCTTGGCGCGTATGGCCTGTGCACCCGGGTTTTGTCCAAATGAGCGGGCTTGAGCCGATCTCGCTTCCGCTGGGCCGCCGCGCCCCGCCGATGCCGGGTGAAATCGAAGTCTGGGTTTGTCATCTGGCCGAATTCCCGTTGGGCCCAGCGATCGAGGCCGAATCGGGGAAGTCGTATCGGCAGGCGATTCGCTTTCGTCAGCGCTTCGTCCTGCGTCTGCTGCTAGGCAGTTATTTGAATTGTCCCGGCAAGTCGATTCGTTTCGAACTCGGACCTGCCGGAAAGCCCCGTCTGGCGTCGCCGCCGGCGGATGAAGGTCGCTTGGAGTTCAATGTTTCGCACTCCGGAGACTGGATGGCGGTGGCTGTTGCCTGCGATCTGTCGGTCGGCATCGATATTGAGACCGGGCGAGAGCTGAAGCGTGCGTTGGCGCTGGCTCAGCGGTTTTTTTCGGCCGATGAGGCCCAATGGATACTGGCCTTGCCGGAGGCGGATCGATCCTCAGCCTTCTTCCAGCTCTGGACGCGCCGCGAGGCGCTGGTCAAAGCTGTGGGTGGCAACCTGTTGACCAGTCTCAAGCAACTAGAGCTTGAGCCACGATCCGGACGAGCGCTGCGGTTGCCCGAGTCTTGGCCGTCTGTGACGACCTGGTATCTGGAACAGCTGGATCTGCCGAAAGGGCTTGTTGCGGCGGTGGCGGCTCCGCGTCAAGATGTCTCCGTGAGAAGTTTTTGTCTTGACTGCAGCGCAAATGGTGTGAGGAGTGATGTCTGATCGACGGCTGTCGCGTTGCTGGCGGGCCCTGCTGGCATCTGTTTTGTTGTTGCTCTTGTCGGCCTGTGCGGTCTCGCCGGCCAAGCGTCAGGCGGCTGATGAACTGGTGGCTCACTTCCATGCTGAAGCCTCGGCAGGTCAGCCCGACGGCCAGGCCTGGCCGTTGCCCGCCCTCGAACCGGTTGATGACGGTCGGCATCGTCTGGTCCTGATTGACCGTGGCGATGACTCGTTGGCTATGCGCCTGCATTTGATCCGAACCGCAACGCGATCAATCGATATCCAGAACTATATTTTCCTGCTTGATGACAGCGGCGAGCTGCTGCTGGATGAGTTGATCGCCGCCGCTCACCGTGGAGTTCGGGTGAGGCTGCTGGTTGACAGTCTGTTCTCACTGCCTGATGAGACGCTTTTGGCCAGCCTGGAGCTCATTCATCCGAATTTTGAGCTGCGTCTATACCGTCCCATTCTGAATCAGGCGGTGGTAACCGATGCAGAGTTCTTGAGCGCGATCTTCTGTTGCTTCGGTGCGCTGAATCAGCGCATGCACAACAAGCTCATGGTTGTTGATGGTGTTCATGGTTTGATCGGCGGACGAAATTACTCGGCGCGTTATTTCGATCTGGATACCCGGATGGTCTTTCTGGATATCGAAACGCTGGTCAGTGGCCCAGTGGTCACCGATATGCGGCGGGGTTTTGACCAGTTCTGGGCCGATCAGCAGGTCGTCCCACCGCGGTATACCCGGCGCGTGAACCGCGGGCTGCTGGAATCGCCATCAACGAGCGTGAATCTGACACGCTCGGCGCGCCTGGAGGCCTTGAACGAGCAATTCTCTGATGGGGCCTGGTTGAATCGGCTGATGGAGGAGCAGGGCTATTGGGTCGATTCGGTCTCCTACTTTTCTGATCTGCCGCCGGACCGAGCCCTGTGGGAAGATCCCCCGGAGGATGACAGCACATCGGTCATTCATGCTTTGATTGCTGCTGCAGAGCGTGAGGTTGTCATCCAGTCGCCCTATGTGGTGCTGTCCAGACGTCTGACCGGGGTGCTCAAGAGCCTCGATCCTGAAGTCCGGTTGACGATCAGCAGTAACTCTCTGGCTTCGACCGATGCGTTTCCCGTTTATGCCGTGTCGCGCAAACAGAGGACGTTCCTGCTCGAGCGTCTCGGGGTGGAGTTTTTTGAACTCAAGCCGTACCCGCCGGATCCTGCGCGATTTGTGCCTCGCTACTCCGATCTGATAAAGGAGCGAGCGGCTGGCATTGCAACGCCCATGCGGGGCGACGTGCCCCTGCCGACTCGGGAGATGCCGGGGCCCCGGCTGAGTCTGCACGGCAAGCTTCTGGTGATCGACGGGCGCTACTCGGTCGTCACCTCGCATAATCTGGACCCGCGCTCGGAGTCCTGGAATACCGAAAATGGCATTGTGGTCGATGATCCGGCGTTTGCCGAGGCACTCTTGCGCTATGTCGATCAGGTGACCGATCCGGCCAACAGCTGGGTCTCCGCCCTGCAGCCGACATCGGGGGGAGTGCTCTCATCGATCAATCGAACCGGAGCAGCCTTATCGCGGAAGCTCCCCATCCTGGACATATGGCCGGATTATCGATTCGAACAGTTCGACGTGGACGGTGATCAGACAGTGCCGGTTGGTTTATCACCGGAAGTTGCGGCCTGGCAGCGGCGCTGGATCACCTCGATGGTGAGCCGGATGATGGGCTTCCTGCGACCGATCCTGTAGCTCCCCATGAGCTTCGTGCCCACTAGTCGCGCAGCGATCTCCATGCAATGACAAGCCCCAGGCCGAAACCGGTCAAAGCTGGTAGCGAGTAGCCGACCAGGTCGGGCGGTACCTGGTAGCCGGCGAGAACTGCGCTTGCGATGATGAAGCCGGCGGCGAGAATGGCCCCGGGCAGTCGCTTGTTGTGGCGGCCGACGGCAGCGCCCAGTTTCTCAAGATCCTGCGAATCGATCTGGGTGCGCAGTTTGCCGGCGCTAGCCAGTTTGAGAGATTCGTAGATCAGGTGCGGCACTTCAGGACTGCGGGCCAGCAGGCTGGGTAGCTGGCGCACGAGTTTATCGGCCGTCTTGGGTAAGCCATAACGGTCTCTGAAGATGCTCTCCAGTTCGGGTTTGGCCACTTCCCAGATGTTGAGCTTGGGGTACAGGTCGCGGCCCATGCCCTCGATATTTAGAAGCGTCTTTTGCAGCATGATCAGCTGCGGTTGCAAGGTCAGCTTGAATCGGCGGGCGACCTGGAACAGGCTGATCACCGTTTCGGCAAAGGACACGTCCTCCAGCGGCCGGGTAAAGGCCGGCTCACAGACCGTACGGGTGGCAGCCTCAAGTTCGTCGATGCGTGTATCCGGAGGCACCCAGCCTGCTTCGATATGAAGCTCTGCGACGCGGCGATACTCGCGATTGAAGATCGCAAGAAAGTTCTCGCCGATGTAGTACAGGTCGGTCGGGGTCAGACTGCCGACAATGCCGAAGTCCAGGGCGATCAGCGTCGGATCAGCAGGGTTGCTGGCGTCGACCAGAATATTGCCCGGGTGCATATCGGCGTGGAACAGGTTGTCGCGGAAAACCTGGGTGTAGAACAATCGAACGCCTCGCCGGGCCAGCTTCTCCAGGTCCACGTTCTGGCGCTTCAGCTCGGCGACATCTCGGATCGGAACGCCACTGACCCGCTCCATGACCAGGACGCGGCTGGCGGTGAGCTGCCAGTAAATTGCAGGGATGTAGAGTTCGGCTGAATCCTCGAAATTCCGGCGGATCAGCGACGCGTTGGCGGCTTCAGACTGCATGTCCAGCTCGTCATAGATGACACGTCCAAATTCCTTGACGATGTCGTCGGGGCGAATCCGGTCTCCCTCGGGATGGTAGCGGCGGACCAGCGCGCCAAGGCTTTTTAGCAGCGTGAGATCGCGCTCAATCTGGTTCTCAATGCCGGGGCGGACGATCTTGACGACAACGTCCTCTCCGGTTAGCAGACGCGCCCCGTGGACCTGCGCAATCGAGGCAGAGGCCAGCGGGTCGGTCTCGAACTCCGCAAACAACTCGGTGACCGGCTGCTTGAGCTGGGCTTCGACAATGGCTCTGGCCTGATCGGAAGGAAAGGGCGCTACCGCGTCCTGCAGGCCGGCGAGTTCTTCGGCGATATCGAGGGGAAGAAGATCGCGGCGGGTTGAGAGAATCTGGCCGAACTTGACGTAAATGGGCCCCAGTTCCTGCAGAGCCAGCCGGATTCTGGCGCCGCGGGGCAAGTCGGTGATGTCTGCGCGGCGCCCTATAAAGCGGCGGAAGAAGAGCAGAACCCTGAATGCTGGAACATCGTCGAGTAGATCGTCGAGCCGGAAGCGCCCGAGGGTGAGGACGATGCTGAACAGGCGCAGGGAATGACGGATCACGCCAGCCCCTTTCGACGCAGGCTGACTTCCAGTCGATCTACCGCCTCGCGCAACTCGTCCACATCACGCGTCAATGACTGAGCTTCGGCCTGCGTGACGAGCAGGCCGCTTTCTTCGCGCAAGTAATGACCGACCTGATCTCCGGCAACCCCGGCCAAGCGCTGTCCTCCGGCCAGACTGTCGCGCAGCAATCGCCAGACCTGATGGCCGATCACGTCGCCCAGCTGCTGGGTCAATAACTGTTCCCAGTCCGGATCAAGTCGGCGCATCAGCTTCTCCAGCGCCTGGGCTGCACCGGCATCGCCTTCGATACGAACGCCGCTGTTGGCATCCAGCCAGTCCGGAGCGGCCATGGCCAGCAAGGCTGCCGGCGAACCGCGGATGACTGTGTCGGGTGGCAGGTCGGACTCAGCCACGATCGCCAGGCGCTCCGATTGGCCGATAAAGAAAAGATCGATGCCCAGGCCGGACAAGGCCAACTGGATGCAGCGGCCCTTCAGCGTGCCAAGCCGTTCTGGCGCCGCGGCGTCGTTTCGTATAGCCTGATCGATGGCGCGTTCTATGGCGCCGGCGAACAAGCCAGGCAGTGGGGTCAGGTAGCGACTCACGGCAGTGTGATCCGGTAGCCCCTGATGTTCTAGGTTTTTACGCCGCGATGAATCGCGCAGATTCCACCTGAGAGGTTTTCCCAGCGAACCTGCTCGAAGCCCGCAGCTTCCAGCATGCCGGCCAGCGTGTCCTGATCTGGAAACTTGCGGATCGATTCTGCCAGGTATTGGTAGCTTTCCTTGTCACCGGCGATGGCAGCGCCCAGCCTGGGCATGACCTGAAACGACCAGGTGTCATACAACTGGCCAAGAACGGGCAGGCCAACCTTCGAGAACTCCATGATGTGGACTTGTCCCCCGGGGCGCAGAACACGATGCATTTCCGAAAGCGCCTTGTCGCGGAAGGTCACGTTTCTAAGGCCGAAGGTGATCGTCACGTGGTCAAAACTGTTGTCACCAAACGGGAGTTGTTCGGCGTTGACCTGCAGCCAGTCCAGGCCATCGACCCGACCCTCGCCGTCCATGCGTTCGCGGCCAACGCTGAGCATGGCGAGATTGATGTCCCCAACGCTCACCGACGCCCCGCGGTCGCTGGCCAGACGCGCGATATCACCGGTGCCGCCAGCCAGATCAAGGAGACGATCGCCGTCGCGCAGGCGGCACCCGGCGACAAAGCGACGCTTCCACAGGCGGTGGATGCCTAGCGACATCAGATCGTTCATTACGTCATAACGTCGCGCCACCGAGTCGAAGACGCGTCCGACCAGCCGGGTTTTTTCATCGGCGGCCACTTCTTTGTAACCAAAATCGGTCATAAATGCCTCGAGCGATTCAGTAGACGCAAACGTTGATGGGCTTCACTTCAGCCCTTCTTCGCGCAGACGCTCGTCATAGCGCGCCTGATACATCTCCATGTTAGCGCCGAGGTCGTAAAGAATCGGCCATGAGTAGATGCCGGTGTTGTGGCCGTCGTCGAAATGCAGGCACACCGCGTAGCTGCCCACCGGAGTGATCTTGTCAATGGCTACGTTCTCCTTGCCGGTCAGCAACATGGGTTCGGTCAGACCGTGGCCGCGAACCTCGGCGGAGGGGGAATGAGTGCGCAGGTATTGACACGACATTTCGAAGGTCTGGCCGTCGTCGAATTCGACGACAAGAATCCCCCTGGCCTTCTCAAGGCGAATCTCAGTTGGTTCAGGCATGTGTTTCGTCAGGGTGCTTGATAAAAGGTTGGTGATCCAGGGCCGACGGGCAGTCCCAGCCCGAAGACCCAGAGGAAGAAGAATGCTGTCCAGCAGACAAAGAATGCCATGGAGTAGGGCAACATGGTGGCAATCAGAGTGCCGATCCCGAAGTTCTTGTCATACCGCGTCGCCCAGGCGAGGATCAGCCCGAAGTAACTCATCATGGGCGTGATGATGTTGGTGCTTGAATCGCCGATTCGATAGGCACCCTGGATGACTTCGGGTGAGTAGCCGATGATCATCAGCATGGGCACAAAGATCGGCGCGGTGACTGCCCATTGGGCGGAAGCGGATCCCAGACTGAGATTGACCATCGCGCACATGATGATGAAAAAGAAAAAGACCAGCGGACCGGTCAGACCAATGGCTTGCAGGAAATCAGCGCCGGCGATGGCGGTAATCAGTCCGAGGTTGGTCCAACCGAAGAAACTGACGAATTGCGCAGCGAAAAAGACCAGGACGATATAAAGGCCAAGGGTCGAGATGGCCGAAGCCATGCCATCGATCACATCCCGGTCGTTTCGAATTGTGCCAACCGTTCGGCCATAGGCAACGCCTGTTGCCAGGAAGAAAACGAAGATCCAGGCCACGATGGAGCGGAAGAAGGGACGCGATGAGGCAAGAAAGCCTTCTCCCGTTGCTGTCGGGTCACGCAGAATGCCGCTTTCGGGAACAACCAGAACCAGCATCAGGCCGACCACGCCAACCACGGCGAGGCCTGCCATCATCAGTCCGCGCTTCTCCTCAGACTTGAGCGGACTCATCTTGCTGTCGTCGAGCACGTGCGGATCAGCTCTGGAGTCGTCGTAAGTGCCGAGCTTGGGCTCGACGACGAAGATGGTGATCAGCGAACCCACGATCGTGATCATGAAGGTGCTGGCGATCATGAAGAACCAATTGGCTGTCGCGAAGACCTCGTAATCCGGATCGATCAGGCGCGCTGCTTCGGTGGTGATTCCGGCCAGCAACGGATCGATGGTTCCGAGCAGCAGGTTGGCGCTGTAGCCGCCTGAAACGCCGGCAAAGGCCGCGGCCATGCCCGCCAGGGGGTGTCTTCCCAAGGCCAGAAAAATTGCCCCGCCCAATGGCACGAGCACCACGTAGCCCATTTCCGAGGCGGTATTGGAGAGCACACCGGCAAAAACCAGGGCAACGGTCACCAGATGCTTTGGCGCGTTGAGCACGATTCCGCGCACCATCGCCGACAGCAGGCCGGATTTCTCGGCAACGCCCACCCCCAGCATGGCGACAAGCACGACACCGAGGGGGGCGAAATTGACGAAATTGCTGACCAGATTGCCGAAGATCATGCGCACGCCTTCGGCGTTGAGCAGGCTGACCGCTTCGATCGTGGCGCCGTCTGACCCGGGTCTCGGGTCGGTGACCGCGACGCCGAGCCAGCCAAAAAGCCCGGAGAGCAGTACCATCCCGAAAGCTAGGAGTGCGAACAGCGTGACCGGGTGAGGAAGCAGGTTGCCCAGCCACTCCACGGTATCAAGGAAGCGCGTGAACCAGTTTCGTTGACTGACGGTCTCTGAGCTGTTCGTGGTCAAGATGACACCCGTGGACGGTGAGTGGGGATGGAGCAAGCAGGCATGATAGCAACCGGCGCGGCCTTGTGCACCGGCGCCGTACTGTGGCCTGAGTCAGATTCTGGCAGCCCGGCGCCGCAGGTGATTCAGCAGGTCAACCCGGGTAATCAGACCGAGAAAATGATCGTCGTCCATCACGATGGCGACCCGGTCCTTGTCGAAGATGGGCAGCAGATCGTCGAGCGGGGCGCGGTAGTCCACCGATTCCAGTTTGGTGACCATCGCCTCGGTGACCGGCTCGCCGAAGCGGCCTTCATCAATGTAGACGTGCAATAGGATGTCGGATTCGTCGATGATGCCAACGATTCGATCGCCGTCCATGACTGGCAGCTGAGAAATATCGTAGAGCATCATGCGCTTGTAGGCGTTGGCCAGGCTTTCGGTATGACCGACCGTGACGGCATCCCGGCTTGCGGTCGGGCGGGCAATCAGATCGCGCAGGTCCCCATGATTGCTGCCGGCGAGCAGACCGTGCTCGCGCATCCAGTGATCGTTGTAAACCTTGGACAGGTAGCGGTTGCCGGTATCGCAGACGAGAGAGAGCACCTTTTTGGGCTTGGTCTGTTCCTGGCAGTAGCGCAGTGCAGCGGCAACGAGGGTGCCCGTTGAGGAGCCGCCCATCAGACCCTCAGTCTGCAAGAGCTTTCGGGCGGTCACGAAACTCTCCCGATCGGAAATCGAGTACGCCTTGCTGACCCGGGAAAAGTCGCTGATGGAAGGCAGAAAGTCCTCGCCGATGCCCTCAACCAGCCAGCCGCCAGCGTCGTCGCGCACATGGCCGGTCGCGATGTAGTCCGCCAGAATCGAGCCTTCCGGGTCGGCGAGAACCAACTCAAGGTCCGGCGCGGTCCTGGCAAAGTAGCGGGACAGACCGGTAATGGTGCCGCTGGAGCCGACACCGATCACAATCGCGTCCAGATCCTCACCCATTTGCTGCCAGATTTCCGGGCCGGTCATGGTTTCGTGGGCCAGCGGATTATCCGGATTGCCGAACTGATTGATGAAATAGCTGCCGGGGGTTTCGTCGGCGATCTTTTTGGCGAGATCCTGATAGTACTCGGGGTGGCCCTTGCCCACGTCGGAGCGGGTGATGACGACTTCCGCGCCCATGGCCTTGAGGTTGGAAATCTTTTCCCGGCTCATCTTGTCGGGTATCACCAGGATCAGGCGATAGCCCTTGCTGGCGGCGACCAGCGCAAGCCCCAACCCGGTATTGCCGGCAGTGCCTTCGACCAGAATACTGCCGGGTTTCAGGTCGCCGCGCGCTTCGGCGGCTTCGATCATCTTCAGCGCGATGCGGTCTTTGATCGAGCCCCCGGGGTTCGTGCTTTCGAGCTTGAGGTAGAGCTCGCACGGTCCGGTATCGAGCTGCTGCACGCGAACGATCGGCGTATTGCCGATCAACTCCAGCACGTTCTGATAAATCGCCATGTCGGTCGGGATGGTTGCCTTGATACGGGCCGGTTATTGCGCTGCGGCTATTCAACCCGCCTCAGGCAGGATCAGGCGGCGTTGGTTTGCTCCATGATCCGAGTCAACTGGTCTTTTGCCTGAAGTTTTTCGCGCTTGAGCTGATTCAGCGCCAGGTCTTCCATCGGAGCCGTGCCGTTTTCTGCAGCCAGGACCCGCTTTTCGAGTTTTTGGTGGTGGTTGTAAAGCCGTCGGAACTCTTCGTTTTCCTTTAAAAGGTTTTCCAGTTCTTGCTGACGGTTTTCGAACATGGGATGAAACTCCTTTGGACAATGATATCGTTGTATAGCAAAGTTCGGCAGGCCGCAAGCTCGGGCTGAAGTAGGCCCTTGCGATCGGTGCTCTAATCGTTGAGCAGAATAACGTCCACCCGCCGATTCTGGCTGCGCCCCTCTTCGGTTTCGTTGCTGGCAATCGGAAACTCTTCGCCCATGCCAATGGCCTGAATGCGGCTGGCGTCAATGCCCATGCTGATCAATGAATCCATGACCGCCTGAGCGCGCTCCTCGGAAATGCGAACATTGACGCTG
>JAZBPR010000108.1:0-2917 GCA_036351735.1 Wenzhouxiangella sp. | reverse complement strand
TAGCCCACTCTCAGACAGTCAGCGAAGATACCGGGGCTCCAGGGAAAACTGTAAGCCGATTGCTCAATTGCAGTAACAGCAGGAAGATCCTCTCGGGCCATGGCCCGCACGACAACCCGCTGTTCCCAGACCGCGGCCATCAATCCACCAAACAGGCGCGCAGCGAGACCCAGAGCGCACGCTTGGCCTTGGCACTGTTGGCAAGCTCATTGAGTTCGGCGGCTTGCACCACTTGTGCGGCGTCGGTTCCCGAAGGCAAAGGGCCGAAGGCAAGTACCCGAACGATGCCTCGCCCGGAAAGTTCAGACAGTGCCAGCCCGGCCGCACCATCAACGGACCATTGACCAAACCGGCACTGACCAACGCCGAGCAAAGCCGTGATATCGGAAACCAGCTGGGCATGCTCCCCATCCCACGGCTGACGCCGCACCAGCAGCCAGCGACCATCGCCTGAGGAAAGTCGGACGCGGGGTTCCCTCGCGTTTCTGACAGCATCATCAGCCGGTTCCTGAAAGCGGCGATGGCGCCACACATCGATGCCCATGGCGGCCAGACGCGCATGGCTGGCAGAGTCAGGAAGCGGCATCACCCTTCTCGCGACGGCGCTGGCGCTGCTGATAGCGACCGCGAATGGTCAGAATTGGACCCGACAAGGTATACACCACCCCGATCGTGAACAACACGGCCGGCAGGTCAACGGCCAGCAAGACAATCACCACAAGCAACAGGAAAATCCAGGCGATTGGCACCCGATCCGAGGCCGGCCAGGCCTTGAAACTGAAGTAGCGAACGCGCGACACCATCAAGGTGCCCAACAACAGAGTCAGAACCAGGACAGGCCAGGCGAGAAGTTCCGGCCCCACACCTCGGCTGGTTGCAAACCACACTGTGGAAAGAATCGTCCCTGCTGCAGCAGGACTGGCCAGACCCTGAAAAAAAGCCTTGTCGGCCACACCCGCCTGAGTATTGAATCGCGCCAGTCGAAGCGCCGCGCAGGCGGCATAGAAGAATGCCGCAAGCCATCCGAGCTTGGCCGCCACGGTTTCCGGACCGCCCAGATTCCCCAAGGTCCAGGTAAACACGAGTACGGCCGGTGCAATGCCAAACGACACCATGTCCGACATGCTGTCGTACTGAACGCCAAAATCCGACTGGGTGTTGGTCAAACGGGCGATGCGACCGTCCAGACCGTCCAGCAGGCCCGCGATCAGAATCGCCACACATGCCGTCACGGTCTGCTCGTTGATCGCCGCGACGATC
Organism: Wenzhouxiangella sp.; assembly: GCA_036351735.1. GTDB lineage: Bacteria > Pseudomonadota > Gammaproteobacteria > Xanthomonadales > Wenzhouxiangellaceae > Wenzhouxiangella. The sequence goes on along the minus strand of JAZBPR010000108.1, from coordinate 1,657 downwards.
GCGTAAAACCCAGCCATCAGGGCTGCCGTCGTAAACGCATTGGGGAGCAAAAAAGCACCCTTGGCCAAACGACCGGAAGATTTTTGCGGCGGCTTGGAATTCACGTCTTTCCAGATGCTCCAGATAGGCTGCGGGCGACTAAACAGCAAGAGTAACATTGCCGCGTCCGCTTGCGCTTCGGGTCTCAATCAGGCACATTCAGGTCTTGGAGACCAACGCCGTTGCGCAGGATCGTCATCATGGAGTACTTCCACCAGCTCACTCATCGCCTGCTGGCCATCGTTGCCACCCTACTGCTGAGCCTGGCTTTTGTCAGTCCGGTCAGTTCACAGACAGACCGGGACATCTACACTTGGACCGATGAGGAAGGCGTGCGCCATTTCTCCGCCTACCCGCCGCAGGACACCCCTTACGAGATCGTCGAAGGTCTGTCCGGTGCGCGCGCAGCTCCCCCGCCACCGCCGACTGGGACAGCCGCAGCCGGCGGCGAGATGCCCGAGATCCCGGAAATGCGCGAAACCGAGCCCGACCCGGAAGTCGTTGCGGCACGCTGTGAGCAGGCGCGTACCAACCTCAACCTGTTGCGCCAGGATCGTCCGGCTATTCTCCGCAATGAAGATGGCGATCCAACACCGCTGGAAGGGGAGCGTCGTCAGGAGATGATTGAAGAGACCGAAGCCTTCATTGATGAATGGTGCTAGAACCGGCGCTCACACCTGCTAACATTTCGAGTCCGTTCTGCTAAGGCCGCTTTCTTAAGGGACTCCATGAAAACCTCAGACTTTCACCTCGTCACCCAGCGCGAGGTGCCCGCCGATGCCGAAATCGTGAGTCATCAGTTGATGATCCGAACCGGCATGATCCGCAAACTCACCTCCGGCATCTACACCTGGACGCCCCTGGGACTCAGGGTGCTTCGTCGCGTCGAACAAGTGGTCAGGGAGGAGATGGATGCCTCGGGCAGCCTGGAGATGCTGATGCCATCGGTGCAGCCGGCCGAGCTCTGGGAAGAAAGCGGCCGTTGGGATGCATTCGGGCCGCTGCTATTGAAAATGGCTGACCGGGCCGGACGCGAATTTGCTTTCGGGCCGACCCACGAGGAAGTCATCACGGAATTTGCCCGGGCGGAGTTGCGATCCTACAAACAATTGCCAATCTGCTTCTATCAGATTCAGACCAAGTTCCGGGATGAAATCAGGCCGCGGTTTGGCGTGATGCGCGCCCGCGAGTTTCTGATGAAGGATGGTTATTCGTTCCACCTGGACGAGTCCTGCCTCGGCGAGTTCTACCAGGTGATGTTCGATACCTATACCCGCATTTTTCAGCGCCTGGGCCTGAAGTTCAAAGCCGTCGAGGCCGACAGCGGCGCTATCGGTGGTGCGGTCAGTCACGAATTCCACGTTCTGGCCGACTCCGGCGAAGACCAGATTGCGCATGTCCCGGATGGCAGCTATGCCGCCAACGTCGAGCGCGCTGAAGCCATCGCTGAAGGCGAGGCGGAGGCGCCGTCACAGAAACTGCAATTGGTGGACACGCCCGATGCCAAAACGATTGCAGAGCTGGTCGAGCAGTTCGATGTACCCATCGAGAAAACCGTCAAGACGCTGGTGGTTGAGGCAAGCCGGGCTTCGGGGCAGGAATTGATCGCCCTGCTGAT
>JAZBPR010000107.1:0-7899 GCA_036351735.1 Wenzhouxiangella sp. | reverse complement strand
GGAAATCAGCGTTCGCAGCCGTTCCGAGCCAATCCTCATCGCAGCCTCTCCAAGGGTCTCGATGGATCGGGAGCGGGGCGCAAAGGCGGCAGAATTGGCCTGCCGAAGAACGACGACCGCCAGACTCGGATGTTGAGCCAGTAGCGGCTCCAGCTCGGGCAGGCTGCAGTCATCGTCTGACAGTTGCGCGAGCAACTGCAGCTCAACCGCTCGGTTTCCACTGCGGCGATGGGTGGTCTGGGGAATCACTACGGGTAGAGAAAACACAAACCCTTGCAACCAGTCAAAGCCCGCCTGTCTCGCCTGCTGTAATTGCTCCGAGGTTTCGATGAAGGTGGCCATCTGCAGCGGACGGCCATGCGCTGACCCGAAGACCTGACTTGGGGTTTGGGACTCCCGGAAATCGGTTTTGATGATATCCGGCGGGTTGATGAATTGTGCCTTCAAAGACTCCGCCTGCATGGCATCCACGACGACCTTATAGCCCGCTTCCTGCAGGCCAGCCAGAGCGGCTGGTGCACCTTCATGGTGCCAGGCACTGTCCGCCACTTCTAGGATAGCCTGCTCGGGCGGATAAAGAATCGACTGAGGATTGAAAAGCCACTCTTCCGGAATGGTGCACAGCAAGAATCGTTCGTCAACCAGTTCATGCAGACCGATATCGAACATCACGCTGGCGCATGCCCGGGCACTGGCCAGCAGGGCATCCCGAACATTGGCCTGCTTGGCCTGCGCTGAATCCCGATACAGGAGTTTGTCCCCAATATATTCGAGACTTCGGTTGCAGACCGGCTGCAGGGCGATTCCGTACCCGGCCAGATCTTGTGGGGCTTGATGGTGTTCGGCGCTCATCTCGGTTCGTCAGTATCGCAGATGGCATCCAACGAGGGTTTGCAGGCTTTAAGCTGTTCAACAAGGTCGTCGGCTAGACGCCCGAGGTGCTCCCAGCTCTGATCCTCTCGGCAGGCCTGTTCAAGCGCTTTTGCTGTCTCGGAAGCAGCGCTCATGCCAAAGGTCGCGCAAAGGCCTTTCAGTGTGTGAGCGTGGCGTTGAAGTGCTTCTCGATCCTGTTTGGCCTGCGCCTCCTTCAAGTTCGAAAAGTGATCCGGAATCTCCGGCAAGAACGCGGTCAGAACCTCACGCAGCAAGTCTTCATCCCCGCCTGAGTGCTGCACCGCGCCTTTCCAGTCAACCAGTGTTTCGTCTATTTCCTGACCATCCACCTTTCCAGCCGTCTCGTCTTCCGCCGTCAGAAATTCATCGAAGTCGGAAAACTGTGCGACTGGGGCTTCCGACGCGCGGGCGAGCCCATCGCCGGCGATGATGACTCGTTCGATTTCAGCATAGAGGCTGGCTGGATCGACAGGCTTGGAGACATAGCCGTCGATGCCTGCTTCAATATAGGCCTCCCGGTCGCCCTTCATCGCGTTGGCCGTCAGGGCGATGATGGGCCCTTGTTTGAAGCCTGTCGCAATCTCCATAGCCCGAATCTGCCGGGTGGCTTCAAGGCCATCCATCACCGGCATCATCATGTCCATCAGTATGAGATCAAAGCTCTGTTCGCTCGCCAGGCGAACCGCTTCCTGGCCATTCTGAGCAACGATGTAGAGCGCGTTGACCTTTTTCAGCAGGGCGCCGGTCACTTTCTGGTTGACCGTGCTGTCTTCGGCAACCAGCACGGTCAGGCGACGGTCTTTGAGCAGGTCGCGACGGGTTTGGCCGGCTCTGCGGGCATCGGCGCCGATCCAGTGCTGGGTCAAGGCACGCTGGAGAACCGATAGGGTGATCGGCTTGATGAGCAGTGGGCGAAGCTCCAGATCTCGACATTTCTGCTCTTCACCATGAACGCTGCTTGATGACATGATCCGGATGTCGCTTGGAAGGCTCAATTTTTCTTCGAGAATCTGTTTCGCCGTGGCATAGCCATCCAGACCGGGTAAGTCAGCGTCAAGCAGAACGAGGTCAAACAGTGAGGCCGAGTCCTTGGATTGTCTGAGGCGGATCAATGCCTCAAAGCCGCTATGACAAATTTCATGGCGCACTCGCAGTCGGTTGAGTAGATGCTGCATGACTTTGCGGCTGATAGGTTCGTTGACCACGCACAGCATGGAGTGGGTGGAGAAGTCCACCATCTGCTCGGATTCGCGCTGCGGAGTTTCTGTCGAGAGCGGTAGCTTGAGCTCGATTGTGAAGGTGCTGCCCCGGTTGAGCTGGCTTTCGGCCTCGATCCTGCCGCCCATCAGGCTGATCAGTTCATGGGTGATGGCCAAGCCCAGCCCGGTGCCCTCAAAGCGGCGGGTCGCGTCTGATTCAACCTGCTCAAATGGCTTGAATATGGCATCCAGCTTGTCTGTTGGTATCCCAACTCCGGTGTCTTCAACCATAAAGCGCAAGGTGACTAGCGTATCGCCCTCCCTCTGGACCGTTTCGCCCGCACTGACGGTAAGGCGAACATGTCCTCGCTCCGTAAACTTAAGACCGTTGCCGATCAGGTTGATCAGCGCCTGACGAAGACGGGCTGGGTCCGCGAGCACGGTTTCGGGGAGGGTGTCGCTGAGCTCATACTGGAGTTCGACACTCTTGGTCTGCGCACGGGCGCTCAGGCTCTTGATGACGTTGCCAATGAATTCCATCAGGTCGATGGGTTCGGGGCGGATCTCAAACTTCCCGGCCTCAATCTTCGACAAGTCGAGAACCTGATTGATCAGTTCGAGCAGATGCTGGGCCGAGAGGCGCGCCAGTTCCAGATTCTCGACCTGATTGCTGCTCAGGCGGGTGTCCAGAACCATATCGATCATGCCCATAATGCCATTCATGGGCGTTCGAATTTCGTGGCTCATGTTGGCCAGAAAGCGGCTCTTGGCCAGATTGGCAGCCTCTGCCGCCCTGACTTGTTGGCTGAGATGGCGTTCATGGAGGCAGGCAATTGCGGCGTTTGCGAGCTTGTCCATCAGCACTTGGAGAGACTGTACAAGCGAGTCGCTGAGTCTTTTACCGGAGCGGCGCAGAATGAGTACCCCAAAGCTGCGCAGCGGAAAAATCAGGAAAATCGCATCGTCCAAGATTCGCCTGAAAGGACGGATGGAGAAGAACTCTGGAAGAGAACCCTCTGTTTCGGGCAAATCTAGGCCGGCAATGAGTTGCTGATTGGTGTCGTTCTTGAGGAAAATCCGGGGCGCGCAAAAAACCGGCGACCAGTTCAGCTCCTCGTGCGCATCCGTATCCCGCCAATGCTCGCCGGCGATCACGGAGCTGGGAGCAAGGACCAGCGCGCCTTGCGCATTGAGCTGTCTCATCATAGTGGCCAGAGCCTGACGCAGCATCTGGTCGAGGTCGAGGCTCTTGCCGATCGCAAGCGATATCTCAAAGAGGATCTCTGTCTCTTCGGTGGGTCTGGAGGCGAAATGATCGACCCTGGCGCCGGAGCCGGGCACGTTTAATTTGTCGCCTTGTCGATTCGTGAAAGCACGGTTGTCTTGTTCAGGAACTCGAGATATTCCGTGCCGGTATTTGCAATTTCTCCAAGCGTGAAGGCTCCGAATGCCGGCTCTCCCTGAGTCAGCGCGGCCAGTTCCTCGTCAATCCTCTCGCCGAGAAACAACGCTCGGGATATGCAGTCGAACAACATCAGGTCGCCGTTCTTGCAGGCCGAGGCCGAATCCACCAGCGCACGCGCCTGGCCCGCGGCGCGCAGCAGGCTGTCAGCGTCTCCGTTCAGAACGCGCACAAAGGCGCCCTGATGGACTTCCCCGACGCAGACCAGCTCGGTTTCGTTTTGCACCATCAGCGGGTCTCTCACAACGTGGGCGCCCCCGATTTTCTGGAGCCCCAGCGGGTAGGATTTGGCGACGTCAAAGAACGCGTCGCGCGTAATGGGTGAGGCGCAGTGCATGTCCACGATGGCCTTGTAGGCTTCAAAGGCAGGTTGCCAATTCAGGCTTTTGACAACGTTACGATCGGCTTCAGTGACCTCCAGAGCCTCACTGATGCTGGCCCATCCATGGGTCACGCCGATGGCGCTCGTTCGCGGCAATCTGAAGACGATGGCTGAATCTTCCTCAAGTCCTTGAGGAGAGATGATGCAGGGTTTTTGCTGAAAACTCAGCGATCCGGCGCCACCTCCAACGAAATTGCTTTCCAGGCCGAAGACAAAAAAGAGGTCTTCGACGAGCGCGGAGATCCGTTTCGCCAGTCCGTCCACCAGCACAACCAGTGTGCCGTCTCCCTCCAGGCCTGCCCAGTGTTCGACCTGCTCGAGCAGCTGCGCTTCATAGTTGGCTGCCGAGTCACTCATGCCCGTGATGCGCGCTATGTCCGGTTGCTCCTCCAGTCCGACCAGAATGACACCCTTTTCATGCTTGGTGCTGTTCATTGCAATGGCCGGAAAGATCCCGCCCAGAGTGGGCGTCTTGATTGAACGCAGCAATTCATTGACGCTGCGGGCAGACCAATGGTTAGCGTCACACGCAAAAATCAGAAGAGCACCAAAGCCTTCTCCATCGAGTTCCCTGAGGACCTCCTCGAAATCCTCCAGGTGAGATGACTCGCAAAACAGGGCTTTCATGCGCTGATGATCCTATGTTGACTCTTGTATCCGGCGGTATTTGCCATGGGTGGATAGAAACAGCCTGAACTCGTCGAAAGGCAACGGTCGAGAAATCAAAAAGCCCTGAATTTCATGGACACCAAGTGCGTCAACGTAGTCTCGCTGCCTTTCGTTCTCGATGCCCTCGGCGATTGTCGTCAGCCCCAGTTGAGCACTCAAGGCACTGATGGCGGTGACAATCGCACGCTGTTTGCGGCCTTCGGTAATGTTGATGACAAAACTGCGGTCGATCTTGATCGTATCCACCGGAAAATCGGTGATGTAGGACAAGGCCGAATGCCCCGTGCCGAAATCATCGATAGACAGGCTGAAGTCTCGCGACTTGAGCTTTTCCAGCAAGACTCGGGTCTCGATCGGATCATGCATCGCCATGCCTTCGGTGATCTCGAGTTCAAGACGCCGATGGGGCAGTTCATGCTCCTTGCAGAGTTCGGTCAATGTTTCTGGCAGGTTTTCCAGACGCAGTTGGACGGCGGACAGGTTGATGCCCATGCGCAGGTCAAAGCCTTCCTTGCGCAATCGGGCTGCATCTGCGATGCCCTGAGCCAGAACCCAGGCGCCAGCCTGTTCGATCAAGCCGGTTTCCTCAAGAACAGGAATGAACTCACCAGGCGAGACGACGCCGCGTTCCGGGTGCCGCCAGCGCAGTAGCGCCTCGGCACCAATCACCTGACCGCTGTGAATGTCTACTTGTGGCTGAAAGACCAGGAAGAACTGCTCTTGCGCGCAGGCTATGCGCAGGTCGGCTTCCAGTGTCAGGCGGGTCCCGTAGTCCTGACCTGAGTCGCTGGTGTAAAGGTGAACGCCATCAAGACGCTGTTCCAGGGCCAGACGGCATGCCAGCCTGGCTGACCGGATCAATTCGCTAACCTCGGTTCCATGATCCAAGGAGTGTGCGACCCCCATGACCACACGGACAGGGATTTCTCTGGTGCCAATTTCCAAGGGTAGGGCCAGATTGTCATGAAGACTTTGGGCCAACGCTTCAGGTTGTTGGTCATGCGTGTTCAGGGCCAAGGCAAAAAGGTTTTCTTCGAGTCGCCCGATGATGGCAGCGTCAGGGCTGAAGGAACGCAGCCTCTGAGCGATTTTCAGGGTAGCTTCCTGAGTGATCCGACTGCCGAGATATTCAGTGAATTTCAGCACGTGATGGATGGAAATGACGACCAGGAGCATCCCTTGCCCTGTTCTGGAGGCCAGTCTCTCTTCGGCACTTTTTGAGAACAAACGCTGTCTGGGAAGCCCGGTGAGTTCATCGTGTTCAGACAGATAAAGAACCTGCGCCTCTAGTTTCCGGAGGCTGGTCACATCCTGGAATGACCCCACCAGGGCGTCATTGTCGCTATGGCCGGGACTGCTGAAACGGACCAGCCGTTCTTCATCGGCATATCTGAGACGACTTTCCAGATCAAATGGCTGTCCGGACGAAAGCGCTGAATTGAATGCAACATCCAGGCGCAAACGATCGTCCGGATGGATTTCCGAAAGAAATTCAGCCAGCGAGCCTGGCATGACCGTGGGTCGTCCAAGAAGCGTTGAGGCGCCTTCAGACCATTCCAGGAAATTGTCTGATTCTGTTAAGCGCCAGAATCCAAGGCGTGCAATCTGGCAGGCGCTGGCCCGCTCCGCCTGCAGCTCGCGCAAACGATTCTCTCTGGCATGTCCGGCCATTGCGTAACGGATGCGCTGCTCAAGCAGGCGCAGGTTGATCGGCTTGGTAATGAAATCGGTTGCGCCGCGTTCAAATGCTTTCTCAATTGCGCTGGGTTCGTCATCGGCCGTCAGCATGATGACTGGAATCTCCCCGCGTCGAGCCTTGCTGCGGATGGCTTCCAGTGTTTCAAAGCCGTCCATATCCGGCATGTGGACATCCAGCAAGACCAGATCGAAGCTGGACTGGTCCATCAACGCCAGAGCTTCAGCACCACCGCTGGTCTCCGTGACACGCACGCCCCCCCGTCCCAGGCCTCTGCTGACCAATGTTCTAATCATTGCGTCATCGTCGATCAACAGGACCGAGGGGCCTTGAGCCTGAACGTCGAGTCGTGTCTGGTTCATCGAGACATGCAATAGACCGGCCCGAGGGCACAGGCTTGATGCTGACCTCGAACGGAAAGGGATGGCCTGCGGGGTGTCATCCGATACGGTCGACCGGAATGCTTGAATTCGGGCACTGAACCGCCGTCCTGACCAGCAGGGAACACATCGTCGCCAGTCTTCAAAACCGGTCTCCCACCAAGGCTTCGAGTTCGGGAATGAGCATGCCCCCAAGCCTTGATCAGGTCAAGTGTTCAGACGCCGAGCCAGTCTCTGGGCTTGAGGTATTCGGCAAGCCGGGCCTCGGCAGACGCTACCTCGGGTGCATAGTCATAGCGCCAGTGCGCAACTGCAGGCAGCGACATCAATATCGATTCGGTTCGCCCTCCGGACTGCAGGCCAAAGAGCGTGCCGCGGTCGAAAACCAGATTGAACTCTACGTATCTGCCGCGCCGGTAGCGCTGGAAATCCGTTTCGCGTTGGCCGAAAGGCGTTTTCTTTCGCTTTTCGACAATGGGCTGGTAGGCGTTCAGGTAGCCGTCGCCAACCGCCTGCAGATAACCGAAGCTTTTTTCAAAACCCCACTCGTTCAGGTCGTCGAAGAACAACCCGCCGATGCCGCGGGTTTCATCCCGATGGCGGAGATAGAAGTAGTCGTCGCACCAGCGCTTGTGCTCGGCGTAAACCTCCTCGCCGAATGGAGCGCATAGATCTTGGGCCTTTTGATGCCAGTGCTTGCAGTCTTCGTCAAAAGGGTAGTAAGGGGTCAGGTCAAAGCCACCCCCGAACCACCAGATTGGAGCTTCGCCCTCCTTCTCGGCCTGGAAGAAACGGACGTTGGCATGGCTGGTCGGAACATACGGATTGACCGGGTGCATGACCACCGAGACGCCGAGTGCCTGAAAACTCCGTCCCGCCAATTCTGGACGACGGGCACTGGCAGCCGGCGGTAAAGCGTCTCCATGGACGTGCGAAAAGTTCACGCCCCCTTTTTCGAAGACCCGTCCACCTTCCATCACTCTTGTTCGACCGCCGCCACCTTCGGGCCGATCCCACCGGTCTTCGCGGAACTGGCGAGTTCCATCGCTATCTTCGAAGGCCTTGCACAAGCGGTCCTGAAGATCGATGAGATACGCCGAGACAGCGTCGATGGGGGACTGGGACATGGATTGGGTCTACTTTTTCTTGGCTGCTTTTTTCTTCGAGGTCTTTTTCTTCTTCTTTTTTGTCTTTTTCTTGCTGCCTGCTTTCTTCGC
>JAZBPR010000106.1:0-10881 GCA_036351735.1 Wenzhouxiangella sp. | reverse complement strand
TTGCCAGACCGGCGAGGACGGAGACCCGCTGCCCCTGCGGATCACGGCCAATCAGGATGATTCGGTGGCGGCTGAAGAGGTCGAGGAACTGTTCTATCAGGCGGCCATGCCGGCCAGTATCGTGGTTTGGATCAAGGACTATGTGGCTAACAACTACCGGCCGGGGCCGCGCAAGCAGAAGATCAAGGGCAAGAAGGGCGATAAATACCTCACACCGTTTGACGTGGAGAAGCCATGAGTGAAGACGAAGGCTTTCTGCAGCGCTGGTCTCGGCGCAAACAGGATGCTGCGCGCGAGGAAAGCGAGGCAGAGCCGGTTGAGCAGTCGGAAAGCGAAGAGCTCGAAGCCGGGAGCGACCCGTCTCTGCATGATGCCGACGCTGCAGTCACGGCTGAGGCTTCGGAGGCTGCGCAAACCCAAACCGATGAAGATGAGCCGGAACCGCCTGGTGACGAGGATATGCCTCCGCTCGAGTCCCTTGATCACGGCGGCAGCATCAAGCCGTTCATGTCGCCACGGGTCAGCCAAGGCCTGCGCCGCGCCGCGCTGAAACGTCTCTTTCGCCAGCCAAAATACAACGTGGTCGACATGCTCGACGACTATGCAGAGGACTACAGCAAGCCTGTTGCCTTGGGCAATATCGTGACAGCAGATATGCGCTACCGTGCAGAACAGGCGGCAAAACGCATGGCGCGTATATATAAGGAGTCAGGTGCTAAGAGCGACGCAGAGGAAGGCGCGATAGAACAGGCGCCAGATACGGAAACTGTAGCTGCTGACCAAGCAGGCCCGGCCCAGCAACCGAAGGCCGAAGAGACTGAGGTTCCCGAGTCTGAGCAGTTGGCGGACAGCGGAGAAACCCGCGCGCCGGACGAGGATGAGGTTCAGGGCTCGGACCGGAAACCGGGCTGAGTCCTGCGGCCAGAACAAACGAGGAGGAGAATCACAGTATGGAACAGTTGAGCGCCAGTGGCGCCATTGGGCGAGCGCGAGCGGCCGCCTTGGCCGAGTTTGATCCGCCGCCGGAACCGATGGAGTGGGTGGAGTACCACTCGGAAGGCAGATTGCTGATCATTGGGCCGGCTGACCAGGCCTGGCCCATCGCGGAGCAGCTCAAGCCTCATCTGAAGTGCACGATGCTGGCGACCGAGCCGCCGAGTGATCCACCGGACAAGGCGCCTCCCGGCAAGTATCTGGATGGGCGGCCGCTTGCCTTGTCCGGTTACCTGGGCGCGTTCACGCTGAAAGTCGAGGTCGATCGTGGCCGGATCCTGGAAGCGGGTGCTGCGTTCGGGATTGACCCGGGGACCTTTGATCTGGTGCTTGATCTTGACGGCTCGGCTGACTCTGGGGTTGATGAGCCACCAGTCGGCTACTACCGGGTGCGCAGCGACGCCGATCGCGAGCGCGCGCTCGCCGAGCTGCCCGATATGAAGGGTGATTTTCAGAAGCCGAGGTTTTTTCAGTACAACCCTGACATCTGCGCGCATGGTGCGCGGGGTCTGTCGGGCTGCCGCAAATGTGTCGATGCTTGCGCCACCGGCGCTGTCATCAGCATCGGCGAGAAGGTTGAAGTTGATCCGTACTTCTGTCAGGGCTGCGGCAGTTGCGTCACCGTGTGTCCCTCGGGTGCCATGCGCTATGCGGCACCGTCTTCGGAAGACCTGCTTGATTCTGTAAGGCGTTTGTTGGTCGATTTTCGTGACAACGCGGGCGCGGAAGCTGTCCCCCCCGATGTGCTGCTCTACAGCGCCGAAAGTGCGGAAGGAATTCTGGCTGAGTGCGCGCCCGATCTGCCGGAACACGTTCTGCCGGTTGCCGTTGAAGATGTGGGTTCAGTGGGCGCGGATACGTGGCTGACGGTGCTCGCCTACGGCGCAGGCCGAGTGATTTTGCTCAGTGGTCAGGAGCCGGCGCCGACCCTGGTCGATTCCAGTACCCGGCAGATCACGATTTATCAGGAAATACTGAAGGGGCTTGGAGACGAACATGCGGCCGAGCGCCTGATGTTCTGGCCGGGTCGGGCGGAAGCCGATGCTGTCATCCGGCCTCTACCTGCCCTGGTGGCAGAACCTGCGACTTTTGCAGCATTGGGGACGAAGCGGGAGATTGTTCGCCAGGCGCTGGGGCATTTGCACGCCCAGGCTGAATCAGCGGTCTCAGAAACGGTTAAATTGCCTTCTTCGGCGCCGTTTGGCGAGATCGCCGTTAATTCCGATGCCTGCACGCTGTGCATGGCTTGCGTGTCGGTGTGTCCCGTCTCGGCCATCCAGGGCGGAGGCGACAGTCCGCAGTTGTTCTTCCGCGAAGATCACTGCGTCCAGTGTGGAATGTGCGAAGCATCCTGCCCAGAAGATGCGATCGAGCTGAATGCCCGCATGCACTTCGCCGCTCACCTTGAGCCGGCAAAACGCTTGCTGAACGAAGAAGAAATGCACCATTGCGACGGCTGCGGCAAAGCGTTTGCCACGCGCAAGATGATGGAAAGCATGGAGCGCCGGCTCAAGGGGCACTGGATGTTTCAGGACGCTGAGGCCATTGCCAGAATCAGGCTTTGCGAAGATTGCCGCATCCAGAAGATGTACGAAGATGAGGGTGGCGTAGTTGCCCATCCAACCGGACGAAAGAACTGAACAATTGACCGCGGCGAGTCCGGAAATTGCTCTTCGACTTTGGTCTAGTGGGCTTGACTTAATTGCGGGATCCGGAATACAGTCTGCCGTCGGGAAAAGGTAGATTGAGAATGCAACAATTACCGGAAAGCTCGGTGAGCGATCGCCAGGCTTCGATCCACAGTAGCGGTCAGGAAGGCGCAGAAGCGCGGGTCGAGACCTACGCGTTGCTGGCAGCGTTGTTGAGAGATGCGCCCGATAATCAGATGCTCACCGCGCTGTCTGGCCTCAAACCAGAATATTCATCTAGCCAACGAGCAACAAAGCTCGAACAAGCCAGATACGACTTGGCGGAGACTGCGGATGCCGCAGATCCTGAGCCGATCGAGCGTGAATTTCACAACCTCTTCATTGGTGTCGGTCAGGGAGAATTGCTGCCTTACGGTAGCTATTACCTGACCGGTTTTCTCATGGACAAACCGCTGGCCACCCTTCGGGACGAGCTGCGTCGTCTGGGAATTCAGAGGGCGGAAGGTGTGGCGGAGCCTGAAGATCACGCGGCCGCAATCTGCGAAACGATGGCTCTATTGGTCGATCCAGAGCATGGCATTCCGCTTGCCGGGCAACAGAAGTTTTTCAGTGAATATGTGGGCAACTGGATGCCCAAGTTTTTCAGCGATATTCAGGGCGCTAAGAACGCCGCCTTCTATCGGCCTGTCGGCCAGTTGGGCGAGGCGTTTATGGAGTTTGAACGAGTCTGGCTGAGTCTGCCGGAATAATTATCTTTGGAGAAAGAGCATGAAAAAACAGAGTGAATCATCACCCAAGCCATCCATCGATTTGGCGCGCCGTCGACTCATGACCGGTGCCATTGGTGCTGGTGCCGCCGCCGGGCTCGGCCTGGTCTCGGTCAACGCTCAGGCAGACGCGCCTGTCCCCACAAAGAAACCCGAGGCGGAGTCCAAGTGCTACCGCGAAACCGACCACATTCGGCGCTACTACGAAAGCGCCCGGTTCTAGAACGCCGCTGTAGGCGCCGAATTCAGTCTGGAGGAAATTTATGAAGTTAATTCGCAAGCAAGCCGCCAATGAAGCGCATCGCGCTTCGCGGGGTAAAGGTTTTGACCGCCGTACCTTTCTCAAGCGTTCTGGCCTGACCGCCGGTGGTACGGCGCTCGCGGCAGCCATGCCGTTGAGCATGATGAAGCGCGTCGACGCGCAGCAGCCGCCTGAAGCCGCCAAGGGACCGGTGGAAACCAAGCGCACCGTTTGTACGCACTGTTCGGTCGGTTGTGGTGCCAAGGCAACCGTCCAAAACGGCGTGTGGATCGGGCAAGAGCCGGATTTCGACTCGCCGTTCAATATGGGTGGACACTGCGCCAAGGGCGCGGCTCTCCGTTCGCATGGCCACAGCAAAAAGCGGGTCAAGTACCCGATGAAGCTTGAGGGTGGTCAGTGGAAGCGTCTGAGCTGGGAACAGGCCATCGACGAGATCGGTGACCAGTTCATGAAGATTCGTGAAGAGTCGGGACCGGATTCAGTCTGGCATTGCGGCTCATCCAAGGCCAACAATGAAGGTGCCTACCTGCAGCGCAAGTACGCTGCATTCTGGGGCACCAACAACATGGACCACCAGGCCCGTATCTGTCACTCCACCACGGTCGCGGGTGTTGCCAACACCTGGGGTTATGGTGCGATGACCAACTCCTACAACGACATGCACAACTGCAAGTCGATGATCTTCATCGGCTCGAATGCAGCTGAAGCCCATCCTGTCGCTATGCAGCACATTCTGCGCGGCAAGGAAAACGGCGCCAAGCTGGTTGTGGTTGACCCTCGTTTGACCCGCACAGCGGCGCATGCCGATCAGCACATCCGCATCCGTCCGGGCACCGACATCCCGTTCGTCTGGGGCCTGTTGTGGCACATCTTCGAAAACGGATGGGAAGACAAGGAATACATCCGCAAGCGTGTCTACGCCATGGACGAAATCCGTCGCGAAGTGGCTAACTGGACGCCGGACAAAGTCGAAGACATCGCTGGTGTGCCGGAAGATCAGATGTACCAGGCAGCCAAGACGCTGGCCGAAAATCGTCCGGGCACGATCGTCTGGTGCATGGGCGGTACCCAGCACCACGTGGGCAACGCCAACACCCGCTCTTACTGTGTCCTGCAGCTGGCTCTGGGCAATATCGGCAAGATAGGCGGTGGCGCCAACATTTTCCGCGGCCACGACAACGTGCAGGGCGCGACCGACGTTGGTCCGAACTGCCACACTCTGCCGGGTTACTACGGCCTGTCCGAAGGCGGTTGGAAGCACTGGGCCCGCGTGTGGGATGTCGACTACGAGTGGCTGAAGAGCCGTTTTGATGACGGCATGTACGCCGATAACTCTGGCAATCCCACCCACCCGATGAATATCCCCGGCGTTCCGGTGTCTCGCTGGATCGACGGTATTCTTGAAGACCCCGCGAATTTCTCGCAGCGTGACAACATTCGCGCCGTCTTCTTCCAGGGTCATGCGGTCAACAGTCAGGTCCGCGGACCTGAAATGAAGAAGGCCGTCGAAAAACTGGATCTGGTCGTCATTTCCGACCCGTATCCAACTCATCTGGCGGTCATGTCAGATCGTACCGACGGTGTCTATCTGCTCCCGACTGCATCACAGTTTGAACAGGCCGGCTCGTGTACTGCCTCAAACCGTTCGCTGCAGTGGCGTGAGAAGGTCATCGACCCGCTGTATGAATCCAAGACCGACGCCGAAATCCTTTACCTGATGGCGAAGAAGTTCGGTTTTGCCGACGAGATGTTTAAGAACATTGAAGTGGTTGACGGCAAACCGGTGCCGGAGAGCGTTCTGCGCGAAATCAATCGTGGCGCCTGGACGATTGGCTACACCGGCCAAAGCCCTGAGCGTCTGAAGATGCACCTGGAGAATAAGCACACCTTCGACACCACGACGCTTAAGGCCATGGGTGGTCCATGCGACGGTGACACCTACGGTATGCCTTGGCCCTGCTGGGGGACGCCGGAAGTCAAGCACCCGGGTTCTCACGTTCTGTACAACCCGGATCTGCCGGTTTCTCAGGGCGGATTGCCGTTCAGGGCCCGTTTCGGTACCGAACACAATGGCAACAATATCCTCGCAGAGGATTCCTGGAGCAAGGATTCCGAGATTCAGGAAGGTCATCCGGCCGTGACCTACGGCATGCTCCGGACCATGGGCTGGCACACCGAACTGACGCCGGACGAAGTGGCGACGATCGCGTGGGTCGGCGGGGTTGCTGAAAAGCCCACCGGTGGTGCGACCGAAGCTGACGTCGCCCAGTACCGTGAGATGGACGCTTTGGACGGCGTTGCCTGGCATACCGATTTGTCGGGCGGCATCCAGCGTATCTGCCTCAAGCACGAAGTTGCGCCCTTTGGCAACGCCAAGGCCCGGGCTATTGTCTGGACATTCCCGGATCCGGTGCCGATTCACCGTGAACCTCTCTACACGCCACGCTACGATCTGGTCGAACAGTATCCGACCCACGAAGACATGGCGCATCGCTGGCGTCTGCCCACCCGCTACGCCTCGGTTCAGGCCGATGACTTTTCCGGAGACTACCCGCTCGTGTTCACCAGTGGTCGATTGGTCGAATACGAGGGTGGCGGTGAAGAGACCCGCTCAATGAGCTGGCTGGCCGAACTCCAGCAGGAAATGTTTGTTGAGATCAATCCCATCGATGCCAATGACCGTGGTCTGCGTGACAACGACTGGGTCTGGCTGGAAGGTCCCGAAGGCGGTCGAATCAAGATTCGCGCAATGATCACCGAACGCGTGGGTCGAGGCGTGGTCTGGACTCCGTTCCACTTCGGCGGTTGGTTCCAGGGCGAAGACCTCGAAGGGAAGTATCCGGAAGGGACTGCCCCGTACATCAGAGGTGAGTCCTGCAACACCGCCAAGACCTACGGATATGACCCCATCACGCTGATGCAGGAGACCAAGTCCACCCTGTGCCAGATTCAGAAGGCCGCGTAAGGCTAGGAAGGAGGAGACAAGACAATGGCTCGAATGAAGTTCCTTTGCGATGCCGACCGCTGCATCGAATGTAATGGCTGTGTAACGGCCTGCAAGAACGCCAATGAAGTGCCTTGGGGTGTTAACCGTCGAAGAGTGGTCACGCTCAACGATGGTCTGCCCGGCGAGAAGTCAATCTCGGTGGCCTGCATGCACTGTACCGACGCACCCTGTGCGGCGGTTTGCCCGACCGACTGCTTCTACACGACAACCGATGGCATCGTTCTTCACGATAAAGACCTGTGCATCGGTTGCGGGTACTGCTTCTATGCCTGCCCGTTTGGCGCACCGCAGTTCCCCACCACGGAAGCGTTTGGCGTTCGCGGCAAAATGGACAAGTGCACCTTCTGTGCCGGCGGCCCGGACGATCCGAACACGACGGCTGAGTTCGAAAAGTATGGTGCCAACCGTATTGCTGAGGGCAAACTGCCAGCCTGTGCGGAAATGTGCGCCACCAAGGCGCTGCTGGCCGGTGACGGCGATCTCGTTGCCGACATCTACCGCCAGCGGACGATGACCCGTGACGGGCGTCCTCAGACCTGGGGTTGGGCCAAGGCCTACGGTGCAGGGGCATGATTGCCCGTCGACTGCTAACTGCTGCCAGCGCGTTGGCGCTGGCAGTCGTGCTCACCGGTTGTTATGAAGATCCGGATGTCACGGTTTACGAGCCGGGTGTTTACAAGGGCAAGGAAGATCCACTGCTGGCCAAGCTGGAAGACCCTGAGTTCCGGGCGAGTCTTGATACTCGATTCGATGGGCAGAGGGATCGCTAAATGAAACGCGCATTGTCCGCAAAGGCGTTACTGCACGTGGCAGTGGTCCTTTGTGCCGCTTTGTTTCTGAGTGCCTGCACTCAAAAGACCGCTGATCCCTGGATTAATGAAGGACAGGAGCAGCGTTTGGCCGGCCAGCATGAGCGAGACCAGCAAACGGCTGAGCATCTGCGCGACCGGATGGCTGGTCAATCGCAGCGCTAGTTTGGAGTAGCAACTATGAATACACAGCAAGCAGCAACTTCTAGCAAGACCCGCCGCGTAGGCAAGCGAATTGCCGCGATGACGGCTCTGGTCCTCGTTGCGGCAATGATCGTGCCACTGAGTGGCTACGTGTACGTGGCATTTGCCCAGGACACGGCAGTCGCACAAACGGCGCCACCTGCCGATCCATGGGCTGCCGAGATCAACCCGCGGTCCGAAGTTTGGCGGGATGGTCGTCAGGCAACGGAAGGAGTCAGTCAGGTCAAGGCTTACGGTGCCAATGTTTTGATGCAAAGCGGCGGTGAGAACTTCCGTCAGATCCGAATGGGACCCGTCTCGACCTATCTGCCCTGGTATCTGGCATTCATGTTCGGTGCGGTCGTCTTGTTTTACATGATCTCCGGCGGCGGTGAGAAGATTGAGGCGAATTCTGGAAAACGTGTTCCGCGCTGGGGCTCTCTGGACATCGCGCTTCACTGGTTTGTCGCGATTCTGTTTTTGGCGCTCGCGATTACGGGCTTGAGTCTGCTGTTCGGCCGCGCGGTCCTGATTCCTTTATTGGGGCCTGAAGGGTTTGCGGCTTGGGCGTATGCATCAAAGAACATCCACAACTACGGCGGAGCTTTCTTCACCGTCGGTGTGTTGCTGATGATCATTGCCTGGACGCGCTACAACATTCCTGACATGACAGACGTCAAGTGGCTGCTTAAGGGCGGCGCTTTCGGGAAGCATCTGCCAGCCGGACGCATGAACGGTGGCGAGAAAGCCTGGTTCTGGGTGAATGTTGGCGCTGGCATCGCGGTCTGTGCCACCGGGATCATGATGATCAACCCGCAAATATTTGAGACTCGCGAACTGTTCCAGTGGAATTTGATTATCCACACCGTCGTGGCGATTCTCTGGCTGGGTGCGAGCTTCGGCCACATGTACATGGCGACCCTAGGCGCACCGGGATCAATGGATGCGATGACCAAGGGTCACGTCAGTTCAGAATGGGCAAAAATCCACCACGATCTTTGGTATGACGAAGTCAAGGATCAGGAGTTTGATGCTGATGGCGCTCCTCGATCAAACCCAGGACAAGGAGCATCTACAAGCTCAGCGTGAGAAGGGCAAGCAATTCGGGTTGAAGAAAATGGCCGGCTGTTCGCCGGCCATTTGCTTTAGAGCCCGAAAAACTCGTTCAGACAGATTGTTTTCGAACCGTCCGGCGTTCTCAAGATTAAAGCCCCGTCTTCCCGCGCTTCCTGAAATTCACCAGCCACGGATTCACCCGGTGCCAGATCAATGAGCGCCGACTCTCCCACTTTGCCCCAGCGGCCTTTCAAAGCACTCAGGACCGTTGAGAGACCGTCTTCATCCCATCGATTGATCCAATGAAGGAATTCGCGCGCGAAGCTTTCGAGGATATCCGTCGGCTGTATCTCGGCACAGCCGCCTTCTATGACCACACAGCCTCCGTCTATGACCTCAGAAGGCTCTGAGGCCACGTTCAGCGAGACCCCAAGCACCAGCCAGCTTGCATCGCTGGCCTTGCGTAAGGTGACGCCTCCGACTTTTGAGCCGCTGAGCAGCAAATCGTTTGGCCAGCGGTATCGAAGGTCTGTCATTGGCGCCACGTGATCCGAAACTGCCCAACCCAAAGACAACAAACCGATCAGCCCGATTTCGCCATAGCGTGAGGGCTCAAACTCGGGTTCGAGGATCAGGGCCAAATACAGACCGTTGTCGGGAGAAAACCAGGGTTTCTCGAGGCGATGAGATCCTTGAGGCTGACTGGTGGCCCAGACCAAAGTTCCTTCGGGTGATCCTTGCTTCGCTAATTCAACGGTATGGTCAAGAACAACGGACTTGCCATCAAGCTGCGTCACCTCGTAGGCGGCAGGTAGTTGTGGTGATTCCATCCTCACTCTTCTCCAACTTAATGAAGCTGTTCCGACCCTGAGTCGAGTGACTCCAGCAGACGACGCAGCTTCTGCACGGGTGCCGAAATCATTCCCAGAGAGTTATCGTGCGCCGAAAGCGCGTTGTGGAGCAGCTGGCGGGCCTCTTCTTTCCTCCCAGCCTGGCGCAGCAATGCGCCCAAGACCCCAACTGCCTCCATGTAAAGCGGGTCGGTTTTCCCCACCACGCGCTCTGCGGTGTCGATTACGTGCATCAGCAGGGGTTCCCCAAGCTCTGGCTTACCGCCATCGGCATAAAGCCGGCCCAAGCCACTGAGTGCCGCCAGGGTATGCGGGTGCTCGGGGCCGACCAGAGAGCGCCAGATCTCAACGTCTGAACGATAAAGCGCTTCGGCATCGGCCCACTGTTCCCGATCCCGAAGAAGATCAGCCAGACTTAGAAGCGTGGTCGCAAACGCAGGGCTTTCCTGACCACTGACTTTGTCCCACGCATCCAAAGCGCGCCGGAAAAGCTGCTCGGCCTCGTCGGTTTTGCCGGCCGCTTCCAGAACGGTTGCCAGGTTATGCAGGGTGCTGGCGGTGTCTGAATGGTGTTCTCCGTGCAGGCCATGGCGAATCGCCAGCGCCTTTCTGTACAGAGTCTCTGCTTCTTTGAACTGCTGACGGGCATCCAGCAACGCGGCCAGATTGTTCATGCAGGCAGCGGTTGCCGAATGCTCTGGACCAAAGGTCTTGCTGGCGATGTCTAGCGCCTCACGGAATAGAGGCTCTGCCTCGTCATAGTTGCCGGCCTGGTACTGAATGCTGCCCAACTGATCACAGGCGCTGGCTACAGCAGGATGCAGTGCGCCCAACTGAGTTCTTGCGAGTTTCAGAACCCGGGAAGTCAAGGCGGCAGCTTCCTTCATTTCACCGCGCGCCTTGTGCACGGCGGTCAGGTTGTTCAGCCAGGGAATCAGGCGCTTGCTGTCCTTACCATCGAACTGCTCGATTGCGGCGATTCCAGCTCGGTAGTTGTCTGCCGCGCCATTCAGGTCATCCATTTCCTCATGACGATAGGCCACGTTGTGTCGCACACTCTCACAGGTCAGAGTCCCCGCCCCTGGCGACTGCTCCCTGAGCGACAGGGCCTGCAGCAACAGCTTGAGCTTTTCTCCCTCTGCGGATTCCGGATGAGTCCCCAAACGCTCGAGCAAAGTGGCCTGTAAATCGTCATTACCGCTGGCAAGTGCTGCGGTCAAGCTGGCCTGAAGCCAGTCTCGCGGCACGGCCTGCCCGCTGGCGGTCTCAACCAATCCAATCACACCCATGAGCACATCGGCCTG
>JAZBPR010000105.1:0-4082 GCA_036351735.1 Wenzhouxiangella sp. | reverse complement strand
GTGGCCAGCACGTTGAAGGTGCCGGCCTCGGCCATTCGGGCGTTTGGCACGATTGGCCGGTCATAGCGCAAGTGTCCCGGCCCATCGGTCAGGAAAGCAAAGGGTTCTTCGTGGCTGAGCCAGGCGGCAACGTTGGGTTGCAAACGCTCAGCGGCCTGGGGTGCCGCGTAGAAGCCGGCCAGTCCTTCAGGCGCCATCAACCATTTATGGCTGCCGGCGGTGAGGTAGTCGATGCACATGGCCTGTACATCCAGCGGCACAACGCCGGCGGCCTGGATGGCATCGACGAACAGTTCTGCACCGTGATGACGGCACATCGCGCCGATCTCGGCCAGCGGCATGCGCTGACCCGTCGTGAACTGCACCGCGCTGATCGCGACCAGCCGCACGCCGGCACGGAGCTGGTCTTCCAGCGCTTCCAGCGCAGTTGCCCGCTCGTGACGGAACGCCTCGGCCTGCATCCAGACGATGTCTAGACCGTGCCGCCGCGCGGCCTGCTGCCAAGGCGTGATATTGGTCGGAAACTCGCCTTCAAACAGGACGATCCGGTCGCCGTGCTGCCAGGGCAGGCAAAGTGCCACCGTCATGACCCCGGCCGAGGTGTTGGGCACCAGAGCGACATCTTCGCCGTTCGCGCCGATGAGCTGGCCCAGTTGGCCCCGAACCCGCTCGCGCCGATCCATTTCTTCCACGTACCAGGCCATCCCGCGCCGGGCATAGCCGTCCATCGTCTGGTTGACCGCATCCCGCACCGCGAGGCTGGGTGGGCTAACCGAGGCATGGTTCAGATAGACAGGGACTTTCAGATCCGGAAACAGCGCTCTGGAGCCGAGCTTAGGCTCGGGTAAAGAGGACGTGGCAGGAGAGGGTGCTGATGCCATGGTCGGTAAGTCATGATCAAAACCAGACTGCAAGATACCAGCCTTCTGGCTGACACAAAAAAGCCCGTCCAGAGACGGGCTTTTCTGTGTCGTTATTGCGCCTGATCTTATGGAGTGATCACCGCATCAATCACGTGAATTACGCCGTTGCTAGCCTCAACGTCGACGGTCACGACATTGGCACCATCGACCATGACGCCGCTGTCAGTCACGGTAATTTCAACGTCTGAACCCTGCAGCGTGGTGGCGCTGTCCAGTTCAACGACCTGAGCGGACATGACCGCGCCATCGACCACGTGGTAGGTCAGGATGGAAGTCAGGGTTTCGTTATCGGCCAGGATGGCTGCCAGATCGGCCTCGGGAATGGCCGCAAAGGCTTCATCGGTCGGGGCAAACACCGTGAAGGGCCCACCGGTGGCCAGGGTGTCGGTCAGGCCGGCCGTTTCGATCGCGGTCAGCAGGGTGGTGAATGAGCCGGCGGCCTCG
The DNA here is from genome assembly GCA_036351735.1 of Wenzhouxiangella sp. GTDB lineage: Bacteria > Pseudomonadota > Gammaproteobacteria > Xanthomonadales > Wenzhouxiangellaceae > Wenzhouxiangella. The sequence goes on along the minus strand of JAZBPR010000105.1, from coordinate 2,715 downwards.
GCTGTTTCGATGATGTTGGCCTTGACGGCATGATCGTCGGCGAAAGCGTTGGCAGCAAAAAGACCAGCAAACGAGACGGCAATTAAACGGGGGCTAAGCATGAGATTTCCTTCTTGGTTGGTTAAGAGCAGCGCGCAGTATCAGCACCGCGCATCGACGTAACATCAAGTTTTTATGAGGATCCAGTGAGCTTTATGTCGCCGTCGTGTGAGGGTGGTCAGTGCAATACTGGGGATGGAATGCAAGTTCTTGATTGACATCACATGGAGTTCAAATGGGTGAAATCAGCGCCGCAAAACTGATGGTGCAGTGTCTCGAGACCGAAGGTGTGGAGCGCATCTTTGCCGTGCCCGGCGAAGAAAATCTCGACCTGCTGGAGGCCGTGCGAGAGTCTTCAATCCGGCTGATCGTGACGCGGCACGAGCAAGCAGCAGGCTTCATGGCCGCCTGTCACGGCCGTCTAACCGGGCAGCCCGGAGTTTGTCTTTCCACGCTGGGCCCGGGAGCAACCAATCTTGTGACCGCGGCAGCCTATGCTGAGCTTGGAGCCATGCCGTTGGTGATGATTACTGGCCAAAAGCCGGTCAAGACATCCAAGCAGGGACACTTCCAGATTGTCGATGTGGTCGATCTCATGCGCCCGGTGACGCGCTATACCCGCCAGGTGGTGTCAGGCGTCTCGATTCCGTCGCGAGTGCGCGAAGCTTTTCGTCAGGCCGAGCAGGAGCGCCCCGGCGCGACGCATCTGGAAGTCCCGGAGGATATCTTGAGAGAGTCGGTCTCCGGATGCCCGATGACCCCCAGTCGGGCACGTCGGCCCGTGGCCGAGGAAAAGGCCATTGGTCAGGCGGTAAAGGAGATTGAACGCGCAAAGCGGCCGCTGTTGATGATCGGAGCGGGTGCCAACCGCAAGGTCACGGCGCGTATGTTGCGCCAGTTCGTTGATCGTCTGGGTATTCCGTTCTTCACCACCCAGATGGGCAAGGGTGTTGTCGATGAATCGCATCCTTGCTGGGTGGGTAACGCGGCGCTGTCTGAGGGTGATTTCGTCCACAGGGCCATTGACGCGGCGGACCTGATCATCAATGTTGGTCATGATGTGGTCGAAAAACCGCCGTTCTTCATGCGCGAGGGCCGCCGCCGAGTCATCCACATCAACTTCTCCGGGGCCGAGGTCGATGCGGTGTATTTTCCGCAACTGGAAGTCATCGGCGATATCGGCAATGCGATCTGGCAACTTAACGAGCGGCTGTCGCCGCAATCGCACTGGGATTTCGATTTCGCCGCCCAGGCGCGAGCCGCACTGGATGAGGATCTGGCCAGCCATGAAACTCGCGATGGCTTTCCCATGCATCCGCGTCGGATTGTCCATGAGGTTCGCCAGGCCATGCCCAACGATGGCATCGTGTCACTGGACAACGGACTTTACAAAGTCTGGTTTGCACGCAATTACGCGGCCCGCCAACCCAATACCGTCCTGCTCGACAACGCGCTCGCGACCATGGGAGCGGGATTGCCGGTGGCCATGTGCGCGCGCCTTGTACATCCAGAGCGCAAGGTGCTCGCGGTGTGCGGCGACGGCGGTTTCATGATGAATTCTCAGGAGTTGGAGACGGCCGTCCGGCTGGAGATGGACCTGGTCATTCTGGTCTTACGCGATGACGCTTACGGGATGATTCGCTGGAAGCAGCAGGACATGGGTTTGCCCGATTTTGGCCTTTCTTTCGGTAACCCCGATCTGGTTCGGTATGCTGAAAGCTATGGTGCGATGGGTCATCGGGTTCAGTCCGCTGATCAGCTGGCGTCACTCTTGTCTGGCTGTTTGTCGCAGCCGGGCGTTCACTTGATCGACTGTCCGGTCGACTATAGCGATAGTCAGCGTCAGCTGTTTGAGCACATCCCCGAGCGTAGCCGCGCCCTTCAATTCAAATTCGATAAAGGTTCCGATTGATGAGTACCGCAAGCTATCCGTTCTATCTGGCCAATCAAGCTGTCCATGCCAACACTGATTTGACGGTTGAGGACAAGCATTCCGGCGAGCCCGCCTTCAAGGTCGCGCTGGCGAACGAGACGCACGTCGACCAGGCCATCACTGCTGCCGTCAAGGCGCAGCGCCCGATGGCCGATCTGCCCGCTCATCGTCGTCGGGATGTCCTCAATCACTGCGTCGCGCAGTTCCAGGCCCGGCGCGATGAACTGATTGAGGTGCTCATCGTTGAGGGTGGAAAAGTCCTGACTGATGCGACCGGCGAGGTCGGGCGCTTGATCGAGACCTTCCAGATCGCAGCGGAAGAGGCCACGCGGATCGGTGGTGAGGTGTTGCCGATGGACATCACGCCGCGGGCGGAAGCCTTTCAGGGGATGTGGAAGCGGGTGCCGATTGGTCCGGTCTCTTTCATCACGCCGTTCAACTTCCCCTACAACCTGGTGGCACACAAAGTCGCGCCGGCGATCGCGGCAGGTTGTCCTTTCGTGCTCAAACCGGCGAGCAAGACGCCGGTTGGTGCGCTGTTGATGGGTGAAATTCTGGCCGAGTGCGACCTCCCGGAAGGCGCGTTTTCCATTCTGCCGGCCAATCGAGCAGCCTCTGCGGCCTTTACTGAAGATGAGCGGCTGAAGTTGCTGAGCTTTACCGGATCCGACAAAGTCGGTTGGGATTTGAAGGCCAGAGCGGGCAAGAAGGCCGTTGTCATGGAGTTGGGCGGCAATGCCTCT
>JAZBPR010000104.1:0-7088 GCA_036351735.1 Wenzhouxiangella sp. | reverse complement strand
TGGAAACCTTTGAATTGCTTCGCCACGAAGAATGGATGCTGGCCAGCACCTACGTGTTGGCGAGTGTTTTGATTGGGGTTACTATGGTTGGTTTGGGGTACGCCTTGGTCGGTCTGGCCGTGGAATAGCTGAGAACTATGGACGACTTTTCTCTACTGATTGACCTGCACAGGACAAACTCCCGCCAGGGGCCCGGCGGCGATGCAGAAACCGAACTTGCCCTTCGCTTGTGCCGGCTTGACCCGCAAGCACCTGTCAAAGTGGCCGACATTGGTTGCGGTACAGGTGCCTCCACGCTGGGGCTTGCCCGCCTGATGCCCAACGCCCGTATCGTGGCCGCCGATTTTCTTAAGGACTTTCTGGATCTCCTTGAGGACAACGCAAGCAAAGCTGGTGTGGCCGAGCGAATCGAGACGCTGGCGTGCGCAATGGAAGAACTTCCTTTTGAGGAAGAGCAATTCGACCTGATCTGGTCGGAAGGCGCAATTTACAACATGGGTTTTGAGGCCGGCCTGAAAGCCTGGCGTCGGTTCCTGAAACCCGGGGGCGTCTTGGCGGTTTCAGAAATCACCTGGTTGACCGGCACCCGTCCGGACGAGATCGAAGCGCATTGGACCCGTGAATACCCCGAGATCGATATGGCCTCAGCAAAGATGCGCGTTCTTGAACGACAGGGTTACTCCCCTATCGGCTATCTGACGCTCCCCGAACATTGCTGGCTGGACAATTACTATCGGCCAATACAGGATCGGTTGCCTGAATTTTTGAGCCGACACAATCACTCTAGCGACGCAGAGGCGATTGCCAACGCGGAGCAACAAGAGATCGCGCTCTACGAAAAGCACAAAGCGCATTACAGCTATGGCTTTTACATCGCGCAACGCGTGTAGATCAATCCCTTTCCGCTGGGCCGGCGCGTTCCGACCTGGCATTTTTCAAAACACGAGGAGTCATCCATGTTCAAGAAATCAACCCGCGTCACTTTGATGTTTGTTGGTGGTGTCGCCATCAGTTCGTTTGCGTTTGCCAACCAGCACATGCATGCCGAGCATGAGCAGTCCAAGCAAGAGCACGCGGCGCATGCAGCCGAGCACCAGATGTCAATGACCGAGCATTACAGACTGCAGGCGGCCGTTGCCAAACTGCAGATGATCTTGGCCGAGCACGAACTTGCAATCGCAGAGCATCAGAAAATGATGACTGATCACGAACGCGAAATGGCCGCCCACGAAGAACAGGGATCAGCCCTGGATGCCAAGCACGCCGACTGGAATGAAACCCACGCCATGAAAAATGCAGCGCATGAGAAATATCAGGCACTGCATGAGGAGATCATGGAGATTGTGGAGGCAATCGAAAATCTGGATATCGATTGATGACAGCCTTTTTGGCTTGAAGATTTTTCTTCGGTCGAAAAACCCTATTCCAAAAAGACACTGCCCGGCCAGTTAGCCGGGCAGGTCTCGGCTGGATAGCCAGCTCGCTTGATTAGCGTCTCGGAACAAAGATGTTGGCCACCCCCATCGTTGCCAAGATCAGCAACAACAAGGCCCATGGATTCAGGGTCGGCACCGGAACGGGCATAACCTCTTCGTCGATCTCCTGTGCAAACAGCACCTGAATCGAGCACTCAGCGTTGATCTGGGCGCTGGTCCAGGTGTTTTTGGACAAGGTGCCGCCACCGCAGCCGCTTACCGCATCAACCACCCAACCAGAATCAGGCGTGATCTGGATCACCGCACGCTCACCCTCGACGATCTCCTGACTGGCCGGACTCAAGGTGCCGCCCGAACCATCGATCGTCGCACTCACTGTATAGACATTGGCGAATTGGGCGACCACTGTGACCTGATTGGCCGGCATGTAGATCGAGGTCTGGGCCGAGAAAATGTCAGCCACAGTGCCCACTTGACCCGACCAGCGTGCAAACACCTGATCTGCTGGCGGCGCCTGGCTGACGATGGTCACCTCGCGACCGGCCTGGTAGCTGCCGTCACCGCTACCACCGAGTACTTCCAGGGCAAAGGTCTCGGGAGGCAGCTCGCGGTAAACCGCCTGAACTCTGACCGAGGTCTGCGGCATGGTCATGATGGTCTCGGGCCTGTTGACGTTTGCCACTTGGGCGGTCTGGCCTTCCCAGCGATCGAACACAAACCCACTCGGGGCTGCGCTAGCCGTGATCGTGACCTCGGTTCCCGGCATGTAACTGCCATCACCGCTGCCTGAGTCGACCGTCAGGGTCTGCGCGCTGACCTGCTCACGATAGGTCGCGCTGATCTCGACGTCACTGGTTGGCATGTACACGAAGGTCTCAGGCTCATGGATGTTGTTCACGTGCGTGGTCTGCCCTACCCACTTGTCGAACACGAACCCGGCCGGAGCCTCAGGTGCAAACAGACGCACAATCAGCCCGGCAGGCACTTCACGATCATCGATCACATTGTCGGAAGACGCTGTTGCCTGCAGGCCTGGTTCCGGTCCCGTCTTGCCGACTCGCTGCTGAGTCGCCTGATCGGGCAGGCGAACCAACTGTCGCAGGCGGAACTGCTGACCCGAATCCGGCTTGAAGGTCGCAGTCACCGTCACGTCGCCGTCGGGCATCACCAGCGTGGTGTTGGGGATGTTGACGTTGTTGACCCCGGCGGTCTGGCCGATCCAGCGATCGAACAGCTCGCCTTCGCGCACATCGGCGGCGATCAACACCACCCGGCCGGCGTCATAGCTGCCGTCCCCGGTGCCGTCGACCACGGTCAGCGTGTTCGGCTCCGCAGTCTCGGGCTCGGCCTCGTAGAGCGCCGTCGCACTGACATCAGAAGCCGGCATGGTCAACGTCGTGTTCGGCAGGTTGACGTTGGTCACCTGCGCGGTCTGACCACTCCAGCGGGCAAACACCTCGCCATCGGCGGCCGGCTCTGCGGCAATGGTGATCACTTCACCCGCCTCATAGCGTCCGCTCCCGGTTCCCGAAGTGACCGTCAGGGCGAAGGTCTCCGGTGGGGCGGCCTTATACGTGGCCTCTACCGAGACGGCTTCTGCCGGCATCACCACTTCGGTATTCGGCGCGTTGGGGCTGGCCAGATACGCTGTATCACCGCGCCAGCGATCAAACACCTGCCCTTCAGGCGCAGGCTCAGCGGCAATCGTGACCGTCTGACCGGCCGGATACTCACCGCTACCGCTGCCTGACAGCACCGTCAGGGCGAAGGTCTCGGCAGGGCGGTCCTTGTACAGCGCCGTTACGGCGATCGCCTCGGCCGGCATCACCACCGTGGTGTTGGGCGTCAGCGGACTTTCGACGTGGACCAAATCACCGCTCCAGCGATCAAAGATTCGGCCCTCTGGCGCCGGATTGGCGGCAATGCTGATCGCCCGCCCAGCTTCGTACTCGCCCGTCCCCGTTCCGTTGGTGACCGTGAGCGCAAACAGATCGGGTGGTGCATCCTTGTAGGTCGCCGTCAGCGCCATGGCCGCTTCGGGCATCAGGACATCGGTCGTGGGCAGATTGACGTTAGCCACAAAGCCGACATCTCCCGCCCACTGATCAAAGACCTGACCATCAGGGGCCGGGCTGGCGGTGATCGTGACCTGGGTACCGGCCGTGTACTCACCACTGCCGCTGCCGTTGGTCACGGTTAGTGCAAAGGTCTCTGGCGGGGCAGCCTTGTAGGTGGCCGTCACCGACACCGCCTGCTCGGGCATGGTCACCGTGGTGCTGGGCAGTGAGGGATCGGCAACGAATGCGGTATCACCGGTCCACGCATCAAAGACCTGGTCAGCCGGTGGCGCACTGGCCGCAATCGGAACGACCGTCCCCGGCGCATAGTCACCATCGCCGGTGCCATCGATCACGCTTAGCGGGAAGGTATTCAGTGACCACTGTGCGACCAGCGTGAGATCCCCGGCTGGCATCGACGCTGGAACCGCGGGGTTCCAGCCGGCGAACGTATAGCCCTCACGGGTCGGATCGGCCGGCGGCGTTATAGCCGTCCCGAAGGCCTGGGTGATTGGGGCTACCGCACTGCCGCCGGCGCTGTCGAACGTAATCGTGTAGTCCTTGACCGTCCACTGTGCGTACAGCGTGCTGTTGCCTGCGATGGAGTAGACCGTTGCCGCACCCCAGGTCGCACCTGTTCCGTCTGGTGCCGTATTCCAGCCGCTGAAGGTATATCCCTCGCGGGTGGGGATCGGCAGCTGACCGATGGGCGCGTCGAGTGTCACGCCGATGGAAACCGGCGAGACCGTGCCGCCCTGGGCGTCGAAGCTCAGGGTGTAGTCATTGGCCGTAAAGCTGAAGGTTACGCTACAGTCGGCCGTGATCGGGCCTGTGGTCCAGAGGCTGCCGGCAAAGCTGCCGCTTGGGCAGGTACCGGTTGGCGTTGCAGGAGTGTAGCCGGCATCGGCCGCGACTTCGAAGCTGGCCGTGGCGTTCTCGGCCACGACCTTGACCGTATCACCCACCAGGTTACCGTTGGCTCCTGCCGTGGCCGAGACCACGAAGAAGCCGTCCAGCGACTGGCAATCCACAGCGACGTTGGTGACGTTGGCGGCACCCAGCGTATCGGTGCCGTTCGTGACCAGGCACAACTGGCCTTCGGGCTGGGTCGTGACTGTCACGGCGTACTCGCTGCCCTCGGTCAGAGCAGTTGGGAACGTGAAGTTGCCATCTGTCGACAGCGTCAGGTCATCAAAGCCGTCGTTCAGACTCAGGACCACACTGCCGTCCTGAAGTCCGGACAAGGTGCCGCCAACGCTGCGCAGGGCCACCCCACCATTGGTGCTACAACTCACCTCCAGACTAGTGACATCCGCCGCTAGCTCACCAGTCGCCGGGTCGCTGACCGAGCAGGTCTGCCCGACCGGCTGCTCGCCGACCGTGACGGCATAGGTCGTGCCCTCCACGTAGGCCGGATCGAACACGAACGGGCCATTCGCCGAGATCGGCAGCGCATCACCGCCGTTGTTGAACAGCACCAGGCCGCTGCCGGCCAGGCCGGTGACATCGCCGGCCAGCAGGTGGGTGGTGGCATTGCTGCCGGTTGTGCAGCTGACCTGCACGTCCAGAATGTCGGCACCGCCCACCGGCTGCGCCGTGGACGGCGTTACCGAGCAGGTCTGGGAACCAGGCTGGGTCAGGACCGTAACCCGGTAGTCGCTGCCTTCCGGCAGACGCTGATCGAACTGGAAGGAGCCGTTCGCCCCTACTGGGAGATCGTTGGCGCCGTTCAATTGCAGCACCAGGCCGTTGGCAGCGAGACCGCTGACCGCACCTCCGATCGCCCGGATCGGGATGATCTCGAAACTGGTCTGTGCCGCAATCAAGCCTGATGAGGTCGCCTCGATCGTGACTGGTCCGCCCTGCGCGCCGACCACGGTCCGCGAGGCCTCACCACCGGACGTCTGTGTAGTACCGAGTCCGGTGACTATGCCCGGTCCAGCCGTTGCGCTGAACACAACCTCACGTCCGCTATCGTCGGTAACGACATTGCCCTGGGCGTCCCGAATTTCGACGGTCAATGCCCGGCTGTCCTCGACCGGAAGTCCGGCCTCGCTGCTGGTGAACACCAGTTGTGAAGCAGCTCCCGGGACGAAGACCACGCTGGCATTGCCGCTGGTGATGGGCTGACCGCCGACCGTGGCACTGACGGTGATCGTCTCGGCCACGGTGTTGGTGATGGTGGCGGTGTAGGTGCCGTCGGTGTTGTCGGTGACGGCTGAAACCTGGGCTGAGCCGTCCGCACTGACCACCACTGTCTGACCACCGGCCGTGAGGTTGTTGCCGTTGGCATCCTTGAGCTGCACCGTTACCGTCGAGGCATCACTGCCATCGGCCGTGTGTGGTGTACTGGCCGTGATGGTCGAGGTTGTGACCGACGGGTTGGCGTTGTCGGGCGAGAAAGTCACCGCTGTAGTTCCAGTAACGCCGCCACTTGTATCAGTACCGAGGTAACCGGTTACGGTGACTTCGTTGGCAACAGTCGATCTCAGCGTCGTCGTCACTTGGCCACTTGCATCTGTTGTCCAGGGACCCGTGCCTAGGGTTCCGCCCTCGCCGTTGGTGATCGCGAAAAACACGGATTCGCCAGACAAGACGGTATTGGCGGCATCTCGAACCGTGATCGTCAGGGTGGAGCTTGCGCTGTTGTTTGCTATCAAGCCGCTGGTCGGACTGCTTCCAATCGTCGATTGCGCCGCATCGGGCGGACCGACCGGGACGATTGAGTTGCTAGCGGTTGAAGCTTCCCCAGTGCCCGCAGAATTTGTGGCGGTAACGGTGAAGGTATAGGGGGTCCCGTTGGTCAGCCCGGTGACCGTGCAGGTCGTTGCCGGCGGAGTCGCCGAGCAACTACCGAAGGGTGAGCCGGTAACCGTATAGCCACTGATTTCGGCACCACCATCGCTGGCCGGCGCACTCCAACTGACGGTTGCCTGTGTGTTGCCAGGTGCGGCACTGACTCCTGTGGGCGCACTCGGCGCCGTGACCGGAATCAAAGGTGTTACGGCATTACTAGCGGCAGATGCCGGCCCCGTTCCGACGCTATTTGTTGCGGTGACAGTAAACGTGTAAGAGGTGCCATTGTTCAGACCGCTGACCGTGCAGGGTGAAGTCGCGCAGGAACCTGTGAAGCCACCTGGCGCACTCGTCGCTGTATAGCCAGTGATCGACGCACCTCCATCGCTCGCTGGTGCACTGAAAGTGATCGAAGCCTGTGCGTTGCCAGCGGTAGCAGTCCCGATTACAGGCGCGCCGGGCACGGTGGGCGCGAGCGCCGGTGTGACGGAATTGGACGGATCGGATTCTCCCGAGGTGCCATCGGCATTGGTAGTCGTGACGGTAAAGGTGTAGCTCAGCCCACGGGTCAACCCGGTGACATCACAGGTGACCGTCGGGTGGGTTGCGGTGCAGCTCCCCGATGGCGAACCGGTGACCGTATATGACTGGGCATTCGTCACTGAGTCCCATGCGATGGTTGCCGTCGTGCCGTTCAAGGTCGCAGTGACATTGTTCGGCGGATTCGGGAGATTCGCGTTAGTCGTGATGGAAATCGAATCGAGTGACCAGGTCGATGTGCCTGCGGCGTTGGTCGCAG
>JAZBPR010000103.1:0-2653 GCA_036351735.1 Wenzhouxiangella sp. | reverse complement strand
GTGTACTGTCTGGTATTGATTGATGATATCAGCGAGTCGCCAAGCGGTCAGCTGCCAGGCGCGCGCTCGCCGGAAGGGTGGTTCCCTTTCAAGAGCGCGCAACGCCGCAGATGGCCGTTTGGCGGCTCGCCCGGAGGGAGCCCCGCAAATGGCCCACAACGGCGTTGCAACCCTTGAACAGAGGCCCACTCTGCCCTGCAGGTTGCGCCTTGTTGCGAACCATTTGCGGGGCTCTGATATCACCAATCAATACCAGACAGTACACTAGGAAGACGACTGGGTCCTGCTCGGCCCCAGGGCTGACCGGTCAGCCTGGGTTAATCAATCAATCGTATACTCAGGGGCCCAGAAAATTTCCAAGGAGTGGAGTCATGAAATTACGTTTGATCGGTGCGGCAGTCGTGCTGCTGCTGAGCAGCGGCCTGTCAGCCCAGGAAGAAATCTATTCGCAGGAAGGCGAGTTCACGGCCGCCGGCAATGCCTCGGCCAATCGCCATGTCATTCAGGTCGAACAGGGCATGAGTGTCGAGGTCATCGTCATGAGTGAGACGATCGACACCACGCTCAATGCCACCCTGCCGGACGGCGAGACGCTCTACAACGATGACTACGAGGGTCTGAACGCCGGATTTGTTCGGACCATGAACAGCGGTGGGGCACTGGAAGTCGTCGCATCGCCGCTATCGAGCGGAGAAACCGGCCCCTATCGTATCGTCGCGCGTACGCTGCCGCCGCCAGCGACTATCGAGGTGGGCCAGACGATCGACGCTCGACTCGGTGATGGCAACGCCTCCGGCGATCGCTATGAGCTTCGAGGTGAAGCCGGCAGCCGGGTGGTCATCGATCTGAGATCCTACGACTTCGATGCCTATCTGACCGTCACCAACGCCATGGGCGAGGAGACGACCGACGATGACGGCGGGGATGAGGGCTACAACAGCCGGATTGCCTACCGATTCGATACTGACGAGACCATTACCATTGCTGCCAGCAGCCTCGGATCGGAAGCGGGGCGTTATCAGCTCAGCGTCGGCGAATTGTCCGAAGAAGTGGCGATGAATGTGACCGGCAGCCTGACCAGCGACTCACCGCGTGGCCACGACGGCACGCGCTATGAGCGGCATGAATTCGAGGGCGAGGCCGGACAGACCGTGACCATCATGCTCGAGTCCGGGACATTCGATCCGGTCCTGTTCGTCTCGAATCCGGACGGCAGCAACCTGACTCAGGATGATGACGGCGGCCAGAACAGCAACAGCGAAGCCGTGGTCAACCTGCCCGAGTCGGGCACCTATGTCATCTACGTGACCAGCTTTTCGGACGGCCTGGGCAGCTACGAGGTCACCGTTCTGCGCTGACCGACAGGACGTTCGAGCGCGAAAACTCGTATCGAAAAGGCGGCCGAATCCGGCCGCCTTTTTTTCTGGGAGTCTCCGTCTGCAACATGCGGACCGAAGGCCGATCCGGGGCCACCGTTGCCGTGTCGATCAGCCGGAGTCAGACCACGTATTCTTCGATCAGGTCGACCAGTTCTTCGGGTGTGATGCCGTTGTCGTGGTTGGAGTCAAAACGTTCGAAGATCCGGGAGCTGGTCTGGATCCCGTGCTCACCGAGCAGGTAGCGGACCACCTCAACGAATTCTCCGCGCGACAGCTTTCCGTCGCCGTTGCGATCGAATTCCTCGAAAAGCGCTTTGACGAGTTCGTCGGTGTTCATGGCGGTTCAGTCTACCTCGCGTTGCTTTGGGTTCCGGTTACCGTGGATCATGCCCGATCGTGTGCGGCGTCTCAAGCGGCTCATTTTCCCTCGATGTAGTCCTTGTCGTCGAAGCTGCGCACCCACTGCGGGCGCAGCACCGACAGCATGGTCATGATGGTCCCGTTGACGAATCCCTCGGGCAACATCAGGAGCGGCAGGAAGATCAGATATTCGCCCCAGACCCGCTCCCAGGGATACACGCCCAGCGCCAGCAGGGTCAGGCTACCGGCCAGCGCCACCGCGGCGATTACCGCCATCGATGCGAAGTGGGCCGAGACCAGGACATAGACGAAGAAGTGGCGCGGCAGGCGGTGGTAGATCAGGCTGTGCAGGCGATGCGCCAGCCAGACCGGTAGCGCCACCGAGTACAGGCCGTTGATCCCCAGGGCAGGGAATTCGCGCAGTCCCAGCACGCTGGTCAGGAGCAGGGCGAAGGCCCCGGCCATCAAGGCCAGTCGCCAGCCGAAGATCAGCACCACCGTGGTCAGACCGATCAGGTGAAAGGACAGACCCGCGTAGACGCCGGCATTCAGCCACCAGAGCCCGGCCAGCAGCAGGATGGTCAGATTGAACAGGGGAATGAGACCGTTCTCCTTGAGCAGGGCCCAGGGAGAGCCCCAGGCCTGCCAGGCCACCAGGGCGCCGAAGCCGGCCCAGCCGAGGACCAGGAGCCAGAGGGGCAATTGATCGGAGGTCAGGTTCACCGTGCTGTCCGTGATTCAGGACTTGAGACGATAGCCGCTGCGGATGATCCAGGCGACAAGGGCAAGGGCGACGACGATGAAGCCGGCCAGCGCACCGAGGCTGATCAGGATGTCGACGTCGCCGCTGCCGAAGAAGACGAAGCGGAAGCCGGAGATGATGTAGACGATGGGGTTGGCCAGACTGATCGTCT
>JAZBPR010000102.1:0-30612 GCA_036351735.1 Wenzhouxiangella sp. | reverse complement strand
GATCAGCGCCCCTGGCGCAGGGAAGAACGACCGCCTTCCGACTACTGGCCAGAGGCTTGGAAACAAGACCAGACACTGGTAAGCGCTTTCCGTCGATCTGCTGTCTGGTACTTCCGCGATCTGGCCCTGGAGATCGGTGGAGAGCGCTATCGCTGGTGGCTTGATCACTTCAACTACGGCAATGCGCTGGCACCCGATGGGGATGACCTGTTCTGGCTCAATGGGCCACTGACCATCTCGCCATGTGAACAGGTCACCTTCATCGAAGGTTTGTGGAGCGGGCGATTTGATGTTTCAGAAAAGAGCTTGGCGGCTCTGCGAGAAGTCAGCCTGATCGAAGCGTTCTCAGATCGTCGCCTGTACGGCAAAACCGGGGCGGGGAGTGTCGGTAACGATTTTGATGGTGAGTTCGAGGGCTGGCTGGTGGGTTGGGTCGAGCGAAATGGTGCCGGGCCGGTGGCCTATGCCCTGTACGTGAGAGGAGGCGACTACCCATCCATAGCGGGTTTTCGGAAGGAAATGTCTGTCGGTTTCCTCAGATCCGCAGGCGTACTCCCCTAAATCAAGATTCCGCGGCCTGCTGCCAGGCCAGAACTGCGGGAATAATGTGCTTGCGGCTCAGCGGCGCGATAGGGTGTGGCCCTAGTGCAGTCAGGTCGATCCAGAACATCTCGGCGATTTCCGACTGAGGCGATGGTGTTCCGATGATGTTGACCAACCAGGTTTCGGTGCGAATTCGCCAACCGGTTTCGTGGACTGCTTCATCTTCAAATCGCCCTAGACGAGTCGCGCTTGAGCGATCAAAGCCAACACCCAGTTCCTCATCCAGCTCCCGAGCCAGAGTGTCCAGTGGTGACTCGCCGGCTTCGGGCTTGCCGCCCGGTTGAATCAGAATTTCAGAGCCGCGCTTTCGAACCAGCAGCAGTTGTCCGGCGTCATTCAGGATGGCTGCTGAGACCGTTTGGATCAGATTGGATGCGTCAGATGGCACGCACTTTCAACCGGGTCTATTGCCCGGTGCGGGTATGGCGGGCTGTGAATGCCCGCATGATTTCCAGGGTCGTTTCGCTGACGTGGTGTTCTACACCTTCTGCGTCGATGCGGGCGGTTGCATCATCCACGCCGAGTGCCCGGAGAAACTGGAGAACGATATCGTGCCGCTTTCTCGACCACTCGGCCATGCGGCGGCCTTCCTCGGTAAGAAACAAGGATCGATAGGGTTCATTTGAAACGTAACCCAGTTCATTCAGGCGGCGAACCATGCGGGCAACCGTAGCCTGGCTGACGCCCATTCGGGTGGCAACGTCGGTCGCCCGCGCCTCGCCGTTATGCTCTAGCAGATCCCCGATCAACTCAACATAGTCTTCGATCAGCTCGGTTTCATGGGCATTGCGAACAGCCTCGTATTGGCGCGCATGCTGCTCGGGCGGCGGCAGGGCATCCGATGACTGGCCATCGGGGTCGGAGGCTGTAATCCGCTTGTCCGCATTCATTGCGCCATCTTAGCTTAGATCATGTTTGGCGAATGCTGCTGTGGGGTGTGGCCGGTATTGACAAAGAACAGAAAGGCGCGAAGTTAGCATTGGCTAACAATGTTGTTACACCCTAATCCAAAGAGATACACTGAGATCGACATGCGAAGTGGTCAGGTACATCCAAGCGGTCATGGGCGGTTGGTTAGATCGACGGTGCTCTTCATCGCGCTGGCCTGTTTTTGGGCACCACTCATGGCCGAGGACCGACCGACCGTGGTCGTCACCTTTAGCGTGCTGGCTGACTTTGCCCGCGTGCTCGCTGGCGATGATGCTGACGTTGTGAATCTGGTGCCACGCGGTGCAGAAGTGCACGAATACGAGCTCAGGCCCGCCGATTTCAAGGCTCTCGAACATGCCGATCTGGTCTTCTACAACGGTCTGAGTCTGGAGCAATGGTTGCCGCAAGTACGTTCTGTCGTTCCCAAGTCGGTGCCGATTATTGGCGTGGTGGAAGCCGGCGGCGTCAAGACTCTGCCTATCCTGTCCGGCGAGTATCAGGGCCAGCCCGACCCGCATGCCTGGATGGATCCGATGCGCGCCGCTCTGTATGTCTCGGCGATGGCCGAGCAGTTGGCAAGCGTCCTGCCGGAGCAAGCAACTGCAATCCAGGCGCGTGCCGAACGCTATCAAGCTCAACTTGTGCAGCTACAGTCTGACCTGCTGGAAAATTTCTCGGCGATCCCTGCTCGGCGACGAGTTCTGATCAGCAGTGAAGCTGCCTTTGTGTACTTTGCCGAAGCCTTCGATTTTTTTCATGCCGCGATCTGGGGCAACAACGCCGAGGCCGAAGGTGGACCGCGACAGCTGATGCGCGTCGTCGATATCATCGCGCAGAGGCAGCCGCCGGCGCTGTTCTGGGAAAGCACGGTCTCCAGCCGCAGCGTAGAAACCGTTTCGACTGAAACGGGTGTGCCCTATTTCGGCCCATTGTTCGTGGACTCTCTTGGAGAGCCAGGCAGTTCGGCCGCGACGTATCTTGGCATGATGCGCGCGAACGCCAGTCTGCTGGCACAGGCTTTAGCGGGTGAACGCTAAATCTCACAATCTGGCAGTTCCGGCGGTCAGTGTTGAAGGCCTGTCGGTCGGTTACGGCTCTACTCTGGTTCTGGATGGCGTCGACCTGGTGCTCCCCTCCGCCCAGCTGATTTGTCTGGTCGGCCCGAATGGAGCCGGTAAGACGACGCTTTTGAAAACCCTGGTTGGGAGTCTAAGGCCCTCATCTGGGCGAATTCTCGTGCACGGCCACGATGCTGAATCTGCCCGCAGACAGGGTTTGATTGCCTACATGCCCCAACATGAACAGATTGATTGGGACTTCCCCCTGTCGGTTTATGACGTGGTGTTGTCCGGCCGCTATGGCCAAATCATGACCGAGGGCGGCTGGCGTCGCTTTCTGCCCGCTTCAATGGTGGCATCCCGTCATCGGCAGGCTGTGGAGCAGGCGCTGGCTTCCGTTGACATGGTCGGGAATCAGGACCAGTCGATTGACAGCCTGTCCGGCGGACAACGAAAGCGAGTCCTGTTGGCGAGAGCGCTTGTCCAGGACGCCAGTCTGTTGGTTCTGGATGAGCCGCTGGTTGGGGTGGACCGACGCAGCGAAACGTTGATTGTCGACGTTCTGTGTCGTGCCCGCGATGAGGGCAAAACGGTTGTGATGGTGACCCATGACATCGTCAGCGCCCGGCGAGATGCAGATTTTGCTGTCTTGATCAACCGGCAAATCGTTGGCGTGGGTACGCCAGAGGACATGCTGACTGATGATCTTTTGTCCCGCACCGCAACGGCTGCCTGGCTGAGCAATCGTGACCGAACAGCGAACGAAGCGCTGGAAACCTTGTGAGCGGCGCTGAAGATTTCGGGCAGCCGTTGATTGAACTGCTGATTGGCGGTCTGATGGTGCTTGTCAATCTTATGCCAGAGGGAATCAGAGAGCCTTTTCAGTATGGCTTCATGCAGCGAGCCCTTCTGACTTCTGTCCTGGTTGGAGGTGTGTGCGGCCTGTTATCGAGCTACGTGATCCTCAAACGATGGTCGTTGCTGGGTGATGCTATTTCGCATGCCGTGCTGCCGGGCGTGGCCATAGCCTATTTGCTGGGCTGGCCTTTTTTTGTCGGCGCTTTCATAACCGGCGCGCTGACTTCGCTGGGCATAGGCGTGATCGAGCGCCACAGCCGAATCAAATCCGATGCTGCGATGGGTCTGATGTTTACGGCAGCGTTCGCTCTTGGCGTGGTGATCATCAGCCAGATCACCACTTCGACGCATCTGATGCACATTCTGTTTGGCAACGTTCTGGGTGTTCGGCAACCGGCTCTGTTGCTCACCCTGTTTTCGGGCGTGATGGTGTTGCTAGTGGTTGTCTTTTTCTACAAGCCGCTTTTGGTGTACGTGTTCGACCCGGTTCAGGCCCGCTCCTTGGGGATGAATACCAGCCTGATGCACTACGGGCTGATGCTTCTGCTTACGTTGACTATCGTTGCAAGCCTTGAAACGGTGGGCATTATTCTGGTGGTCTCCATGTTGATCACACCCGGGGCGACGGCTTATCTACTGGTCAACCGGCTGCCATCCATGATGCTGCTGTCCACGTTGATTGGGATTGCTTCGTCGGTGATCGGTTTGTACCTCGCCTTCCGGTTCAATGTGGCTTCCGGGGGCGCGATGGTGCTGGTTGTCACCGCGATGTTCTTGCTGGCCTTCCTGTTTGCGCCCCACCGAGGTGTGATCAGCTACACCTTGAGGCGCCGTCGCGCGCGCGCGGTCTAGTGGGGAAAGACCTCTCAGGCGCCAACTTCAGCCGTTGCCGCCGCTACCGTTACACCTTGTGGCGACGCTGGAGCGATGAAGGTCCGCAAGTGATGATCATCGGCCTGAATCCATCCACCGCGGATGCAAAACACGATGACCCAACGATCCGACGCTGCACTCGCTTTGCTCGGGACTGGGGAGGTGGCGGGCTCGTGGTGGTGAACCTGTTTGCCTATCGAGCCACCTATCCGTCAGATCTGAAGGCTGAACCCGAGCCGATCGGGCCACGCAACGACGCATGGATCCGACGGATGGCAGACCAGTCACAGATTGTGGTTGCGGCCTGGGGCAATCATGGCACCTGGCTGGATCGAGCTGACCGGGTTCGGCGTATGCTCAAGGAAAGACTAAGCTGCCTGCGACTGACTGCTGCGGGTCAACCCGCCCATCCGCTGTATCTGCCGGCCCGATTATTTCCAAAGCCTTGGCGGGATGGAGACTAAACTGGACAGACGAGATTTGAGGGTCAATCTCGCACGGCGTCCTGAACCCACTGGAAGGAGTGCCAGAAGAAATCACCGCTGCCGTCGGCGGCGGGTGCGGTGCAGTTGATCTTGTTTCTTCCGGTCGAACCAGTCGCGTTGACTGAGATTGCAAGCCAGTGGGGTGGGCCGGGGTCAAGATCGATATCCAGGCGTTGCCCGCTGCTCACAAAGCAGCCCAGCTGGCCGGGCCGATAGTCACCGGCGGCCAGCTCAAGATTCAGTCTCTGTACCGGCCCGCGAACGCCGTCACCCGACGGAAATGCGTGTTCCGAGATTACAGGCAGAGCCCGAGCGTTGACCGCGAGTGAGAAACGCTCGAGGCTGTCGAAGCCGCTCGCCATGGGAAATCTCGGCACGGCCAGCCGGTTTGTCAGATCGCCCACCGCGCCGGAGCGCTGAACCAGTGCGAAGCGGTGCGTGTCTCCGATGACTTCCGCCAGCGCTTTCGAGTCTTCGCCATAGGGATAGGCAAACAGATCAGTCGTTTCACCGAGCTCCTCGGTGATTCTGCGGCGGGCTTTTTCAACGTCTTTTCGGACTCGAGCTTGCCATGCAGAGTGATCTTCTCCAGCGTTCTTCGCGATCAAATGCCCGTGACTGGCACTGTGGTTGCCGATCGTCACGCCATCGGCGTGCAGTTCGCGCAGCGCGCTCCAATCCATGTAGGGGGCATGTCCAGCATCAATTGCGTCGGTGCTGACGAACACCGCAAATGGCCAATCCCTCTCGTCAAGCATCGGCCAGGCGGTTTCGTACACCGAGGCGTAGGCATCGTCGAAAGTGATTGCCACGACCTTCGAAGGTACCGCTTCCGTGCCATTGATACGGGCATCCAGAAGACGCTCGACCGGCCAAACCAAAAAATCATTGGTTTCAAGGTAGTCAAGATGAGAAGCAAAGCGCGCTGGCGTCACGCTGGTGGAGGCAGGTGTGTCGTCACTGACGTGGTGATACACGAGGATGACGCCGGCGACTGCCGGCTGGGAAGCCAAATTCAGCATGGCGACCAGAATCAACATGGAGTGGCGCCAGCTCATGAAACGTTGAGTCCGGTACCGGAAGGCTCTGCCGATTGTTCAACGGCCTGCTCAATTAGCGTCTGGTTGCTCTGCATGATTTGCTTGATATCCCGCACATAGGCACCCCGCCGCTCAGAGTACTGGGTCAAACCTTCGGCCAGCGCGAGCCCGGTTGGCTTTCTGCCGGCGGCTCTCTGCGTCGCGCGAATATCGCGCAGCGCGCTGTAGGAGCGGTGAGTGTTGAGGTTGTTGATGTAGCGCCGCACCGACTGAGTGACAGTATCGAAAGCGGCGACTTCGTGCGAGGCGCCCTCCGGACGGTTGGCTGGGACAATTCCGCAGCCTTGTTCGTAGCACCAGTGCCCGAACAGATTATTGCCCTCACGGGCGAACCGCGACTGGCCCCAGCCGGATTCCTTGGCGGCCTGAGTGAGCGCCAGCGAAACCGGAACCACGTCGACCCGTTTAAGCAGGAGAGCCATCGACTGTTTAAACGACTCTCCGGGCCACTCGACTTCGTATTCCTTGGCCAGACTTTTCAGCCAGCGGCGTTGCAGCGGGCCGAGCGCTCCTTCCGATTCGGCTTTCTCATGCAGCATGACCAGTCGATCCCGCTGGGCAAGCACGCGCTGATTCTCAGAGAGCACGATCGGAGCAAGATAGGCAAAAAAGGACGCTTTTCTCTGCTCAATGTCTTCAATTAAAGAAAAATCTGGCAGCGGTTCAGTGTCTGGTTTCAGCCAGAGATACAGACCAAGGACCAAGATAGCCAGGGCAAAAAGCCCGACTGCCGCACTGGCAGGGTTTTGTTTTTGCTCATTCATTACCTGTACAGAGTCGCATTGAACGAGGCCATGTTTTGTGGACGGCTTTTGTCCGGTCAAGCACTCAAGCGATTGTCGCCCGTTCTGGCAAACAGACTTTGTGGCCCGATTCTGTCCGTTCAACCTGAACCGTGACTCCGTAGACTTGGCCCAGGTTTTCGGGGGTCAAAACGGCATTGGGGTCCCCCGCCGTCACGATCTGACCAGCTTGCATCAATACCACTTGGGCGTTCAGCGCGAAGGCCTGATCCGGATCGTGGGTTGACAGGACGACGCTGTGTTCGCCTGCCTCAACCAGCCGGCGAATGTGGCTTAAGACCCGAGCTTGATTGCCGAAATCCAGACTGGCGGTGGGCTCATCCATGATCAGGATGGCCGCACCTTGGGCCAGAGCGCGCGCAATCATGACGAGTTGTCGCTGACCGCCGGACAAACGCGAGTAGTCCGAGTCAGCCAAGTCCTTGATGCCCAGCTTTCCGAGTGCCTCATACGCTGCCTCGCGATCGCTAGGTCCCGGCGCGGCAAACGCGCCCCGCCGTGCGGTCCGACCCATTTCAACCACCTCTGAAACCCGGTAGGGAAACGGCGGCACGTGCGCCTGAGGAACGTAGGCCAGGGATCGGGCAATCTCTGTACGGTTCAATCTGCTCATGCTTTGCCCATCGATCAGAACGGAACCCGTGATGGGTGGCAGCAGGCCAAGTAAAGTCTTGAACAGGGTCGTCTTGCCGCAGCCGTTTGGCCCGAGAAGACACATGACTTTTCCGGGCTCAATGCGAAGAGACAGATTGGTGCCGATTGCGCGGCCACCATAACCAATGGAAAGATCGCGGGCTTCCAGCCTCATGCCCAGCCTCGTCGGCCCCGGCCCAGCAGCCAAAGGAAAAACGGAGCGCCGATGACCGCGGTCAGTATCCCGAGAGGAATCTCGACGGTCGCCATGGTGCGCGAGAGCGTGTCGACCAGCAGCAGGTAGCCGGCGCCCATGACTGCCGCCGTAGGCAACAGAACGGCAAAGCTTGGCCCGACCAGCATCCGTGCAATGTGCGGGATTACCAGGCCAACCCAACCCACGACCCCGGCGATGGCGACGACGCTGGCCGTGATCAGAGTGGCCGCAGCGATGACCAGAAGTCGCAGCCGTCCAGCGTCCACACCGAGCGCGCGGGCTTCATCGTCTCCCAGCGAGAGCACGTTGATCCGCCAGCGCAGGATGATGAGCGGGATCAGCCCGACAATCACCGCCGGCAGCACCGGCACCAGATCGCCGGGTGTCACCCGGGCGAGACTGCCCAGCAGCCAGAAGGTGATCGCCGGTAGTTGATCGTATGGATCCGCCATGACCTTCAGCAGCGAGGTTGCTGCCCCGGCCAGGGCACCCATGACCACGCCGGTCAGCACGAGCACCAACGTGGTGTCCATGCCGCGAACTGCGGATGCAATGGCACTGACCAGAGCAACCGCCAGCATGCCGCCGACAAAGGCAAACCCCTGTATCGCAAGAATTGGCAGCGACAGGAATATGGCACAGACGGCGCCGAGGGCCGCGCCGGACGATACGCCGAGAATGTCCGGTGAGACAAGCGGATTTCGGAACATGATCTGGTAAGAGGCGCCAGCGGCAGCCAGTGCCGCGCCGACCAGCATGGCGGCCAGCACGCGCGGCATACGAATGTTCCAGATCACGATTTCTGCCTGCCGGTCGGCTTGGCCGGCCAGCGCAGCCACGGTTTCTCCAAGACTGACTGGTGCCGGGCCGATGGTCAGCGCAAACAAGGCCCCGAGGATCAAGCTGATGATCAGGGCGCTAATCAGCGAGAGACGTGCCGGAGCAGGGCGAATCAGCCCGTCGGTTCGGGCGGTCACGGCAGCAGTTGATCCAGCTGGGCGTCGCTCAGTTCCACCTGGTACCACAGTTGATAAAACTCGCGGGTCCGCTCGCGAAGGTCAATTTCATATCGGTCCGGATAGAGTTTGGAAGCCACCCAATCGAGACCAATGATGCGATTCAGGGAAGGCGGCCGGTCGATCCAGCCGAACGGGAGAGAGGGTGCCAGATAAACGCGCCCGGCTTGCACCGCTGGAAGCTGCTGCCACAAGGGATCGGTTTGGTGGGCCTGATAGAACATGGCGTCCCAGGTAAGGACGACATCTGGGTCGGCAGCAAGAATGGTTTCGAATCCGACCCGCACCAGCCCGCGTGCCGCTGGTGAGCGGCCGAGCACGTTGACGCCCCCGGCCCGTTCGATGATCTCGGTGTTGATGGATCCAACAACGCCCGACTCCAGCCCATTGGGCCGGCGGGCAAAGTAGACTCGCGCCCGCTCGCTGTCGGGCAGCTGGTTGCGCAGTGCATCGATGCGCGCGAAGGTGGCTTCAGCGTCACGGGCCAGCGCTTCGCCGCGTTCGGGTACGCCCAGCACTTCGCCCAGCAGGCGCAGCGCAGCGGGCGTATTCTCGAATCGGCCGTCAATCAGCAGATAGGGGATTCCGGTCTGGTCCTGCACCCGGTTGGCCAGATCCACATAGGTGTCTCTCACCGAGCCGAAATCAACGATGAGGTCAGGCTCCAGCGCCAGCATTCGCTCCAGATTGGCTTCACCGTCGCGGCCGGTCAATCCGCCGACACCGGGAAGTGAAGCGTAGGGCTGGGCAAGGAAGGGAAGTTCATCGGGCCGGTTGGCACGCGGCCATCCAAGCATTCGATCCGGGGCAATGATGTACAGGGCGATCGCTGCGGGTCCGCCCGCCGCAAAAACCTTGTCGACCCGCTCGGGCACCTGAACTTCACGACCGGCACTGTCTGTCACGAGCCCCGCAGCCAGCACCGGCTGCAAACCAAGAATGACGATGAACCATAGCAGAGTGAAGCTTTTCATCGGCTTGCAAGGGCTCCCATGTTCCCGCAGTCATAGCCCGGAAGCTGACTGATCCGGTCATGCAATTCGCGATTGTCTCTGAGTGTTTTCAGCAAGGCTTGACACCATTCGGTACCCAGGCTGGCCTTGCGCACCGCCAGAAAATAATGCTCATGAATCATGGGTACAAAGCCAAGGCCAAAGCGCTCCGCTGCTGCCTGCACGCCGAAGCCCACATCAGCAGCACCGCTGGCCAGCATGGCGGCCACAGCCAGATGTGTGAACTCTTCGACTTCGTAGCCCTGGATCTCATGGGGCTCGATGCCAGCCTCTTTGAGCAGTTGGTCGAAAAGCAGCCGCGTTCCAGAGCCTCGCTGTCGGTTGAGGAACCGGAGCCCGCTGCCGGGCAGATCAGCAATTTGGTCCACGGAGCGACCCAGCCCTTTGGCCAGCAGCAGGCCCTGCTGGCGACTGACGAAATGGATAGACTGATAGTCTTCACTTGGCATCAGCCGGCTGAATCCGTTTTCAATCTGGCCCTGATCTTTGCCTGGCTCGGGCACGTGATAACCGGCAATCTCGCAATGATCGGCGACCAGTTGCCGGACGGCATCAAGGCTGCCGCGGTATTGCACGTTGAGCAAATTGTCTTGCTGCTGGTTGAACTGATCTCGCAGAAGATCAAGCGCTAGATCATGGCTGGCAACCATTTTCAGCGGTGTTGACCTGGCCAGAAGTTCGCCCAGTTCGTGTTCGACCTCGGCACTCAGGCTGTCGAGCATGGGTGCCAGGCGCGCCTGAGTGCGTCGCTGTGCCCAGAGCAGACAGCGGCCGACGCTGGACAGGCTTGCGCCACGCCCACGTTCGAGCTCCAGAAGGGGGGCACCAAAGCGGTCCTCCCAGTCGCGCATCAGGCCCCAGGCATGCCGGTAGGACGAACCGCACTTGGTCGCCGCGCTGCGCAACGAGCAACCCTGCTCGACCGCTTCTAGCAACTGGAACACCAGCGGCTCCATCGGTGTGGCGTCATCGTGGCCAAGACCCCAGCAGACATTGAGTTTCACATCCATGCTCCGATTCTCAGCGATCCGCTGTAAAGCCGCAATCCATTCAAGAAAGCGGCAAGCGATCAGTCGTGCCGTGTGCTTTGCCGACCGTTGAAAAAGTTATGTTTTATTTTGCCATATTTAGCACTCCCTAATTCTCTCATTCCCATGTAAACTCGCTCTTCATCTAATTGTCGTTTCTCTAACTCGCATATTCGTGCATCACTTGTATGAGTGATTTTTCCGACGCCTTCGTTCTGATGTTTCGTCTGCTGGGCAGCGGTGACCCGGAGTTGTTGGGCATCATCGGCCTGTCGCTGCAGATCAGTCTCAGCGCGACGGCCCTCGCCGCGATCATTGGTCTGCCATTGGGAGCGGCCATCGCCGTTTTCCGTTTTCCGGGCCGTGGCGTGATTTCGGCCACCCTGAACGCCTTCATGGGTTTGCCGCCCGTGGTGGTTGGCCTGGTGGTCTATCTGGGTTTGTCGCGCGCCGGACCGCTGGGAGAGATGGGCTTGCTGTTCACCCCTGAGGCGATGATTGTGACGCAGACCATCCTGGTGCTGCCGATCATTGCTGCGTTGACTCGGCAGACGATCGCTGATCTGGACGACGGCTGCCGTGAGCAATTGATGGCCCTGAATACCCCGCCACAGCGCATGGTGCTGACCCTGTTGTGGGAGGGACGGTTTTCTGTGCTGACGGCGGTACTGGCCGGCTTCGGCCGGGCCATTGCCGAGGTCGGTGCGGTTCTGATTGTTGGCGGAAACATCCGCGAAGTCACTCGGGTCATGACAACAACGATTGCGCTGGAAACCAGCAAGGGCAACCTTGCGCTGGCCATGGCGCTTGGCTTTGTCCTGCTTCTGATCACGCTCACGATCAATCTTCTGGCGACCAGCCTGCGAAACGCTGCAGCCAGACAGTACGCGTGAGTTCACTTCTTTTCCAAATCCACATTCAATGAGGAGAACTGAATAATGAAAATGTATCGTTTATCTCTCGTTGCGCTGGCGCTGTTTCTAAGCGTAGCCATGCCTGTGAAGGCTGAAGAAGAGTTCATCGTCGTGGCTTCAACCACGTCGACGGACAATTCCGGACTGTTCGCGCATCTGCTGCCGACGTTTGAGGAGCAGGCCGGGTTTGAAGTGCGCGTGATTGCTGTGGGCACGGGCGCTGCGCTGCAGTATGGCCGGCGTTGCGATGCCGATGTGGTCATGGTTCATGCTCCTGCTGCGGAGGAGAAGTTTGTCGCAGAGGGCTACGGTGTTGAACGCCATCCCCTGATGCACAACGATTTTGTGATTGTCGGACCGGAAAGCGATCCTGCCGGGATTGCCGGCCTTGATTCGGCAGCCGCGGCATTGGCTCGGCTGGCCGAAGCGCAGGCGCCCTTCGTTTCGCGCGGTGACGATAGCGGCACCCACAAGAAGGAACTCGCCATCTGGGCGAAATCAGACAAGGACCTTGCCGAAGTCTCGGGCAGCTGGTACCGCGAAGCCGGCGCCGGGATGGGTCAGACCTTGAATATTGCGCGTGGGATGGGGGCCTATACCCTGACTGACCGTGGCACCTGGCTGAGTTTTGGCAACCGTGGTGACATGACGATTTTGCTGGAAGGCGATCCGGAACTGTTCAATCCCTACGGCGTCATCCGCGTCGACGAGAACCGTTGCCCCAACGTCAAGACCGAGCTGGCGCAGGCATTCATCGACTGGCTGCTGTCAGATGCCGGTCAACAGCAGATTGCCGATTTCAGGCTGGAAGGCCAGCCGTTGTTCACGCCGCATCGGCAGCCCTGAAAGTTTCTTCCGGAGCCGGGTCACGTCCGGCTCCGGAACACCTGACACCCATCGGCAATAGTGGGCTACAAGCTCACTCAAACCTTAGCGCATCAATCGGATTCAATCGCGATGCCCGCCGGGCCGGGTAGTAGCCGAAGAACACGGCGATCAGGATCGCAATGCCGACGGCACCGCCCAGCGTCCAGGGGCTGATCAGGATCGGAAATTCACCCATTGCAGCAGCTAGATAGGTGCCGGCCACGCCCACCAGCATTCCGACGACTCCACCGATCAGGCCAAGCACGGTGGCTTCAACCAGGAACTGGGTCAAGACGTCACGCTGACGCGCACCAACGGCGAGTCGCAGACCGATTTCACGCGTGCGTTCGGTGACTGAAACGAGCATGATGTTCATGATGCCGATGCCCCCAACCACGAGGGAGGTTGCCGAAAATGCGGCCAGCAAGAACCCGAGCAAAGCTTCGGTTTCGTTGCGTGCGCGAATGAATTCTGCGAAGTTGAATACCACGAAGTCGTCATCGGCACCCGGTTTGATGTCTCGGCGCAGGCGCAGCAGATCTTCGATTTCCCGCTCTACCGCAAGCACGTCCAGATCGCTCCAGACCTTGATCGTGATTGCTCCGGCGTTGTCGGGGACGCTTCCGGAATCCCGGCTGATCCTCGAACGTACGGCCGCCAGCGGCATCCAGACAATGTCGTCCTGATCTTGTCCGAAGTTGCTGGCGCCGATTTCTTCGAGTACACCGATCACCGTCACGGGTGTCCGATTGATGCGGATCCGGGCCCCGATTGGGTCACCACCATTGAACAGTTCGTTGACGACGGTCTGACCGATCAGCGCAACGGTTGCCCCTCGACGGGCTTCGGCGCGCGTGAAGTTGCGGCCATCGGCAATCCCGCGATCCTGCGTGATGGCAAAGTCAGCCCCCACGCCCTGAATGGTGGTGGGCCAGTTGCGACCGGCCACGACCAGGGTGGCCGCGCTTTGCACCCGGCCGGACACCGCCTCGACCTGATCGCTGAGTGCGGCAATCGCTTCGACGTCGCGGTCGGTCAGCGGCCGGGCGGTGCCCGCACCCTGACGACGCCCGCCGAAAAACCCGGAACCCGGTCTGACCTGCAACACATGGGTGCCGAAGGATTCGATCTGTTCCTGAAGCTGTTGGCCCGCGCCCTGAGAGATCGAGACCGAGACAATGGCTGCGCCAATGCCGATGATGATGCCCAGCATCGTCAGCGTGCTGCGCACCGCGTTGGTCCGGATGGCTTTCAGAGCAATGATGAGACTGGCCGATAGCTGGATGCCGCGAGCGGCGCTCTCTCGTTCTTTCATTGCTTGCCCACCTCGCTGGATTGGGCCTGATCATCGACGATCTGCCCGTCGCGAAATCGAACCACGCGACGGGCACAAGCCGCGATTTCCTCTTCGTGGGTGACCAGAACAACGGTTACCCCTTCGCGGTTGAGTGCGCCCAGCAGCCCCATGATTTCTTCCGAAGTTGCCGTATCGAGGGCGCCTGTCGGTTCATCGGCCAGAATCATCCGGGGGTGATTGACTAGAGCCCGGGCGATGGCGACCCGCTGCTGCTGCCCTCCCGATAGCTGCGAAGGGGTGTGGTCCATGCGCTCGGCGAGACCGACTCTCTCTAGGGCGCTGCGCGCCCGCTTATCCTTTTCGCTGCTATCTAAGCGGGTATACATGAGCGGCAGCTTGACGTTGTCCAGGGCGCTGGTTCGGGCCAGCAGCATGAACTGCTGAAAGACAAAGCCGATGGTTTCGTTACGCAGTCGGGATCGCTCGTCGCTGCCCATCGTTGCGATTTCCCGCCCGGCGATGGTCAGACTCCCCGATGTTGGGGTATCGAGCGCACCGAGCAGGTTCATAAATGTGGATTTGCCCGAGCCGGAAGGACCCATGATGGCTAGCAGTTCACCTTCGTGGATGTCGATGTTGACGTCCAGCAGAGCATGGATGGTGCTGCTGCCCATGCTGTAGCGCTTGCACAGGTCTCGTCCCTGAACCAGTGCCGGGCCAGGGTCAGCTTGGGCGGTTGCGCTCATTCGGAGGGTGGGCGCCGAAGTCGGGTCACGACTTCATCGCCGGGGGCAAGATCACCGGCGACGATTTCGGTGAAGCGATCGTCGCTCAAGCCCAGACGAACCTGCCTGGCAACCAGAGCGCCGTTGGCATCAGTTGTGTACAGCGTCGCCCGTCGTGTTTCGCCGCGTTCCCGCTGGAGTTCGGTGATGGCGGTGAGCTGCTGCTCATCCAGATGTCTGGCCAGCACTTCGCGGGTCATGTCTTGCAGGCGCTGGCGGATCGTCTCGGGGTCCATGCCCGACTGGAACATGCCGCGCATGTTGCCGAAGGTTTCTCGAAGTTCGGAGCGGATGGTGGTGATGGTTTCTTCGGCAACACCGATTTCGCTCAGATTCTCTGCCAGTTCGGCACCGGCGTTGCGCCCGCCGCCCCGGCCACTCCCCGACGTGTCTTGGCCAGCGCCTTCGTCGCTGACGACCAGGTCGTCAGGTGGTCGGAATCGGACGGCCTGATTGTCGATTCGAATCACGTCTTCCTTACGCCCGGTCACAAGGTCGATGCTGGCGGTCATTCCGGGCAACAGTCTGCGATCCGGATTGGCGGCGTTGATAACGACGGTATAGGTAACGACGTTCTGCGCCTCCACCGGAGCCAGCCGGACCTGCGCGACCTGGCCGGTGAACGAGCGGTCCGGGAAGGCATCGACAGTGAAGCTGGCTTCTGCTCCTTCCCTGACGTTGCCGATATCGGCCTCGTCGACGCTGGCTTCGATGCGAATCTGGCTTAGATCCTGGGCGATGGTGAACAGCACCGGCGCCTGCAGACTGGCAGCGACGGTTTGTCCCAGATCGACCGCCCGATCGATAACAACACCGTCGATGGGAGAGCGGATGTCGGTGCGCTCCAGATCAATCCGGGCGGCTTCCAGCGCCGCTTCGCGCTGCAGAACGGTGGCTTGCGCGTTGCGCAGCTGGGCGCGTGCAATGTCGACATCGGCACCGGCGTTGGTGAAAGAGACTTCGGCCTGCTCCAGCGCCGACTCCGAGACGCTGCCTCGCCCCTGCAACGCGCTCAGCCGGTCCAGCTCGCGCCGAGCGTTGGCGCGAACCACTTCTGCCTTATCGATGTTGGCCGCCTGAATTTCCACGTTGGCTCTGGCTACCGCCAGATTGGCCTCGGCTTCCTGGACGCGGCGCTCAAAAGTCTGCGGGTCGATCTGGGCCAACAGCTCGCCCGCTGTCACCGGCGTATTGAAATCAGCAAACAAGGACTTGATCTGGCCCGACAACTGCGATCCGACTTCAACGGTATTCAGGGCGCGCACTGAACCGACCGCCGAGACGATCTGGACGATGTCGCCGCGCTCAACCGCCTTGAAGTCGATCTGCACCTCGGCGGGATCATCCTTGCTGTTCGCTTGCCACCAGAAAACGGCGGTGGCGACGGTCAGGACCGCAACAACCAATCCAGCGAATTTCTTCATGATGATTCGATCCTTGAGAGTGGCATCAACAACACGCGACGCCATGGCTGAGTAGTGTAAGAGGTTTATGTGTGTATGAACGGTTTCTCATGTCTATTGAGAGCGATGCAAGCGGATCAGCCACGGCAGCAGAAGAACGACGCAAGCCATCTCGAAAAGCCCGAAGACGATAAATACACCCGGATAGGGATCCAGACCGACGGACCTGAATGCGGCAAGCACCCCGACGCTCAGCATAGGCCCGAGCGCGAAGCCAAGAGATCCGGAGAGGTGAAAGCCGCCTAGCCCGGTCGCCTTGGCCGTCTCCGACAGGCGAACCGTGAGCAGAAGTGAAGGGGCCAGCATCAGCGCTGCGATGACCCCGCCAGCCAGCATCAAGACAATCAGGGTGTCTCCGTTGGCAAAGCCGAGAAGCATCAGGAACGCGCCATATCCGACACTGCCCGCGGCCATCAGCGCGATGGGACTGACGCGATCACAAAGCCAGCCAGCCGGATAGGTCAATACGGCATACGGCAGCAGGAATGCGGCCATCGCGGTTCCTATTCCTGCTGGTGAAAGCCCGATCACGGTCGCCAGGTAGAGCGACACCGTCGAGATGATGAATCCCACGGTCAACCGATCGACAAAAGTAAAGGTGTAGGGAATCAGCAAGGCGCGTCTTTTAAGGACAACTCTGACCATGTCGCGAAGGCGTTCGGCAGATCGCGGCTGGGAAGTGTCCTGCAAACCGACCGCGGCGACGATGGCCAAAGCCAACATGGCCAGGCCGCCGATAATAAAAATGGCTGCCGCCGCTTCGGGATCCATTCGTCCGCCCAGCACTGTGCCGGTGGCGACGCCAAGGCTTAGCGCGGCGCCTGCCAGGCCCATGGCCCGTCCTTTCTGGGAAGCGGGTGCCATGTCGGCCATCATCGTCATGCCCAAAACCAGCGCAACCATTTGTGCAGCGCCCTCAACAAAGCGCAAGAGCAGATGAACCGGATAAGGCCAGGGGCCATACATCAGCAGCAGGCAACCGGAGTAGATAAAGAGCGCAGGCACGATCAGGGATTTGCGCCGACCCAGCTGGTCAGACAACAACCCGGCAATCAGAGAACTCATCAGCGAACCGGTGAGGGTAGCCGACATGAACAAGTGTTGCTCGAACTCGGAGCTACCGGGGAAGCGGCCCTCGGTCAACTCGTAGAGCAACGGCACGACTGCCGTTACGGGCAGCATCAACAGAAATATGCCTAAAGCGATGGAGCCTGTGCGCGCGTCGATCAAATTCGGTGGCTGACCTGAAGTGGAGGCCGCCATCGTCTCACGACGATTAGGAAGTGCGCATGAACTGGGTTCGACCGCAGAATCGCGGCAAAGCCGATATCATCGGCCCACTGCGATTCGATGAGAACAGCCCGAACTTGTCTACTGCCTCAAAAAGCCCTTCTGCCGTGTCTAGGATTCACCTGCTTCAGCGGCTGGACGGCTGGACCCTGCTGACTCTTGTGGTTGCAGGCTTGGTCGGCGTGCCGGTGATGACCGTGCTGTTGCACGTGCTGGTGCCATCGGCTGAGGTCTGGAGTCATCTGGCGGGTACCGTATTGCCGGGCTACCTGACGAATACCCTGATCCTGATGATCGGAGTTGGTATCGGTACCCTGATCATGGGTGTGGGCACGGCCTGGCTGGTGGTGATGTGCAAGTTCCCTGGCCGACGGATCTTCGAATGGGCTCTGCTGCTGCCGCTGGCGGTCCCGACTTATGTCATTGCCTACGCGTACACCGATTTTTTGCAGTTTGCCGGACCCGTGCAGACGTGGTTGCGCGATGTCTTCGAGTGGACCAGAAACGACTATTGGTTCCCGAACGTTCGCTCATTGGGCGGAGCGGTGGTGTTGATGTCGCTGGTTCTTTACCCGTATGTCTATCTTCTGACACGTGCCGCTTTTACCGAGCAGTCGGTGTGTGCGCTAGAGGTGGGCCGGACGCTGGGTCGGGGTCCGTGGCGGCTTTTCTCGTCCGTCGCCGTGCCGCTTGCCCGCCCTGCGATTGTGGGTGGCGTCGCTCTGGCGCTGATGGAGGCGCTCAACGACTTCGGCGCGGTGCAATTTTTCGGGGTGGATACCTTCACTACCGGGATTTACCGGACCTGGTTCGGCATGGGAGAGGCCGTCGCCGCAGCTCAATTGGCGGCCTGTCTGCTGGTGTTTGTTCTGGTTCTGATGCTTCTAGAGCGTTTTTCTCGCCGGAAAGCCCGATTTCATCACACCACGGGGCGATATCGGGAGCTACCCCAGTATGAACTGTCCAGACCAGCCGCATTCCTGGCCACGCTGGCCTGCGCTGTGCCTGTGCTGATTGGCTTCGTGCTGCCAGCCGGACTACTGGTGGAAATGCACTTCCGAGTCGGTGACCCGCTCATGGGCAGCCGCTTCTGGGGGTTTGCCTGGAACAGTCTTCAGTTGGCTACCGTGACCGCGCTGGTTGCTGTCAGCCTTGCCGTGCTGATCGGCTACGGGGTCAGACTCAAAACCAATCCCGTCACGCGCTCGGCGGCCCGGATTGCCTCGGTGGGTTATGCGATCCCGGGGTCGGTGATTGCTGTGGGCATTCTGATCCCGCTGGGCTGGCTGGATCAAAAAATCAACCTGTTTGCGCAGGAGAATTTCGGATTCCTGCCGGGTTTGCTGCTCACCGGTACCATGGTTGCGCTGGTCTATGCCTATGTGGTTCGCTTTCTGGCGGTGTCCTTCAATACCGTTGAAGCCAGCCTGAGCAAAGTGACTCCGAACATGGATGCCGCCTCCCGTACTCTCGGAAAGACAGCTGGCAAGACGCTTGCCCTGGTTCACCTTCCGGTCATGCGCTCCAGCCTGTTGGCTGCCTTCATCCTTGTATTTGTTGATGTGATGAAGGAGTTGCCAGCCACGATCATCTTGCGGCCGTTCAACTTTGACACGCTGGCAGTCAGGGCTTTTGAGCTGGCTTCGGATGAGCGGCTGGCTCAGGCCTCAACGGCGGCGCTCGGTGTAGTTGTGGTTGGAATCTTGCCGGTGATCCTGTTGAGTATCGCAATGCGCAAATCCCGCCCGGGCGGTTCGGGCTGAAGCGGCTAGCGATTCAAGCCGACATTAATGCGCGTCTGCCCGGTCCAGCGGAAAGACAAAGGCCTGCGATGGATCAAGGTGCAGCTCGACCGGCTGGTTCTCCTGCGGCAAAAAGACGCCTGGCATGTTGGAGTGCAGGTGAAACTCTCGGTTCTGGCGATCATGCAGGCACACGTGTACGAGACTGTTCCTGCCCAGCAGTCGTGACATGATGACGTGAGTCGAGCGATGCTGCTGATCGGACTGACCAACGACAACGACGCGGATGCCTTCCGGACGGACCATCACCATCGCTGAACTGCCTTCGGGCAGATGACCGGCATCTACCCGGCCGAGTGGCGTATCGATCGCACCATTGTTCACCACCCCTTCCATCCGGTTGACCTCGCCAAAGAACGTGGCGACGAATGGATCCTTCGGTCGGCAGTAAAGATCAACCGGACGATCCATCTGCAGAATCTTGCCGTCCTTCATCAAGGCGATGCGGTCGGCCATGAACATGGCTTCCTCAGGATCGTGGGTGACCAGCAAGGTCCCGGCTTCCGCGCGCTTGAGCAGGTGCAGGGTGTCGTCGCGAATCTGGTCACGAAGCCGTGCATCCAGAGCCGAGAACGGCTCGTCGAGCAGCATCAGGCCCGGGTTTGGAGCCAGTGCACGCGCGAGCGCAACGCGCTGCTGCTGCCCTCCTGACAGCATATGTGGGTAACGGTCGGCATAGGCAGCCATGCCCAACGTCTCCAGCAGATTCATGGCACGTTCCCGCTGATTCTGGCTGGTCAGGTGTCCGACTCCGAAAGTCACGTTATCCAGCACGGTCAGATGCGGAAAAAGCGCTGAGTCCTGAAACATCAGGCCGACGTTTCTCTTCTCCGGGGGCACCATGCGCCCTTTCGGTGAGCGCATGTTTTCGCCGTTGATGAAAACCTGGCCGTGCTGCAGCTCCTCCAGAGCGGCGGCAATACGAAGGAGCGTGGATTTTCCGCAACCCGAGGGCCCCAGCAGGCAGACCACTTCGCCTGGCTGGACGTCCAGACTGACGCCGTCAACCGCCCACAGGCTGCCGAAGCAATGCCGGATATTCTCCATTTGCAGCATGCTGCGATTTGCGACATCCGCCGGCGACTGTGCGGGAAGATGGGAAACGGACGAGTTCATGTCTTAAGGCGTGCGTCGAAGAGTTGATCAGTCTAGGCAAACAATAATCATTTGTAAACTGTACAATTTGGCACCACAATAATGCGAATGATTGTCGTTGACATACACATCCAAAGGAGAATTTGTATGATCCCTGCTTTTTCACGTCGAAGCCTGTGCGTTCTGCTGACCCTTGCAGCCATGCTGGTCAGTAGCTTTGCGATGGCTGAACAAGTCAACATTTACTCGGCGCGGCATTATGACGCCGACCAGAAGCTCTACGACCTATTCACGGCGGAAACGGGTATTGAAGTCCAGGTTCTGGAAGGAAGTTCCGACCAGCTGGTTGAGCGCATTCGCCGCGAGGGTGTTGCAAGTCCGGCTGATGTTCTGGTCACGGTGGACGCTGGTCGCTTATGGCGGGCAGAGCAAGCAGGCATTCTGCAGTCTGTGAATTCCGAGGTGCTGACTGCGCGTATCCCGGCCTATCTTCGCCATCCGGAAGGCCAGTGGTTCGGAACGAGCCGGCGGGTCCGGGTGATCTACTACAGCAAGGATCGATTCGACCCGGCTCTGGTCAACAGCTATGAGGACCTCACCCGTCCCGAGCTCGAAGATCGGCTATGCATCCGCTCCTCGAACAATATTTACAATCAGTCTCTGGTCGCCTCATTGATCGACGCTCAGGGTGTCGAGGCAACCGAGCAATGGGCCGAGGGCGTGGTGGCCAACTTCGCGCGCGATCCCGAGGGTGGTGATACCGACCAGATCCGGGCTGTGGCAGCCGGCGAATGCGATGTTGCCGTCGGTAACCATTATTACTACCTGCGGCTGGTCAACTCTGATGATCCGGCCGACCGGGAGGTAGCCGCGCAGGTGGGTCTGATCATCCCGAACCAGGATGGGCGCGGGGTTCACGTCAATATCAACGGTGCGGCGATGGTTGCCGGTGCCCCCAACGAAGCGAATGCGCTCCGTTTCCTGGAGTTCTTGGCGTCCGATCAGGCGCAGGAGCTGTTCGCGAACGAAACCTTTGAATTTCCGGTCGTTGAAGGCGTCGCCAAGCACCCGACGCTGGATGCACTCGGCGAGATGAAGTTTGACGAACTCGGCATGAACGTGCTTGGGGAGAACAACCCTGAGGCGGTACGGATCTTTGACCGAGCGGGTTGGCGTTAAGAAGCCCGATGTCTACTCGGCCGCATCCGCTTCCGCGGGTGCGGCCTCTTTCTCCGTGATTTCCTGTTCCGTTTCACGATTGACGACCAGGATGGAAATCCGACGGTTGATCGGGCTGAAAACGTCGTCAGCATCAAGGGGTACGGTTGATGCCAGGCCAACGATGCGCAGGACCTTGTCTGGGTTCATCCCGGCCGCAACCAGAGCCCGCCGAGCGGTGTTGGCCCGATCATTCGACAACTCCCAGTTGCTATAGCCAGCGTCGCCGCTGGGATAGGGCGTTGCGTCGGTGTGACCGGTGATGCTGATCCGGTTACCCACCTCGTTGAAAAGGTCAGCCAACTCGGACAGGATTTCAGACGCGTAAGGCTGGAGTAAGGCGCTGCCGCTCTGGAACATCGGTCGATTTTCCTGATCAATGACCTGCACCCGAAGCCCCTCGTCGGTAATGTCAATCAGCAATTGCTCACTGAACTGTTGCAGGGATGGTGAGGATTCAATGGCCTCGCGAATGGCATCCTTCAATGACTCAAGATCGCGGGCTTCCTGTTCGCGCAGAATCTCCTCGGCATTCTGGGGTGAAGGGTCTCCCCACCGAACTTCTCCCTGAGACATCGTCAGATCCTCTCCGCCCCCGGGGATCGGGCGGGTCTGCTCTCCAATGCCTTCTCCGCCCATCAGCGAGACCGCCGTCGGGTTTTCAAAGTAATTGGAAATGCCGCGAAGTTGTTCTTCGGTGGCGACGTTCAACAGCCACATGAGGAGAAAAAACGCCATCATGGCGGTCACGAAGTCTGCGTAAGCAATCTTCCAGGCGCCGCCATGATGGCCATGCCCCTGAACCTTCTTGACCCGCTTGATGATGACCGGTTTTTCGTCGCTCATGGCGGGACCGGTCAGCGTGCGCCGCGGACGGCTTCGTCGAGTTCCTTGAAGCTGGGCCGACTGGCACTGAACAGCATCTTACGGCCATGCTCCACCGCGACCGCCGGCGGTGCTCCACTCAGACTGGCCAGCAAGGTTGCTTTGACGGCTTCAAGCGCCTTGGCCTCGTCCGTCGCCTTGTGTTGTAGAGCCACTGGAATGGGCCCGATGATTGCGTAGCCGAATAGAATCCCGACAAAGGCACCAACCAGCGCGGCACCGATCTTGGGGCCCAGTTCCTGGGGCGGCAAATGCAAAGAGCCCATGGTGATCACCACCCCCATGACCGCGGCGACAATGCCGAATGCCGGCATTGAATCACCCAATTTGGTGAGAAGATCCAGCGGAACCTCTGCCTCCTGATGATGGGTGTCGATCTCCTGGTCCATCAGTGACTCAAGCTCATGCACATCCATGGAGCCTGACAGCATCAGTCGGAAGTAATCACTGATGAAATCAATCAAGTGGTGTTCAGAGAGCAGCGTGGGATATTTGGAGAAGAAAGCGCTGTTCTCAGGGTCATCGATATCACCCTCAACTGACATCAGGCCATCCCGACGCACTTTGTTGAGCAGGTCGTACAGGAGGCACAGCAGTTCGGTGTAGACCGCCTTTGTGTAAGTTGCCCCCTTAAGAACCTTGGGCAAAGTTTCTTTCACAGCCGCCAGCGCACCCGGGCTGCAGGAAGCGATAAAGGCCCCAATTCCCGCGCCGACAATCATCACTAGCTTGATCGGATGGAACAAGGCGGCCAGGTGCCCACCCGAGAGCACGAATCCGCCGAGAACGACGACCAAAACTGTGATCCATCCAACAATCAGCAGCATATCGAAAGCCTGCGCACAACCAGAGCAGACAGTTTACTGGTTTGGCGCCCCAAAATCCCGCGCGATCTGACTTCGGACCAAGCGTTATTTTCTCGGGCTCACTTTGACCCGATCCCGCCCTTCTCTTTTGGCGGACAGCAGAGCCAGATCCGCACGCTCGAACCAAGACTCAAAGGTTTCACCCGCTTTGGCTTCGGCCAGTCCGATGCTGATGGTCAGGTGGTCGTCGGTCATCAGCATGCTCTTTCCAAACGCCTCGCGCAAATTCCCCAGCCGTTGGCTGGCATCTTCGAGCTTCGTGTCGGGGTACAGAATGACGAACTCGTCTCCGCCGTAGCGGGCGACAAGATCTGTCGCCCGGGTCTGTTCGCGCATGATCTCTGCCAGACGGATCAGCGCCCGGTCGCCTACCAGGTGGCCATAGCGATCGTTGATGGACTTGAATCGGTCCAGATCTACAACGGCCAGACAACTGGTTGCCCCGCGCTCGACCCGAGCCAGTTCCCTGGCGCTTTGAAAGAGCAGCAGGTCACGCGAGTTGACGCCGGTTAACGGATCAAACATCAGACGGGCACGAAGCTGCTCGTTGTCTGACACCAGCAGCGGTATAGAAAGACCAAAATAGGCCGTCGTTGCAACGATGGCGATGGCGAATTGATAGATGAAGACGAACTCCGCGAGGTTAAGAACGCCGAGCCAGATCACAATGAGAAAACTCACCGCACCAAGACTCAGCGCTGTGCGAAGCGGAGACTCCGAGTGGGTCAGCCACATTTGTGGAATCAGCAGAAAAAAAATCAGAAAGGCGCTCTCGACGGTGCCGAAAGCCGCCGCTGTCAACATCGCCGCACTCACCAGCACCAGGCTGATCGACAGCTTGAGTCCGAACGAACCGGTCAGGCTATCGTGACGTAGGGTATCCAGGGGCTGAATCCAGAACGCCGGCGACCGGACCAGTTTGATGAGAACCGCTGCAAACAATGGCCCAAGCACCACGAGACCAACAAAGTCACCGACCCAGAACGCCATCAGCGATTGCTTGATTTCGTCACTTTGCAGAAGATCAAACCCAGCCAGGCTGCCGATGACGCCAATCGTGGTCGCCATAGACGCGACCGTTGCGATGCCGAGAAAGGCGATGACGATCCGGGAAAGGTTGTGCTGATGGCGTTCCGCGATCGCTCTTAGCGCGGCGGCACCGAACCCGTAACAGCCGATATGAGCAACCGCTGAGGAGGTTCCGCCCCCAACAACTTTCAGCCAGCCGACATCTATGTCATAAAGCCAAACTGCCCACAGTGTCGCCGCCAGATTGGCGATCAAGAGATAGGGTATGGCGTGGCGTCCAATCACCAGCAGCGCGGCGAAAGTCAGTGCGGCCGGGGGATACCAGACGCTGGCATGCGTTGACAACTCGGCCAAATGGCCCAAGCCCCAAAGCAGAAGCCATGAGGAGGTCAGTCCGGCACCGACAAGGAATCGGTGTGATTGGGATCGCAGGTCCATTGCTTGAAAGGCGGCTGTCGGTCGAAACGGGCACGTGCGTCGATGGGTTGAGCGGCCTGCTATAGTCTACGCTCAGCGTACCTAGAGGGAATACTGTGAATCTGAGTATTTCGGCCAACGCCCTGCAAACGGCTTTCGCACGGGCAGAAACCGTCGCCGAGTCCGTGGCCCTGGGTCCTGGCTCGCCTGACTATGCCGCTGATTTAGTCGATCTCAAACTGGCCCAGCGCGAGGTCGAAAGCGCGGCCGAAGTGCTCGAAATTCAGATCGAGATGTTGGGCTATCTGCTGGACGAATTCGTCTGAGCGGCGCGCTTTTTCTGCTTTGAGTGATACATGGCCTGATCTGCTGCGCGGAACAGGTCTTTGGCGCTCATCCCGCGTTTCCACTGGGCCAGCCCGATAGACGCACCCAACACCGGGTCGGTGCACTCACTGACCACCCGTTCGTGAAGCCGCTGGGCAATTTCGCGTCCAGCCTTTTCATCGGCTTCCGGCAATATCACGACAAACTCATCGCCACCGTAGCGAAACAACTGGTCGCTGTCTCTCAAATGTTTTTTCAGCACGCGCGCGAACTGCCGTAAGCCTTCATCACCGACCAGGTGGCCCATACGATCGTTGAGTTCCTTGAATCCGTCCAGATCAAAGACCATCAGCGACAGTGCAATCTCGTCCTCACGTCGCTCGGATCGGGCGATTTCCTGAGCAAGCGCGCGGTTCAGTGCAGCTCGGTTACCGACCCCAGTCAGATCATCCAGCATGGCTTGCTGATTAAGTCGCTGAAAGCGGATCGCGCTGTGCAGAGGGTGAATCAGGCAGGCCAACAGCCGGTCAATCACCCGCTGTTCCTGGGTATTCGGAGGTGTTGGTGAGAAAACTTCGAGCCAGCCGAGCTCATGTCCGCCGACATGCAGCAACATTCGGCGGCAACGGCCTGTGGGCTGCCCAAACGCATACTCCTCGGCGGTCTCAGAATCGGTAGACCACAAGGTTTCCAGCCGAACACCTCGGTGAGGGTAATCCGCTTGCAGCCGCAAACTGAAAGTTTCAATCAAGACCGACACATCCAGTGAGGTTTGCAGCGCAATCAGAAAATCAAACAGGTCAGCCCGGTCGGGATCGCTTCCGATCAACCCGGCCGAGTCAAAGTTTCGTGCCGCTGCATAGCCCGTCATGGAGATGATTGGATTGGCGCTCATTTTGGTCAACTCTTGGCGATGTTGAGGTCTCGCCAAAGACTGAGCAAAATACGTGCCTGCCCTCTTGAGGCTTCAGTATGGGGCTCGGACTGGAACGACGGCGGCATGGCTTTGCCGCGACGGCAAGTATCCGCCAACTTGCTAAATACTTATGAGAACCACTTGCAATTGCAAATAGGTTTCGTTATCATGCACTCGCGTTTGAAAGAAAACGCATGGGAGCCCCGGCCAACTCTCCTCCCTTTTCCTCCTCCTCAATCTCCTGGCCGGGGCCCCTTTCCCTTTAAGCGCCAAGAAAATCGACGACGCGATAGCCATTCTCTTGATGTTCCCGTCTAATCCAGATACGGGCTGGAGCAACCCTAAACCCCGATGGCTTTGAGTATCCCAAGGATTGGTGGAAGACCATCAGAAATCCCAGCGCATGCCGCCGGTGATGAAGTTCGAACCGCCGTTGACGTCCTCGAACAGACCCTTACCGCCTGAACGGTGATGCAGGCGGATGAAGGCCGCAAAAGGGGAATCATTCGGTGGCGAGAATTCGAATTCCATCATCAGATAGCCCAGCAACTGGGCGCTGTCTTCCCCACCGATATTCTCGGCGCGGGGCTCAATGACGGGGACTTCAGTTGCATAGGAAACCCCGGCGCCGAAGGCAACGCTCGTATCGACGACGTGATCCCAGAAAAACGGCATCCAGCGCGCGATGTAGGCGCCGTTGAACTCCCAGTGATCCTGAAAATCACCCCAGTGCTTGACCGCCTGCCCTTCGACTTCGAAGCGCCAGTTCTTGGTCTGTCGGTGAACCCAGCCCGGTGACACTGCCACAAGGTAGGAGTCGATAAATGGCGTGTTGTACTTCGTGACGATGTCGAGCAGACGGTCGACGGCCGCCTTGCCCGAGTAGACTGAAAGATGCCATCGATCGGTGCGGTCTTCGAGCCCTTTTTGCTCCTCTTGCTCATCGGCAAACACGGGGGCGGAAGCCATCAACGCAAAAAGTAAGGTTGTGAAGACGCAGGCAGGACGATACGGGTTCATGACGAGTCTCGAAATGGCGGTTTGCCGGTATCGTACCTGCTCTGTATTCGGACCGACGCGCCGAAATCAGGGGGTTTTCTCCGGAGCGGAGCATTTCACGAGCATCCGTTCTTTGGTCAGGCTCTGAAAATGGCGCAACTACTCGGCCTGACCTTTTTCGTGAAGCGTCGGAAAACCTCGCGACCAAGGGGGGCACAATCCGCGACTCGCTCGAACGGGGGGTCGGGCAAGATCAAGCGGAACCTGGCCCATGCACCAACGTTTTGATCAGGTCTCGGTGACCAGAATCGGGGAAGCTACGCTGACGGGGGAACAGTGAGACGGTTGCAACTGAGTAAGAAAGGCCTCCGTGCAGGACCGCCATGAAAAGGTGCTGGCAAAAGCATGGCAATCACTGCGGTCCAGCCTTAGTGCTTCTTCAACCGCGGTGCCCAAATCTTCGTTAAGGCTGCCGCTGACTCCGTTGAGCACGACATCCAGAGGTCCAGGCACCGGATAGGCGGCTACTGGCACGCCGCAAGCCATGGCTTCAAGCATGACCAGCCCGAGGGTGTCCGTCCGGCTGGGAAAGATGAAGACATCGGCAGAGGCCACATGTTTTGCCAACTCCTCACCAAGCTTGTAGCCAAGGAAATGCGCCGCAGGAAACCGTTTTTGCAGGCTGGCGCGGGCCGGCCCATCTCCGATGACCACCTTGCTGCCCGGCAGATCGAGGGAAAGAAAGTCTTCCAGCGATTTCTCCGGGGCTACCCGGCCGGCATATAGGGCGATGGGCCGGGGTAAATCAAGAACCCGTTTGGGCCGCGGGCGAAACATCTGGGTGTCGACCCCTCCAGGCCAAACAGCCAGATGGGAAAACCCCTGGCGTTCCAGAAGCTTCAGCTGAGTCCGGGTTCGCACCATGGTTCGTTGTGCGGCCGAGTGAAAGTTTCGAAGCCAGCGATATGTCCAAGCCGTAGGCACCGGCACGCGCATGTTCAAATACTCTGGAAAGCGCGTGTGGTATGAGGTTGTGAATGGCATACCGAGTCGACGGCACCAGCGCCTGGCTGCCATGCCGAGCGTTCCCTCGGTTGCAATATGCAGGCAGTCGGGTTCAAAGCGCTCAATCAGACGAGAAAGCGCAGCATAAGGACGCAGTGCCACCGTGATTTCCGGATAGCCGGGCAACGGAACCGACTGAAACTGGTCGGGCCCAATGATCTTCGCCTCGTGACCCATGGCGATCAGTTCAACCAGGGTGTTTTCCAGCGTGCGAACCACGCCGTTCACCTGGGGCCGCCAAGCATCACTCACGAGCAGGATTTTCATGGCGAGCATCCTGCACATCGTCCATGACGCGACCATGACCAACAGATCAAGAAGCCATGACAGGTCGCACAAGTCATGAAACTGTTACCGCTTTGCCATGCCGTTGTTGTTTTTAGGCGGCATTCTTAAACCTGGCGACTTTGCCTATCCAGTCAGAGAAGCGTGATCATGAGTGAGCCCGATAGCACCTTCGCATCGATTGACTTGCTTGAATATCGACTGTGTGTCTTGATTCATCGCGCTGCTAAATGGACAGCTGTTCGCTACATCTTCCAATGGGTCAGTCGACTGGGAGATGGCCCGATCTGGTATGCCATGCTGCTCACTTTGCCCTTGTTTTCAGGTCGAACTGGCCTTTCGGCATCTTTATCCATGGCATTGGGTGGCCTAGCTGGACTGGCGATTTACAAGAGCCTGAAGCACTACCTGGTTCGAGAGCGGCCCTATATTTCACACCCGGATATCGACTGTCTGACCGCTCCGCTGGACCGCTACAGTTTTCCGTCAGGGCATACCCTGCACGCGGTGTTTTTCGCGGTCATGGGATCGACATGGTTTCCGGAATTGACCGTGCTCTTGATGGGTTTTGCGCTGTTGGTGGCTGTCTCCCGACCCCTGCTCGGTCTGCACTATCCGACTGACGTGCTGGTCGGTGGGCTGTTGGGCTGGGGCCTGGCTACACTCACGCTGGCCGCCTTTCCGCCCACCCTGACCGCTTAGCCAGAATCACTCAGCCAAGCATTTCGTTTAAGGCTGCTTTTCTTGCGGCCTGCCATCGGCTTCGGAGTCGATCAGGGTGCAACATCTGTTGAGCGATCAGGCCCGTTGCGAAAGGCTTCGCTGCTTTGATCAGATCGAGATCGGGAAAGATGCCCTGAGAGACACCCTCGACCGTTACAAGCGCCTTGATCAGCAAGCCATAGCCGGAAGGGATTGTGATTTTTTCATCGGACAGCATGCGCAGAAACCCGAGCGCAAAGCCACGAACGTCTGCGATGTCTGGCCCCAGCAGGTGATGCTTGACCAGCTCATCCATTTTTCGCCGGACGGCCGGTTCCTGAGATTCCGGCACTTCCAGTCCGAGTTGCCGGGAGTATTTCAACGCCCGATCTGCGTCCCCGTAGACCAGCCCGATCATGACCTGCGCGATGGCCTTGCGCTGCTCGGCGCTGGTTCGCCCCACGATTCCGAAGTCCAGAAAGCATAGCTGGCCTTCCGGTGTCACCAGAAGGTTGGCCGGATGCAGATCGGCGTGAAAATAGCCCAAGACCAACACCTGCCGCATGAATACGTTGGCACCGTGGATCGCCAGCGCCCGGGCATCAATCCCTGCACGCTCAGCCGGCCCGATTTCACTATGGCGCCAGCCTTCAACAAACTCGGAGACCAGTACCCGACGGGTGCTGAGTCGCCAGACCACACGCGGCACTCGAACGAGCTGGTCGCTAGCAAAGTCATGGGCAAAGCGATTGGCAAGCCGTCCCTCCCGGCGCAAATCGAGCTCACAATCCAGCATTTCGCTGAACTCGTCGATCAAAGATTCCGGACGAAAGCGAGCCAGTTTTTTGAT
Source organism: Wenzhouxiangella sp. (assembly GCA_036351735.1). Lineage (GTDB taxonomy): Bacteria > Pseudomonadota > Gammaproteobacteria > Xanthomonadales > Wenzhouxiangellaceae > Wenzhouxiangella. The sequence continues at coordinate 923 of JAZBPR010000102.1, read as the reverse complement.
TCCTCCGGCCCTTCTTGTCCACCTTCTCGCTAGCTTCAGGTCGGCTGAAATCAGGGCTTCAATGCCCGGACGCAAGACCTTGATCGCGATGGGCGTGCCGGCCGGCAGGCTGGGGCCGACGACTGGCCGATAGTCAAAGGCCAGCCGAGCCCGATGCACTTGAGCGATTGAACCGGCCGCAACCGGCGTGTGTTCAAAGTCTTTGAACAAATCTTCCGGAGGATGACCGAGTTCCTGGATCAGGGCGGAGCGAATCTGATCTGCGGGAACCGGTGCTACCTGATCCTGCAGTTTCTCCAATTCAAGAAGGGTTTCCGGGCCAACCATATCCGGGCGGACCGAGGCAAGCTGGCCAAGCTTGATGAAAGTCGGCCCCAGTTTTTCACAGAGACGTCGAATTTCCAGTCCGGCCAAGGCGCGTCGTTGAGGGCCCCTGATCCAACCGAAGCGCGTACGAATCGCCAGACGGAAGCCGGATCGGAGAAGCGCCCGGGTCAACTCCCACCCGCGCCCTGATTGCGGATCAGTCACCTTGCCTGGCAATCAGCCCGTCTACGCTGGCCTGCAGCGACTCCACGCAGCCCCGTAGCTCGCGCAGTTCGAAAGCCAGTTCCTCCAATCGTGACTCAAGGTTGGAGGTGGACGCGGCGGATTCAGGTGGATCGTTACCGGTGATGCTTTGCTTCAGCCGCTCCTTTTCTTCATCGACCAGCGCTGCCAGCCCGTGAACAAACGCTTCGGGCCCATCTGCCATGGAACCCGGTGTCTGCTTTTGCCCTGACGCGACCGCGGCCTTCCAGCCTTCGTCCGCGCTTTCGTGGAAAAGCGCCCAAGCGGCCAGTAATTTGATGAAATCCTGATTCAATCAATCGCCCCAATTTCCATTTGGGCGCCAGTATAGCCAACTGTAGGATCTAGCTATT
>JAZBPR010000101.1:0-12327 GCA_036351735.1 Wenzhouxiangella sp. | reverse complement strand
TTTGGCGCTGCTCAACCCGTTCCAGATGGAGGCGATCATCAAAGTTTTCCATCCCTGGCAGATGCAACATTGGTCGACCCGATCCAAGCAAGACGGGGGCCTGGTAAACGAGGAACTCATCGACCAGACCGGCCGACACTAACGCCCCGGCCAGGGTCGGTCCAGCTTCGACATGAACCTCGTTGAATTCCAGATCGGCCAAGCAGGTGACCAGCGCATGCAAATTCAGCCGCCCGTCCTCCGATGCCGGTAGCTGCTGCCATCTCACGGCAGCGTCTTGCCAGGTGCCAGCCCTGGTGGTCGCAACCCAGACCGGCTCACCGGATTGGAGCAGACGCGAGTTTCGTGGCAGCCGTGCCTTTGAATCAGCCACCACGCGAGCGGGTTGTCGCTCTACCCCTTCAGTACGAGCATTCAGCTGCGGATCGTCGGCCAGAACCGTGCCGATTCCGGTCAGAATCGCCGAAGCTCTGGCCCGCCAGCGATGACCGTCCGCTCTTGCTTCAGCGCCGGTGATCCACTGCGACCGGCCATCGGCCGCAGCGGTCAGGCCATCCAGGCTGATCGCCATCTTGACTCTAAGCCAAGGTCGTCCACGCTCGTGTCGACTGATAAACCCCGGATTCAGGTCTCTGGCCTGTTCGGCCATCAATCCCGTCTCTACCAAGATGCCCGCATCTTTCAACTGCCTAAAGCCGCTGCCGGACACGGCAGGGTTTGGATCCTTGATGGCCGCGACCACGCGCTTGATGCCGGCCCCGATCAGGGCCTGCGTACAGGGCGGTGTGCGGCCAATGTGGCTGCAAGGTTCCAGAGTGACGTAAGCTGTCGCTCCCCGGGCATATCCGCCGGCCTCTTGCAGCGCCAATACCTCTGCATGCGGCTCGCCGGCCGCCCGATGCCAGCCGCGCCCCACAACCGCTTGATCATGGGCGATCACGCAACCCACGCGCGGATTGGGGTCGGTGGTCCACAAACCTTTCTCTGCCAGCATCAGCGCCTCGCGCATGCAGGCCTGGTCAAATTCGGAGAACGCCACACCGGGCTCAGTCGTCCTGCTCACCGGCCTCTCTCAGCAGGGGCATCTGGCGACGATCCAGACCGCCTGGACTGTCCCGCTCAAGCCGCTCGATTTCCTCTCGGAAGGCCTGAACGTCTTCAAAGCGCCGATAAACCGAGGCGAAACGGACATAGGCCACTTGGTCAAGCCTCGACAACTCAGATGCTACCCAGTCACCGATCTGTTGACTGGACAGTTCGGCTTCCTCGAGAGTCCGAATTCGACGCAGCAGGGTTCGCAAAGAGCGCTCTACCTCACGGGTCTCTACCGGTCTTTTCTCCAACGCCTTGAACATTCCACCCCGAAGCTTGTCCTCGTTGAAACTCTCCCGCGAACCATCAGACTTGATCACGTTCGGGGCCTTCAGTGCGGGGGTTTCCAGAGTATTGAAACGCGCACCACAGTTGCCGCACTCCCGCCGCCGGCGGATCTGAAACCCGTCGGAGGTCAAGCGCGAATCAACCACCCGGGTATCGGTGTGATTACAGAAGGGGCACCACATTCGACGGGCCCGTTTTCAGGCATAGACCGGGTAGCGTTGGCACAATTCCAGCGCCGACGCCTTGGTCTTCTCCTCCACAGAAGCATCACCCATGTGGTCCAGAACATCGCAGATCAGTCCGGCAAGCACCCGGCAGTCCTCGGCCGTGAAACCCCTTGTGGTGACGGCCGGCGTGCCAATCCTGAGTCCTGAAGTGACAAAGGGCGACCGCGGTTCGCCCGGCACGGTGTTTTTGTTGACGGTGATATTGGCCCGACCCAGTGCTTCCTCCGCATCCTTGCCAGTGATTTCCGAACCGATCAGATCTACCAGAAACAGATGGTTGTCGGTGCCGCCGGAGACGACTTTGTAACCCCTCTCGATGACCACAGCAGCCATCGCCCTGGCGTTATCGATAACCTGCTGCTGATAGCTTCGGAATGCCGGATCCAGTGCTTCCAGAAAAGCCACGGCCTTGGCCGCAATAACGTGCATGAGGGGACCACCCTGACATCCCGGGAAAACCAGAGAATTAAATTTCTTGGTGATCGCTTCGTCCTGCCCCTTGGCCAGAATGATGCCACCGCGCGGACCGCGCAACGTCTTGTGCGTGGTCGAGGTCACGGCGTGCGCATGCGGCAGCGGGCTCGGATAAACACCGCCGGCCACCAATCCAGCAATATGCGCCATATCCACCATGAACCAGGCGCCAACTGAGTCAGCAATTTCACGCATCCGCGCCCAGTCAACAACACGCGAGTAAGCCGAAAATCCACCAATCAGGAGCTTGGGTTGATGCTCATGGGCCAGACGCGCCATGGCTTCATAGTCAATTTCCCCGCTGTCCCGATCCAGACCGTAGTGGACGGCGTTGAAAATCTTGCCCGAAAAATTCACCTTGGCACCGTGGGTGAGGTGTCCGCCCTCGGACAGATCCATGCCGAGAATGGTGTCGCCGGGCTGAAGCAGGGCGAGAAACACCGCCTGATTGGCCTGCGAGCCTGAGTGCGGCTGGACGTTGGCATAATCACAGTCAAACAACTTCTTGAGCCTGGCAATGGCCAACTCTTCTGCAACATCGACGTGCTCGCACCCGCCGTAATACCGCCGCCCGGGATAGCCCTCCGCATACTTGTTGGTCAGCACCGAGCCCTGGGCCGCCATGACTCTGGGACTCGCGTAGTTCTCCGAGGCAATCAACTCGATATGTTCTTCCTGACGGCGTTCTTCGTCAGCGATGGCGGCAGCCAGTTCCTGATCAAAATCGGGGATGGTGAAACTGCGGTCAAACATTGCAGATCCTAAAGGGCAAGGTAGCCGCTAATGATATCAGAGGCCCCGACGACAAGCCCTTCAGTCAGCGCCCTGAATCTTCTGCCCCGAGCTCAACCAAGATTGATCTTTTCGAGGTCGTGCTGCACATGCGGCAAGGCCAGCAAGCGGGGATTCATCACACGGAACCACAAGGCGGGGACGTAGGCCAGTAGAAACATTCCGAAATAGCCACTTGGCAGGCGCGGCAGGTCCGGAAAATCGCGCAGGGACTGGTAACGCCGCTGCGGGTTGGCATGATGATCCGAATGGCGTTCAAGGTGAAACAGCAGCAGGTTGGACAAGACATGGTTGCTGTTCCATGAATGATGAGGCTGACAGCGCTCATAGGCCCCGTCCTGCCTTGATCGGCGCAGCAGACCGTAATGCTCAACGTAGTTCGCGCTGGTCAACTGCCACCACGCCACCAGGTTGTGCACCAATAGAAATACCAGCGCCGTCAACCCAAAAACAGCGACCAGCGCCCCATGCACCAGCAATGTGACCGCCCAACTCTGCAATATTTCGTTTCTCGGGGTCCAGAAACCGCGTCCTCTGCGGACTTGACGACGCGTTTCGATGGTGATCGCGCGCCGAAGCCCGCCGGGAATCTCCCGCAGCGCGAAGCTGTAAATGGACTCTCCGAATCGAGCGCTGGCCGAGTCCTCCGGCGTGGCCACGAGCCGATGATGGCCAAAATTGTGCTCGACGCCAAAATGCCCATAGCCCGGAATGGCGAGCGCCAAACGGGCAAGAATCTGTTCAAACTTCGTTCGCTTATGGCCCAACTCATGGCCGGTGTTGACCGCCAAACCGCCGACCAGACCCGCGCTCCAGGCCAACGCCAACCAGGCCGGCCAGGATAAAGACGCCGTAGCAGCCCAGTAAACAGCAATGCAGAGGCTCAAGTAATGCAGTGGGACAGTTAGAAAGGTCAAAAACCGATAATAGAGATCGCCCTCAAGGCGCGGCACCGCCGACACGGGCGGGTTGCTGTTGTCTTCGCCAAGGACCATATCAAGCGCCGGAACAACGGCGTAAACCACGATCAGAGGCAAGACCAGCACCCACTCCCAGCCGGTGGCGATCTGCAAACCGATCGCGACCACCGGCAAGAGCGGAAAAAATGCCGACAGCAGCCAACACCAGCGCTTGGTGTCCGAGTACTGATCAGACGCCTTGGCCGATTCAATACAAAAAACCTGCGTCATATCCAACACCTCAAATAGGGCTCGAAACATGACTGTGACATGCATCTGAGGGCTCAGGCCAGTGTATAAGTAGACCATGACTGGTCATTTTCAGCCAAGCAGAGGTGGTGACGGCTTCCTCAACGGACTGTCAGGACACTATCTGACCCACTTTTTGAGCGCCCTGCCGGAGGATGTCCACGATATCGTCCGCGCCCTCGGGCTCCTGCCCGACGAACTCAGTGGGGAGCGTCGTGTTCCCCTGATCTCGGTCCTGCGCCTGCTTGAGGCCATAGAACAGCGGGCGGAGCCGGGCTGGCATGTCCAGCCCGCTCTGGAGATGGAGGCCGCTCATCATGGCCCTCTTGGAATTGCGGTCATCAGCGCTCCGACCATCGGCCGCGGACTGGACGTTCTTCTAAGATTTCATGCGGTTCGCATGCCATTCGTGGATTTGCATCGGGACTCTTTTGACGGTGCATGGCGGGCGCGCCTGGATGGCATCCCAAATCCGGAAGGGACTTGGGCAACCCTGATGGAGATCCACTTGCTTGCACTGGCCGGTCTGGTGCGGCGAATGCTGGGTCCGCGTGCAAAGGCGCTTCTGGTCAGCCTGCCCCTAGAACCCATCGCCCGGCGGCCCTCATTGGAACTCGCACTGCACGAAAAGATTGATCTGAGCGGCCGGGAGTACGTCCTGTCACTGCCAATGAGCGCACTGACCCTCCCCTGCACTTTGGCTGACAACCGCATGCATGAAGATGCGATGGCGACCTTGCGAACCCTGGAGGTGAGCAGTCATCAGGGCAGCGGGCTGGAGCGCGAGATTCGCCAGCGGATTCTCGCCCGGCTGTCAGACCCACCCTCTCAGGCAACGATGGCTCAAGCGCTGGGCATGTCCGAACGCACCCTGCATCGCAGGCTCAAAGCCTGCGGAATCAGCTACCGAGAGGTCTCAGCGGACATCAAAGCTTCTGTCGCCTTCCATCGCTTGCGGCATACCACCGAGCCGATCTCCAGAATTGCCAGCGATCTGGGCTATCAGGATGCGGCCAATTTCGGGCGCGCCTGCCGTCGATGGTTCGGATGCGCACCGGGCAACGTTCGGCATCGGGATCCGCATCAAACATAAAATTGAGATCGAACTTGCATGCCGTCGAACCCCATAAGACAATGGTGAATTAATCGATCTTTTTGAGCCATCAGGGGAAGCATGGGCATAGAAGCACCAGCTCCATCGCATCGCTGGCACGCCGTTTTCTGCAAGCCGCGTCAGGACGAGCGGGCTGAATTTCATCTGCGCAATCAGGGTTTCGAGACCTTCCTGCCACGCGTCCGTGAGTCTCGCGTACGCAACGGAAAACGACAACTGATCGTCGAATCCATGTTTCCCAGATATCTGTTCATCAAGCTGGCTACCGATGGTCAGGACTGGGCGCCGATCCGATCGACCCGCGGAGCCGTTGGACTGGTTCGACACGGTAACGACATCGCGACGGTTCCCGCAGCGATCGTGGAGGATCTGCGTCAGCGGGTCGATGACCATGGGGTCGTGCATCTCGGCGGCACCATCGAGTTTCAACCCAACGAAACCATCGAGATCACCGACGGCCCGCTGGCCGGCTATCGCGCGCTGTTCCAGGCCCGAACGGGCCCCGAACGCGTCGCCGTCCTGCTCACCCTTCTTAACCATGAACGACGCGTCGAAGTCCCGGATACCGCGATTCGCCGCGCGTAAATGTCACAACTCATCACAAACACTATCAAATCAACCATGCCCGAACTCGCCAACAGCCCATTCAAGGCCTACGACATCCGTGGCCAGGTCCCGTCTCAACTCAACCCGGAGCGTGCAACCCGGATCGGCCACGCGTTTGCCGCTGTCGTGCAACCGACGGGCCCCGTGGTGATCGGTCGCGACATGCGCCTGTCCAGTTCAGAGCTGGCCGATGCGCTGGCCAAGGGCTTGAACGAAGCCGGAATCGATACCCTGGACATTGGCCTTTGCGGCACCGAGCTGGTTTACCACGCCGCTTCCCTGGATGGCATGGGTGGCGGCGTCATGGTGACGGCCAGCCATAACCCAGCCGACTACAACGGCATGAAGATGGTCCGCGAACTGGCGATCCCCATCAGCGGCGATACAGGTCTGAAGCAGATGGAACAAAGGGTGGCTGAAAGACAAGCGCCACCAACAGCCCGTCAGCGTGGTCAGCACAGGAGCCTCGAAGTCAACGACAGCTATATCGACCGGCTGCTGGGCATGATCGATGTCAATGCGCTCCAGCCACTCAAGGTCGTCGTCAATGCCGGCAACGGTTGTGCCGGGCCTTTTTTCGATCGACTGGCCAGGGACTTACCGCTGGATGTGGTTCGCTTGCACCATAAGCCGGATGGTCTCTTTCCCAATGGTGTGCCCAACCCCCTGCTACCCGAAAACCGCGCGGAAACGGCAGCCGCCGTGATCGACAGTCAGGCAGATTTCGGAATTGCCTGGGACGGTGACTTCGACCGATGCTTTTTCTTTGATCATCAGGGCCGCTTCATCGAAGGTTATTACCTGGTCGGACTATTCGCCTCGCAGCTGCTCAGTCGCGACCCCGGCGCCAAGATCGTGCTTGATCCCAGGTTGACCTGGAACACGCTGGATCAGGTGGCAGAGTCTGGAGGGCAGGCCCTGATCAACAAGAGCGGCCATGCCTTTATCAAGGAGCGCATGCGCGCTGAAGACGCCATTTACGGCGGCGAAATGTCTGCTCACCACTACTTCCGTGATTTTTCCTATTGCGATAGCGGAATGATTCCCTGGCTGCTGCTGATAGAGATGCTATCGACCACGGGCAAGCGGCTGGCCGATCTGGTCGATGAACGAATTGAGGCCTATCCATGCAGCGGGGAGATCAATTTTTCGGTAGCCGACACCCAGCAGGTCATCGATCACGTGCTAAATCACTTCGGCGACCAAGAGGCTGAACTGGACCGGACGGACGGGATCAGCCTGGCGTTTCCGCAGTGGCGCTTCAACCTGCGCGCTTCAAATACCGAACCGGTGATCCGCCTCAACGTCGAGAGCCGCGCTGATCGGGACCTGATGGAACAAAAGGTCAGTGAGTTGAGCGCCTTGATCGAGGCTTGATCGAGGCTTGGAAGGAGCTTCTGAATCCTGCCATGGTCGACATTCGCCGAGCCCGCGGCTCCGAGATTGAACAGTGGCTGGAGTCGCTGGCCGAACTGCGCATCCGCGTATTCAGGGAATGGCCCTATCTTTATGACGGATCAGTCGACTACGAACGCCGGTATCTGGTGGACTACGCCAGATCACCTGACAGCATTGTCGTCCTTGCTCTGGATAAACACGAGGTCGTCGGCTGCTCAACGGGCTTGCCTCTGGTCGCCTCCGACCCTGCTTTTCAGGCGCCCTTCGTTGAAGCCGGATTGGATCTGAAAAGTACGTTCTATTTTGGCGAGTCTGTGCTCGACCAATCATGGCGGGGACACGGCATTGGCCATCGGTTCTTCGATGAGCGCGAATCCCACGCCCGGGACCTGGGCTTTTCACGGACCACATTTTGTGCCGTCAAGCGTCCGCCGGATCACCCCCTGTGCCCTGGTGATTATCGACCACTGGACGCTTTCTGGAACAAGCGGGGCTATGCGCCCCAAGATGGCCTGCAAGCACAGTTCTCATGGAAAGACGTGGATCAGAGCGCAGAGACGGCCAAGTTCATGCAGTTCTGGTTGCGCGATATCTGAACTCCACGGGTGGCAGTGCTACCATCTGGGCCATGTTGAAACCAGAACTTCACCGGGAAGAAATCGCCAACGCGCTGACGCACGGCCTGGGCGTGCTGCTTGCTGTCGGCGCGGGTGCGGTGTTGATCACGGAAGCCGCACTGCATGCGGGGGTGCGTGAACTGGTCAGTGTTTCGGTCTTTGTGGCGACGCTCATACTGCTCTACAGCGCATCGACGCTCTATCACCTGGCCACTGACCCCGAGGTCAAATCAAAACTCAAGGTTCTGGACCACTGCGCAATCTTTTTGCTGATTGCTGGTACCTATACGCCGTTCACGATCGCCGCCATGCGCGGCGGTTGGGGCTGGTCACTGTTTGGCGTGATTTGGGGGCTGGCAGTTGTCGGGATCGTCCTGAAGCTGTTCTTCACCGGCCGCTTCCGATACCTGTCGACCGCAACCTATGTCGGTATGGGCTGGTTGGTCGTTGTCGCATTTGTTCCCTTGGTGCAGGCCCTGGAGCCCGCCGCTCTCGTCTGGCTGATCGCAGGCGGCGTCTGCTATACGGCAGGCACGGTGTTCTATCACAATCACCGCTTGCCGTATTCGCACGCCATCTGGCATTTGTTTGTCCTGGGCGGCAGCGTCTGTCACTTTGCAGCCGTCACCCTGCAGATGCTCAAGCCTTCATCCGGCACTTCCTAAATCTGATGCAAACTTTGCCACTTTGCTGAAATCCTATCGAGGATATCGATGAAACCACTGATCCGGGCATCCATCACCTTACTGACCCTGCTGATAATGGTCGGTTGCGTCAGCACCCCATCCGACGACCGAATGCTGCGCGAATCGCGCGCGGTACTGGATCAGTTTGTAGCTGAAGATCCCGGGCTGCGTGACTGGGTCAGCAACGCTTATGGTTATGCCGTCTTTCCGGAGATCGCCAAAGGCGGATTCTGGGTTGGTGGCGGATTCGGACGTGGGGTTGTCTTTGAGCGTGGCGAACCGATTGGACGAGCCACCACATCGCAAGCAACCATCGGTGCTCAAATCGGCGCCCAAACCTACAGCCAGGTGATCTTTTTTCGGGATCAGGCTGCCTTGAGAACTTTCCAGCGCGGGAATCTTGAGTTCTCGGCCCAAGCGACAGCGGTTGCCGCGACTGCCGGGGCAGCGGCTACCACCAGCTATGAGCGCGGTGTGGCCGTGTTCAACATGACCCGAGGCGGCCTGATGGCCGAGGCATCAGTCGGCGGTCAGCGCTTTACCTACGAAGCACTTTGACCGCCGTCCAGAAACTGAAGTCGCGCCAGACGGGCGTATAAATCACTGCTGTGCAGCAATTGCTCGTGGTTGCCTTCCGCAACCACCCGCCCCGCCTCCAGGACCAGAATCCGATCCGCCCGGCGGACTGTCGCCAAACGATGGGCAATCACCAATACTGTCCTGTCTCGACTGAGTTCATCCAGCGCGGTCTGAACAAGGCGCTCGCTTTCCGCATCCAGACTGGCCGTGGCCTCATCAAGCAGCAACAACGCGGGCTTTTTGATCAGCGCCCGGGCAATGGCGATGCGCTGGCGCTGCCCGCCCGACAAGCGAACGCCCTTTTCACCGAGGTAGGTCGCGTAACCCTCCGGCCACTGCTCGATGAATTCGTCGGCGTGTGCACTTCTAGCCGCGGTTTTCACGTCTTTGGCAAGCGCGGCTGGTATGCCATAGGTGATGTTGTCGGTCGCCGATCCTGAGAACACCGTGACGTCTTGGGGAACAAAGCCCAGACCCAGCCGAAGATCCTGTACATCAAGCTGGCGCAAATCGATCCCGTTGAGCTCGATCGCCCCCTGATCCGGGTCATAAAACCGGAGCAACAGCTGAAACAATGTGGATTTGCCGGCACCCGATGGCCCCACAAGTGCCACGGTTTCGCCCGGCTCGACCCTGAAATTCAGGTCTTTGAGAACTGCAACATCCGATCTGGCCGGGTAGGCAAAACTCAACCGGGTCACACTCAACGCCAAGGGACCCGAGGGGAACGGCTGAGGATGCTCCGGCGAGCGAATGACCGGCTCGATCGACAGCAGTTCAGCCAAGCGCTCCATCGCGCCTGCGGCGCGCTGCAGTTGTGACCAGATTTCGCTCAAGCTGGCCGTGGAGCCGGCGGCAATGGCAGCGTACATCACGAACTGTCCGAGCTGTCCAGGGCTCATTGATCCGCTCAACACGGCACGGGCGCCCAACCACAGGACAAAAGTGATCGCACCAAAAGTCAGCAGAATGACTAGGACAATCAGCACCGTGCTGGCCGCGATCCGACGCCGTGCAGCATCCACGGCTTCCTCGACTGTGTTCTCAAAGCGTGCCTGCTCGCGGCCTTCCTGAGCGAAAGCCTGTACCGTTTGAACCGCATTGATCGCCTCATCGCCCAGCGCACTGATGTCGGCGATCCGGTCTTGTGCAGCCCGTGACAATCGCCTCACCCATCGCCCCAGGACGAGCACCGGCAAGATCATCAGGACAATCAGCAAGCCAATGATTCCGGCCAGATTGGGCGCCGTCAGAATCAGCGCGACGGCGCTGGCCGTGAGCATCACCAGATTGCGTATTCCGAATGAGATCGTCGAGCCGACCAGCGTTTCGACCAGCGTGGTATCGGTATTGAGCCGGGACAAGACCTCGCCGGTGCGAGTGCGGGCAAAGAACTCGGGACTCATGCTCAGAATCCGCCCATAAACAGCAGTTCGCAAGTCCGCTACCACCCGCTGACCTAGCCAGCTGACCCAATAAAAGCGCAGCCCGCCACCGACCGCCATCACCGTCGCTGCCGCGAACAACAGCCAGAACCAGCGGTTGATCCGTTCCAGATCCTCTGCCATGAAACCCCGGTCAATGACCTGACCAACCGCCAGGGGAATGGACAGTGCACCGGCAGCTGAAACGAGCAAAAACAGCCCAGCAAGTGTCAGTTGAAGGCGATAGCGGGCTAGAAACGGCTTCAAAGCCGCCAGAGAAGAGACCCTTCGACTAGTCGGACGTTGCACAGCGGATTCTGTCATAGCGAAAAGAAAGTCATGGCTTAAGCCGGTCGGAAACGTTGCCAACTGGCCCAGAAAAACAGAATCAAGCCCAGCCAGACCAGTCCGAATGTAATGGCGTGATCCATTGTAAAGGCCTCACCATAAACAAAAATGGCGAGAACAAAAGTGATACTGGGCGCTAGGTATTGCAGCAGACCTATGGTGGTCAACGGGATGCGTCGTACACCCGCTGCAAAGAGCAGCAGCGGCGCTACCGTCAAGATTCCCGTTCCGGCAAGTAGCAGGGCGGACGTCGGCCGCGCCAGATCAAAAATAAGGACCCCCTCAAAACCCAGTCGCCACAGCCAGATCAGGGCAAGCGGGCTGATGATCAGCGTTTCCCAGAACAGGCCCACCATGGGACCCACATTCAATAATTTGCGAATCACCCCGTAGGCGGCGAAGCTGCCAGCGAGGGTCAGCGATATCCATGGGACCTGGCCGAGCCGCCAGGCCATGTAAGCCGTTCCTGCTGCCGCAATGAAAACCGCCAGGGTCTGTGCGGGAACCAGGCGCTCCCGAAAAACCAGCAAACCCAGAACGACCGACATCAGTGGGTTGATGAAATAGCCTAGGGAGGTCGCCAGAATTCGGTCGGTATTGACGGCATGAACAAACAGGAGCCAGTTGGCGGAGATCAGCAACGAGGTTAGACAAAGCGCCTGAAACTCACGGCGGGTCAGACGTAAATGCCCAAAGACCGCAGTGCGCTTGCGAAACAGCAGGACAAGGCCCAAAAACAGAACCGACCACACCACTCGATGAGCAATGATTTCATCTGCCCGGACTTCGGCCAGCTGCTTGAAATAAACCGGCGCCAATCCCCAGATGGAAAACGCACCCAGCCCCGCCGCCAAACCGATTCGGCTATCGCGGCCCGCCGCATCAAGCGTCACTGAGAGAGTTGGACCTCGTGGCTTTCAAGCAGCAGCGGCTGCGCCAGCGTGCCAGAGAGACTCACATTTTCCTTCGAGCTCGTTGTTCCGGCCAGTCCGACCTGGCCTGAAAGCTCAGAGTAGCCGTCAAGCCTTAGGTCGCTGAATTCCAGAGTTTCAGAGCCCCGATGGATTTGCAGGCGCGGAAATTCGATTCCATCAGCCCGCAGGATAAACAGGCCTTCCAGAGCATCAAACTCCTTTTGGGCCTCAGCGCCAAGCGCCGTGCGCACGGCTTCAAGCGCGTCTAGAGAACCATCAAAGAAACGCAGACTGCCTTGGGCGAGAGCCGCGACACCCCCCCCATCGAAAGGCTCGATCAGTATCTGGCCAACACCATCCGCGACCAGCGGGATGCCGAATGAAGCCAGCGTTGTGGACAGTTGGTCGATTTCCACTCTGGCTTGCAAGGCGAACAAGCTGGCTTCTTCCTCGACTGCCAGATCACCGACGATCTCCAGAGTTCCACCCGGAATCCCCGCACGCGCATCCTGAATCTCAGCCATCCCCCCCTCTGCACTGATTTTGAATACGGCATTGCT
>JAZBPR010000100.1:0-5194 GCA_036351735.1 Wenzhouxiangella sp. | reverse complement strand
TTACCGAGTTGCCCCGCTGATCCATGAGGCAATTGCCGATGCTGCCGGGCAGGTTTTTGGAATCGACGACTGGCCGGGCGATATGCCAACCGTGTTGCGTTTTGGTTCCTGGGTTGGGGGCGATATGGACGGCAATCCCAACGTTGGCCCGGAAACTGTCCTGGGGACGCTGGCCGAGCAGCGTCGACAGGTGATCGCGAACTATCGGCGAGAAATCGGCCGACTGAACCGCCTGCTCAGCCATACAGAAAGCCGGGCTGGCGTCAGCTCGTCGGTAAAAGACCGGATTGTTGAGTACCGACGACTCCTCCCTGAAGTCGAAAAGCAGGTGCCCGCACGCCACCGGGATATGCCCTATCGGGTCCTGCTTTGCTTTGTCGATGCCCGCCTGCGCGGTACCCTGGAAGAGCACCGTGCTGGATACGAACGGGCCGAGCAGCTGCTGGAGGATCTGGACCTGATCATCGACAGCATTCGTGCCTACGGCGGGTCGCGGGCCGGTCTGTTTCCTGTCCAGCGTCTTCGTCGAAGAGTCGATATTTTCCGCTTTCACCTGGCCGCTCTGGATCTGCGGGTGGATTCCGGCGATCTGCACGAGGCGGTCGCGCGCCAGTTTGAAGATCCGGAGTGGACCGAACGGCTGCCAGACGAGCGAACAGACATTCTGCTTAAGCGTCTGGAACAGGGGCACACGCCGAAACCTGATGACCATCCGGTCTTCAAGCTTCTGGAAGCTGCGGCAACCGCACACTATCGGTTTGGCGAGCGGTCGGTTGGCACCTTGATTGTCAGCATGAGCCGCAACGCAGACGATGTGCTCGCCGCCTGGCTGATGGCACGGGCAGCCGGAATCGAGGATGCCAAGATTGATTTGGTGCCGCTGTTTGAAACCGTCGGCGATCTTCAGGCAGCCGAGGGTGTAATGAGAGGCTTGTTGGATTCCCGGGCCTGGAAAGAACTGCTACGCCGCCGCGACAATCGCCAGATGATTATGCTCGGTTACTCGGACAGCAACAAGGACGGTGGCATGGTGGCCTCGCGCTGGTCCCTTCAGGATGCCCAGCGTCGTCTGACAGATCTGTTTGCGAGTGCCGATACCCGACTACTTTTTTTCCATGGTCGAGGAGGAACGGTCGGTCGCGGTGGTGGCAAGACTCACAGTGCAGTCATGGCGGCTCCGCCGGGTTCGGTAGCCGGTCGGCTGCGGCTGACCGAGCAAGGTGAGGTCATTCACCGAAAATATGCCCTGCGGGCAATTGCGACTCGCAATCTTGAGCAAGCGACAGGAGCGGTTATTCAGGCAACGCTGGGCATGGGATGTCAGAAAGAGCAGACCCAGGACGATCAAACAATGGCGCGTCTGGCCGAGAGGTCCAGAGCGGCTTACCGCGAATTGGTCTATGGCAGCGCTGAGTTTGCCGAGTATTTCCGCCTAGCCACACCTATTGATGTTATCGAGCGGATGCGGATCGGCTCGCGTCCTGCATCCCGCCAGAAAAAATCCGGCATCGATGGTCTGCGAGCGATCCCCTGGGTCTTTTCCTGGGGACAGAGCCGGCACAGTCTGCCGGGCTGGTTCGGACTGGGTAGTGGGCTGGAGGCGCTCAGGGATGAGTTGGGGATTGAAGGTCTGCGCGATCTGAATCAGCGTTGGCGTTTCTTTGCCAACCTGCTTCAGGATGCGGAAATGGCGATGGCGAAGTCCGACATGGCGATCGCCGCTCACTACGCCGGGCTGGCCGGCGCACTGGGTGAGCGCTACTTCCCGCTTATCCAGTCCGAGTTCGAGCGAACCGAAGAACTGATCTGTGCCATCCGTGAACAAGACAGCCTGCTGGAGCGTGACCCCACGCTCAGGCGCTCCATTTTGCTGCGCAATCCCTACATCGACCCCATGAGCTTTGCTCAAGTGGACTTATTGGCCCGCTGGCGCCACGGAAATCGAGAAGATACAAAACTCGAACAAGCGCTGATTACCAGCGTTCACGGCATTGCCCAAGGGCTGCAGAATACGGGCTGAATTGCTAAGAAAAAATTGCCACACCATGTTTTGTGCGTTGCATCAGGGTTAAGAATCAGTTATTTTCAGTTACTGATTTCGTCCAGCTCAGGAGAAAAAGATGGCTCAAACCCTGCAACCCCGCCCGCTGGTGACGGCAATTTCAGCCGCGCTGCTGACCTTTGGCCTCGGCTCAATGCCGTTGCACGCGCAAGATGAACCGACGCCCGATCAAGAGTCAGAGAGTACAGAGGAAGTCACTGACCGACTGGTTGTGACCGGCTCACGATTAGACGCTGACAGCACGCTGGATTCAGCAAGCCCGGTCGTTTCGCTGGGCGGTGAGGAAATTCGGGGTTCAGGTGAGTTGGATATTGGAGCATTGCTCAGAGAAAGCCCGCAGCTGCAGGCATCGCTTCCAGCTTCTTATTCAGCGTTCAATGGAACCCCCCTTGGGGCTTCCCTGCTCAACCTGCGTAATCTCGGAGCGGAGCGTACCCTGGTGCTGGAGAATGGCCGTCGCCATGTTTCTGGTATCGAGGGTGAGGCATCCGTCGACGTCAACACCATCTCGACTGCATTGCTGGACCGCGTTGAAGTGTTAACCGGTGGTGCATCGTCAATTTACGGTGCTGACGCTGTAACCGGGGTTGTGAACTTCATCATGCGTGATGGTTCCAGCTTTGACGGATTGGAACTTCGCAGCCAGGCCGGAATTTCCAGCGAGGGCGATGCAGAAGAGTTCTTCGTCTCTATCGCAAACGGCATGGACTTCGATGCCGGTCGCGGCTCAATGGTATTCGCGGCAGAGTATCAGCAGGTTGAGCCCATCTTTGCCGGGGATCGGGATTTTGCCGGGGCAGGCTTACGTTCGCTGCTGCCCAACGGCCCGGCGGTGCAAGAAGCTTTCGGGATTGACCCGCGCTTTGCCAACGTATTCCTGCCTGACGAGCGTTTGCCCATCTCGAGTGCATCCGGGATTATCTCGCTGACCGGTAGCGCCTTTGTGGACGCTGTGCTCAGTGGTGGGGTGCCGGGTTGCGACTTCCCGTTGGGCAGTCAGGGAATTCCGGCCTGCCAGATCTTCGATAACGGCGTGCTGCGGCCCTACAACCCGGGCGACGTTTTCATCGACGGTTTCAACGCTTCGGGTGGTGATGGGGTGTCTGCCGAACCGGATGATGAAATCCTGTTGCCGGACTCCGAGCGTTTCCTGTTCCAAGCCGCTTTCGACTATGAGTTGCATCCCAACGTCAACCTGTTTGCCGACGGCAAGTTCGTGGTCAGCGAAACCATCGAGAGTAATCAGGTCAACGGATTCAACGACGATATCCCCATCTCGCTCGACAACCCGTTTATCCCTGAAGCGCTTCGGGCCCAGATTGCCACCCTTCAGGCAGAGGGGATAGAGACAAATCTGGTGATGTCTCGCGACGTTCTCGATGCCACCGCCCGCTCAAACCCGATCGCCGAGCGCAAGACCTTCCGCGGCGTGCTCGGGCTTGAGGGGGAAATTCCGGGCGTTGGGTTCGATTATGAGGTCGCCTACGTTTACGGACGAACCGATGCCGATATCACCGGTCGTGCACGCGTGGAAGACCGGTATTTCGCGGCGATTGATGCGGTGATTGATCCGGAGACGGGCAACATCGTATGTCGGTCTGATATTGACCCCAGCGCGAATGTGCCGCCGTCGTCTCCGTTTCCCGCTCAGAACCCCGGTTTCCAGATCACGACGTTCCAGCCGGGTGATGGCCAATGCGTGCCGGTCAATCTCTTCGGCTTCAATTCGATCAGTCAGGCCGCTGCAGACTTCATCTATCAGCCGCAGACCTCGGTCAATGACATCGAACAGCACGTGTTCACGACCTCTATCTCCGGCGACAGTGAGCCCTGGTTCAGTCTGCCTGCCGGCCCGATTGCCTTTGCCGCAGGCTATGAGTATCGCGATGAGGAAAGTGCTTTCCAGCCCGGCGGGCTTGAAGCGGCGGGCTTGACGTTTGGAACGATTGGCTCCAACGGTGGCCCGGTCAATCCGTCTAGTGGGCGGATTGAGGTTCAGGAATATTTCGCCGAAACGCGTATTCCTATCCTTGAAGGCGTACCGTTGGCTGAGCGTCTGGAAGTGACCGGTTCCTATCGTTATTCAGACTATGAGACCTTCGGGACAACCGACACTTGGTCATTCGGTGGCCGCTGGATGCCGGTTACCTCGCTGACTGTGCGTTCGACCGTATCGCGGGCCGTTCGTGTGCCAAACATTGGTGAGGCCTTCTCACCACAGTTCACAGCATTCCTCGGCGCCGATGACGATCCCTGTAACCCGCAGTTCATCGACGGTGGATCAGAGTTCCGCGAAGCTAACTGCCGCGCACTGGTTGGTGAGGTGGGTGATGGCCCCGATGCCTTCAACTCAACCAACTTTGTCTCTGCGCGGATTCCCGGCGTGAGTGGAGGCAATCCCGATCTTGAGCCGGAAGAGGCCGACACATTTACGATTGGTGCCGTCTTCAGTCCCCGGGGCCAATTCGGCGGTGCGCTTGACGGTTTGATCGTCACCCTTGACTACTACGAAATCGAGATTGACGGTCTGATCAATTCTTTGGGCGCTTTCCAGATTGCATCAAACTGTGTGGATGCACCGACGCTCAATAATCAGTTCTGTGCCGCGATCGATCGGGATCCAACCGATGGGTTTATCACAGGGTTCCGCTCCGGGCTAATCAACTTGGCTGCAGTAAAGACCAGCGGTATTGACTGGCGGGTGGACTATCGGATGGACGTGCCTGAATTTCTGGGGGGTGCGCAGAACGGCGAGCTGATTTTCTCCTCTCTGGGTACACGGTTCCTCAAGAATGACGAAACCAGAGACGTTTCGGCGCCTGATGAAATCACCGACGTTCTGGGCGAGTTGAGTCGACCGGAGTGGATTGCCAACCTCAACATCGACTGGCGCATTAGTGATTTCCGGATTGGCTGGAGCGGTCGCTACGAATCAAGCCAGCGAGCAACTGGTGTGACCAACAACGACATTGCAAGCAATCCTGACTTTGTCAATATTGCCAATACCGGTTCTTCGCTCGTCCACGACTTCACCGCATCGTGGTTTATCAACGATCGTTACGAAGTCTACGGTGGCATCAACAACGCGTTCAATGAAGAGCCCTACATCGGCGCGCTCTCGCGTCCGGCGGG
>JAZBPR010000099.1:0-4917 GCA_036351735.1 Wenzhouxiangella sp. | reverse complement strand
GCAGGCTGTACCTGTCCCGATCAGTGGTCTTTGGATGGTTTTTGCCATGAGCATTGGAATTTTTTATTTTGCTTTCCACGCCTTGCGCAAGAAGAAGCGATAGCAATGTCCATGCAAAAATTAAATCCTATTCAGAAAAAAGCATTAGCGATGCGTAAAGGGTGTAGAGAAGAGCTAAAGCCAATTGCGGCGACGGATGAGCGAACCCAATTCCCCTCTGTGACCTATGAACCTAGTTGGGTGATGAGAGTCGAACATTTCAAGCATGCAGTGGAGCTTGTCGTGTCAGGTCAAGCTAACCGCGTCCTCTGCGCCCGTTAAACGATCAAGACGGAGCCGTCATTTATACTGAGATGATGAACGAGAAAGTTCAAAATCCTCTGAATAAGGTCCATTTCTGGCGAGCAGGTCAAGATCATCGTGTGGACAACGACTCGGTGATTCCGCGCCGACCGCGCGGCCAGAGTTTTTCGGTGGAATCAAAGTTACGACACCTTGACCTGGAGTTACAGGCGCCGATGTATTCGTTGAAGGCGGTATTCAGCGGCACCGAGGTCTACAACTTCCAAGAGCGCCGCGTCGCCCTGCATGCGGGCGAATTTCTCCTGATGGCGTCCGAGACGAATTACCGGGTACAGGTTCAGAGCCGTTGGGACACTTTGGGACGCTGTTACTACTTCACTGAGCAGGAAGCTTCGCCGATTATCGCGTTTCTTGATCGGTTCCCCGGACACGAGGCGCCGACCGTTTTCGATTTTGATTCGCTGGGCATTTCTGGTTCTGCGGCAATAAAGGACGCCGGTGCTGTTGCAGAAATGCTTCGGCGATGGTCCCATCGATGGTTGGAGCACGAGGCGCTGGTCGACCGGGTTGATCCCTTGACCCGAACCCGGGTTCTTCGTGGCCTGGAGCGAGCTAAACGGGCTATGGATCAGGAGTTTAGCGAGGCTTGGTCGGTAGAGACGTTGGCACAGCTTGCGCAGCAGTCCAGTGCTGCTTTCGCGAGAGACTTCAGCAGGGTCTATCAGATCACCCCGGCACGCTACCTGCAGGCACAAAGGCTAAATTACGCTGTGGCGCTGCTTGAGAGCTCAGATCTTTCAGTGACACAAATTGCCTTTGACTGTGGCTACCCGGACCTGCCTACCTTCTCCAAAGCCTTTCGTCGCTCCTTTGGCACGTCGCCTTCGGACTGGAGGTCGGTCTCGTTGAGTTAGTGCGCTCAATCTTCAGAATCTGACAAGCAATTTCTCGAAAATTGCCTAATCCTGATGGATCATTGCACCAGAACTGTTTCGGAGGCTTCATGAGTCTTGCTCGATTGATCGTCACCTTGGCGCTGTTCGTTGTAAGCTTCGCTTCCTGGGCGGACGAGTCCGAGCCTCTGGAACGAAGGGGTTCGATTGGCATCGCTCTGCAGCCGTCGGCCAAAGGAATCGTTGTGGCGGCTCCCCCGACCGATTCGGTTTATCAAGAAGCGGGTATTGAGGCCGGTGCTGTCCTCCGAGCCATCTCAGGGCAGCCCGTTGCCAACTGGATCGACCTTCAAGCGCTGACTCACCAACTGCCTGTGGGCCAGCCTGCCGAGTTGACCTTCGATGTGGCCGGCGACTCAAGGTCAGTCACTGTCGTGCCCGAGGCGTCTTCTGTGAGTCAAGTGCCTGACGCTCATGTGGAATACGGAGAGGTCAGGAGCTCAGACGGTCTCAGAATCCGAACGGTCACGTTGATTCCCGATTCCTCCGACCTGGCCAACGAGAACGGCCTGCCCGGAGTTTTCTACATCCAAGGAATCACCTGTCAGTCGATTGACCAGATCGCCGGCCGGTCGCACAACCGCTCGCGAATCTTTCTCGACCTGCTCCATGCCGGTTTTGCCGTCAGCTTTGCCGATAAACCAGGGGTCGGCGATAGCGATGGCATCGCATGTCGGGAAGGGGGCTTCGACCGGGAAGTGAAAGCCTATCAGGCCGCGGCACAGGCTTTTTCTGCTCGTGCATCGATCGATTCGTCTCGTCTCTACGCCATTGGCATTTCCATGGGCGGCTATCAGTTTCCGCTGGTCGCCGAAGCCCTCGACTTCGCGGGCGCCATCTCGTGGGGCGGGGGTGTCTCGCCATGGGCAGATTATTTGATTTCGAATTTCCGCAGTCGAGCCATGCTGCACCCGCTCGCTGCACCCGATATTCATGATGAAGCGCTCAGGGCCCAGCGTGAGGTCGTTGCCGCGCTCCTGATTCAAGGTCTGGAGCCCGATGAAGTCAGGCGAACGATGCCTGATCTGGCGAAAACTGCGGAACAGCAGATGGGGCCCCTGGAGAGCTTTGCTGGTCGAGCTCTGGTGTTCCACCGTGAAGCCGATGCAGCAGCGCTTTGGCCGGCTTGGGAGCGTTACGAAGGCAAATTGTTGGTGCTTCACGGCGAATATGACTGGGTCGCGACGGAGTCAGACCATGCGATGGCCGCCCAGATTGTCAACCGCAATCATCCGGAATCTGCGCGGGTTGAGGTCTTGAAGGGCCTGGATCACGGCTTCACGCACCACGATAGCCTGGAATCGTCGTTCACCAGACTGTTTTCCGGTGAGCCTTCGGATCTGTTTCACAGGCGGGCAGTGGCCTGGTTGACAGACCAGGCCAGTGAATAGCCAATCCAGAATGTTCTGGATCGCGGTGACTTTCTCGATCGGCGATTAGGCTGAATGGCCGCTTTAGGGCTCCAGGCGCCATACACCACAGTCGAGGCTGTACTGCTGATCTGCTTGGCACTTGTCGGCCTGATGTTTCCGCTCCTGGTCCTGTTCTACCAACTAGGGTGGGTATGGCGATCACCTGAGGACTTGGTTCGCCGCACCGGGCAAATTCTCGGGCTAGGGCTGATCGGATTTCTTGGGCTCGTCGCCAGCGAGTACTTCAATAAGGGCGGTAGTATCCCAAGCTTTACGGCTGCCGCCATCCCGGTCGCCATCGCAAGCCTCCTCTTCTGCTTACTCGGCTTTAAAAGGCAGTTCGCGGCAGCGATCGCAAGCGCACACGACCAGGTCCGTCTGACCATGCCGGCGTTCTTGACCCTCGCAGTGCTCGTCTTCCTTTTGACCATCGTTGTCTTCTCCCAGCTCGTTCAGGCGAAGGGATGAAGACAGAAAAGTGGCGAAAGGAGGGCGACGATTCAACCAAATAGCTCTAGTAAGGGTATGGAATTCCGTCGAGCCAGGCTTCGAGTTTTTGCTTGCCGAACTGGCCGGGAGCACTCGGTTTGGAATTGGCGGCCAAGGAGCCCGGAACGACCGTACTACCAATGTAGTTGGTCGAATTCACTCCAACGGAACAATTGGTGTGTATCGAAAATCTCTTAAGCTCTACTTCGGGATAGTTCCATAGGTAGGAACGGAACATCATTATTGCCGGAACGACGTGGTTGAGCCAGTCTTCTACCAGCTCACCGCCAGCATCAAGACGCGGATACCGGTACGCGGTTCCCCCTATCCTCTCCCAGCCAAACCTTTCAAACATTGCTCGCAAACGAGCGTGATCGTTGTTTTTATAGTTGCTGATGTCAAATGTGACTATGACAGGCATTCGTATGAACCTCTCTGTTCAACAATCGCTCCTATCTGAGCATTCGGTAACGGCGGGACATTTGGTGCTTGAATTGGCCGGCCCAGGCTGCAGAGGCGTGGTCCAAGTTTCGGTCCGGAGATGCACACCTCGTCTCCTGAGGCGAGATCACTCCTGTCAGCCAATGCAGGAGTCGGATGATCGATAGACAGGCCTCGACAGCACGGGGTATTCGCGCCATCCGTGCTGTCGAGGCTTTCCTGCATGGTCGAGCCGATTTCCCTACGGCCTTTGAAACCAAAAGTGATACCGATTCTTGGCGACTTTAGGAATCAAAGCCTTCAAACCGGCAGAGCGCATCGATAAATTGATTATTCTGAGCTCGCCAGAGCTCTATTGTTCTCAACGGTCTGACGCCCGGTCTCTGCGAAGTGAAGTTCTTGCAGTTCTGGTGCGGCAACATCTGCGACGGCGTTATCCAGAGCTGACGCCACACACTGCTGTCGGGTTCGCCTCTCGCGCAATTTGCGAAGATCGACCTTTGGACCACAAACGGCATTGGCAGCGTTACGCAGCCGAGAGTAAAGCGTTTCTGCTCCAGCAGCGTGAGACAAGTCCAAATCTGAATAGGACACCGTAATCGACCGGTCCTCTTGACCGCTCGCAGCAGAGCTGTTGTCAGCCAAAGCAGTGCAGCTAGCAGCCGCAATAGCTATACCGAATGCAGCAGATGAGACGGTGGGGATGAATTTATTCATGACAAACCTCTCGAATGGACAGTTTCGGGTTTTGGTTGCACGTTCATGTGCTTGAAAACCGCACTATCCATTCTGTTCATGTCTAGATAGGTTGCTTGTCAAGTCCTGCTGATTGCTCTCGCTTTTGACCAGTCGGCCGGCCAATCTAAGTGGCTCCGGTGTTTGGATAGCCTTTCAACCTGAAAGGATGCAATCGAGTATCGGAGCAGAATGTTTTAGAACGATCAACCGACTTGATCAGACTGATGCGCCGAGACACGCAACCGTCAGAATTTGACAAGCAATTTAAGGGGAATTGTCGAATCCTTGGTCGAATGGAGCAACCAAATTACTCTGCCGGTATATGGGCGAGTAAGCCTAGTTGAGCCGTATCGGAGTCGTGCTCAGGTTAGTACAAAATTTTTGCACTTTGCCCCATCATTAATTCTTAGGAGATCAGCATAGTGAAGCGTTCTGTATTGTCCTTATTGGCAGTCGGCGGCCTTGTCGGTTCTTTTGCCAGTCCTGCACAGGCTGACCTAATCCCCATCGACAGTTTTGCCAAGGTCCCCAACATCCAGTCGGTTTCGATGAGCGCTGACGGGGAGAACCTTGTCGCCCTC
>JAZBPR010000098.1:0-2740 GCA_036351735.1 Wenzhouxiangella sp. | reverse complement strand
GTAATCCACTCCCGTACCGTCGTATTGCCGATCTCGAAATCGAAGCGCCTGAGTATGAAGGTGTGCTCCTCGCCCTCGTTAATAAGGCTGCGGAACCGGTCGGGGTAGGCAGTTTCAAGCTCGGCCACCGCCTCGCGCAGCTCGTTCTCGAAGGTGGCCTGGTCGATCGTTGATGAACCGAGGACGACTTCATCCGCGGTCGAGCTGATGAATCCCATGCGCACGTTTTCATCCTCGGCCAGTTGATAACGGTGGTATCCGGTCAGGTTGCCGTCGTCACCGATGCAGTCGGTGCAACTCGCGGGGAAGTTGCTGGCTGCATTCCAGTACTCGTTGAGGCCGTCCTGATCGCCCGGTTCCAGAATTCCCGTACCCGAGTCATTGATTAGGTCAACCGGCACCTCGGGATACAAGCGCCGCACGAGCGGAAGCGCAGTGTGTGTGCCGAAGCCGCCCGCGCTATTGCCGGCAAGCAGTATCCTGCTGGGCGCGGGATAGGTGTTGGCGATGACATCCAGCGCGGCAGACAGATTTTGTACACCGCGGAAGAAACGGTCATCGATGCCGTCTCCATTCGTATCGAGGTCGCGGTCGCCGGTGAACAGCGTGCCATCGCAATAGGGTACGTAACCGAGGTTGAAGTCTGCTGCGGGGTTGTTTTGATCGGCGGCACTCAACAGGCCGATGTCGAACAACGGGATCGGATCCTCCACCGCCTCGCAGGCCTGGGTACCGCAAATCCCGCCGCCCTGCACGAAGATCAGCAGCGCGTCACTGGTCCCGTCCCGGGTTGACATTGAAAAAGGGTTGCCCGTGTAGCAAAGCGGACCATCACCCTCACCAAACAAATGGGTGACAGCGCCGCCGTCAGCAGCCTGGGAAAGCATCGGGGTATAGACACCCAGATAGCGATCGACGCCCTGATCGTACAGTTCCTGAAATGGCACGGTCGGCTCGGGTTCAGCCGGCGCCGGGTTTTCAGCGACCGGCGGTGCGTCGGTATCCACCGCGCTGCTGTCGCCACTATCACTACAAGCAATGAGCCCGCCGATTACGACGAGCGCGGCTGTGGTCCGCAGGATTTTCATTACAGGTTCTCCCGATCCAATGTGAAACAGGCGCGCAAGTGCCGCCCTGAGCATTGGCAGCCAAGTTAGGTGCCTGACGGGCGAATCTGAAGCGGGGTCTGTACGAGCAGTGCAATAGAGCGCACGAATGGTGCTGCTAGGCCGGATAAGCTATCCCACCGCTTTGTACAATGAGTCTGCCCAACGCGGCGACCAGAGTGACGGCTGACAGCGTGACAGCAGGTATTGACGATATCGAGGCAAAGCCAGCGGGTCCTGACCATGCTCGACTGCAGCTCCTTGTTTTCCTCCTGGTCTGGCCCGGTCTGAACGCTATCGTCATGGCCGGCGTACTGGCCGACCTCGGACGTTTTTCACTCCCGGACTTTCTACTCGCTGCGGCCAGACTGTGGCTAGTCTTCGCTGTTTCGCTGGCAATTCTGCGACCATTGCAGAAACTGATGTCCGGATATTTGCGGCCCGATGCTTTCTGGCCGCAGCTGGTCTTGCACGCACTCGTCATCATCAGCGTCGGGGGCGCTCTTGGCCCGCTGGTCCAGCAGCCCGACTGGATTGACCCGGAGGTCGGCGTGTCCCTTCTCGCACCACGGGTCTTCCTATTGCTGGAGATCGCTATCTACGTCGGCGTGCAGAAGCTGGTCGCCGAGCGGGAGCAGGTCTACGCGGAGCGGCTGGCACGCCAGGAGACGGAACTCAGTATGCTGAGGTCCCAGAGTAACCCGCACTTCCTGTTCAATACGCTGAACCTGATCACGTCCGAGATTTCACGGAACCCCGCCAGAGCGAAGGAAATCGTATTCGATCTATCCGATCTGTTGCGCAGCAATATCAAGTTGGCAAAGGGCAGTCGGTCAACGGTGGGCGAGGAGTTCAAGCTGGTCGAGCTGTTCCTGCAGCTGCAGCAGAAACGCTTTCCGGAGAGGTTGAGCTTCGAGATTCACCTATCGACCGAGGCATCGCAGGTGGGCGTACCCCCGCTGCTCATGCAACCCGTTATCGAAAATGCCATCAAGCACGCGGTGGCGCCCTACGCGGGCTCCGCAGAGATTGCGCTCAGCGCGCGCATCGACAACGCGCGACTGGTGATCGAGTGCCGGGATACCGGTCCTCCCTTCGATCCTGACACCGTTGTCGAGGGGAATGGCATGCGAATCCTTCGCCAGACGTTGAGCGTGAAGTACGGTACAGACTTCACATTGGCGCTCGATTCAACGCCTGAAGGTGGCCTGCTCAGAATCGATGTTCCTGTCAAAGCGGCGACGATCTGACGTGGTGCAGAAAAAATCCAACCACAGGCGCGTCATTATTGTTGACGATGAACCGGCTGCGATCAGCAATCTGCGCGAGGTCATAGACGCGTTTGATGCCCTGGAAGTGATTGCAGAAATCGGTGATGGGAGTACGGCCATCATGGAAATCCGTCGCCACGCGCCGGATGTCGTTTTTCTGGATATCGAGATGCCCGAGGTTGGAGGCTTCGACGTCGCCAGGGCCACGGCGGATATGGACTACCAGCTCGTATTCGTCACCGCCTACGACCACTACGCGCTGGACGCCTTTGGCACCAATGCGATCGATTATCTGGTAAAGCCTGTAAGACCCGCGCTTCTGGAGAAGTGTATCCGCAAGATCCTGCGCCTGGAGGATGTGAT
>JAZBPR010000097.1:0-3487 GCA_036351735.1 Wenzhouxiangella sp. | reverse complement strand
GGAACTGGCCAGCCTGATCGCGCAGATTCAGGCCAATACCGTGATTGCCGTCGGCATGATCTTCGTCGCTACCGCACTTGGCACCGCTATTGGTTTTGCGCTGCTGGGCGGGAAATTTCTCGAAGGTGCTGCCCGTCAGCCGGAGCTTGCCGGCATGCTGCAGGTGCGCATGTTCATCATCGCCGGTCTGCTTGACGCGCTGTCAATTATCGGTGTGGCATTCGCCGCCCTGCTGATGTTTGCCAACCCGCTGCTGACCCCGGTTCAGCAGGCCATGGGCGGCTAATTGACTCGCTCCGCTTCTTAATCTTTACGACGCAAGGCGCTTCTTATGCTACCGAGTATCTGGACTCTCATCGGGCAGGCCGGGACCTTTCTGGTTTTCATCTGGGCTGTCATGACCTTTGTCTGGCCACCGCTGACTCAGGCGATGGAAGAACGACGACAGAAAATTGCCGAGGGGCTGGCGAACTCAGAGGAAGCTGAAAAGGCGCTAGATAAGGCTCAGGCTGAGGCTGACGATATCCTCCGCGAAGCACGGCGAAAGGCCGGCGAGATCATCGAGCAGGCCAGCCAGCGCAGTAACCAGATCGTCGAAGAAGCGCGCCAGTCCGCGGTTGCCGAACGCGACCGCCAGGTGGCGGCCGCCGAAGCGGAAATTCGCCTGGCAACCAACCAGGCGCGCGAGGCGCTTCGCGATCGCCTGGCCGAGTTGGCCGTCGCGGGTGCCGGTCGCGTCATCGAGAAAGAGATTGACGCCAACGCGCATCGTGAGATGCTGGATAAGCTGGCTGCGCAACTGTAACCGGAGCCTGCCATGCTGAACTTAACCACTTTGGCTCGTCCCTATGCCCGCGCTGCTTTTCAGGCAGCGCAAGCGCACGACGAGGTCGCTGGCTGGAGCCAGAGTCTGGTTGTTGCGGCACAGGTGGCCACCGAGGACCCGATGCCCAGGCTGCTTGAGGATCCCCGGCTCACACGTGAGCAGATCCTAGAGGTCTTCGGCGGCGCGGTGGGTGATCTGGCCAATGACAGATTCCTTCGCTTCCTTGACACACTGAGCCAGTATCGGCGTCTGGCGCTGCTGCCGGAGATCTGGAACCAGTTCGAATCTTTGCGGCGGGAGTCTGAAGAGCGGATACACGTTCTTGTCACTTCGGCCCATGAGATGAGTGATGAAGAAACCCGCCATCTGAGCGATCGGCTTCGCCAGCGCTTCCAGCGTGAGATTGATCTGGACGTAGAAGTCGATTCCTCGTTGATTGGAGGAGCAATTATTCGAGCCCGCGATCAGGTGATCGATGGCAGTGTTCGCGGACAACTCAAGCGGCTCGCGCGCCAAGTCGCGGCCTGAAAAAAGACGATATCCAAGGATTGCAAGCATGCAACAGACCCTGAACCCCACTGAAATTTCCGAGCTGATCCGCAAGCGCGTGGAGCAGTTTGAGGTTTCCTCTGAAGCCCGCACTGAAGGCATGGTTGTCAGCGTTTCGGACGGCATTTGCCGCCTGCACGGACTGGCGGATGTCATGCAGGGGGAAATGATCGAGTTCCCCGGTGACACCTACGGCCTGGCCCTGAACCTCGAGCGAGATTCAGTGGGTGCGGTGGTCATGGGTGAGTACAAGCACATCAAGGAAGGCGACACCGTCAGGTGTACGGGTCGCATTCTTCAGGTCCCGGTTGGTGAAGCACTGCTCGGACGTGTGGTTGACGCGTTGGGCAACCCTATTGATGGGAACGGACCCATTGAGACCGAGAACTATGAGCCGATCGAGAAAATCGCCCCAGGTGTGATCACGCGCGAAAGTGTGAGCCAGCCGGTCCAGACGGGCCTGAAGGCCATCGATGCCATGGTGCCGATCGGGCGCGGTCAGCGCGAGTTGATCATCGGAGACCGCCAAACGGGAAAGACTGCCGTTGCGATTGACGCGATCATCAATCAGAAAGGCACCGGCATCAAGTGTATCTACGTGGCGGTGGGCCAGAAGACCTCCTCCGTTGCTAACCTGGTTCGGAAGCTCGAAGAGCATGGCGCGATGGAGCACACCATTGTGGTTGCGGCCAACGCTGCTGAGTCCGCAGCTCTCCAGTACATCGCTCCTTACGCCGGTTGCGCGATGGGCGAGTACTTCCGCGATCGGGGTGAAGACGCCTTGATTGTTTACGATGACTTGTCCAAGCAGGCGGTTGCCTATCGTCAGGTCTCTCTGTTGCTGCGTCGTCCGCCGGGCCGAGAGGCATTTCCGGGGGATGTGTTTTACCTCCACTCCCGTTTGTTGGAGCGTGCCGCGCGAGTCAATGCGGATTACGTGGAAAAGCAGACCAATGGCGAAGTCAAGGGCAAGACTGGTTCGTTGACCGCCCTGCCCATCATCGAGACGCAGGCGGGCGACGTCTCGGCCTTCGTTCCGACCAACGTGATTTCGATCACTGATGGTCAGATTTTCCTGGAAACTGACCTGTTCAACGCGGGTATCCGCCCGGCGATCAACGCCGGCCTGTCGGTCTCGCGTGTCGGTGGTGCAGCACAGACCAAAATCATTAAGAAGCTGGGTGGTGGCGTTCGACTGGCGCTGGCTCAGTACCGTGAACTGGCAGCCTTCTCCCAGTTTGCCTCCGACCTCGATGAAGCAACCCGCAAGCAGCTTGAGCGTGGCCAGCGCGTGACCGAGTTGATGAAGCAGGCGCAGTACTCGCCGATGTCGGTTGCCGGCATGGCGGTCAGCCTGTTCGCGGGCAACGAAGGTTATCTGGACGATCTGCCGCTGAACAAGGTGGTCGATTTCGAAAGTGCCCTGCAGAGCTTCATGGAAAACAGTCATAAGGACTTGCTGGACAAGATCAACGAGACCGGCGATTGGAACGATGAATTGGCTTCCGAAATGAAAGCCGCCATGGACGACTTCAAGTCCACCGGCAGCTGGTAAGTTCTGATGAGTGGCGATAAGGAAATCGTTGGCAAGATCAAGAGCGTTCAGAACACGCGCAAAGTGACGCGTGCGCTGGAAATGGTCTCGGCCAGCAAGATCCGCAAGGCCCAGGACATGATGCAGGCCTCGCGCCCCTACGCCCGCATGATGCGTCAGGTGATTGGCCACCTTGCGCACGCCAACCTGTCTGACCCGCATCCGTTTATGGTGGAGCGGCAGGAAATCAAACGCGTTGGCTACGTCGTCGTGGCGACGGACCGCGGACTCTGTGGTGGTTTGAATAGCAACATGTTTCGTCAGTTGCTCGGTGAATTCCGTCACTGGCAAGAAAAGGGCGTGGAAGTCACCACGGTGATTATTGGTCGAAAGGCGGCACAGTTCTTCCGGCGTTTGAAGGTCGATATTGCCGCCAGCACGCAGGATCTGGGCGAGAGCCCACAGCTCGAAGAATTAATCGGCGTGATCAAGGTCATGCTCGACGATTTCCGGGCCGGCAATCTGGATCGGATCGACCTCTGCTACAACCGCTTCATCAACACGATGAGTCAGAAGGT
>JAZBPR010000096.1:0-44428 GCA_036351735.1 Wenzhouxiangella sp. | reverse complement strand
TTTCTGGTCGGTGTGCCCTGGGACGAGGCCATCGCGGTCGGCGGTCTGATCGGAACCAAGATCGTGGCCAACGAGTTCGTGGCGTACGTGGCTCTGACTGAGGCCCAAGTGGACCTGTCGGAACGTTCGGTTCTGATCGCGACCTACGCGCTGTGCGGGTTCGCCAATTTCTCCTCAATTGCCATCCAGATCGGCGGCATCGGTGGAATCGCCCCGGCGCGCCGGCCCGACCTGGCCCGCTTGGGGCTGAAGGCCGTGCTGGCCGGCGCGCTGGTGTCCTTGCTCAATGCCGCATGGGCGGGGATTTTGGTTGGCTAAGACTGGTTCTGGTCTAAAGCGATGTTGAATCAGGGGCCGGCGGTACCGGTGGGGTTGACGGGGCTGGAATGTCCCGCACAGCCTGAATCCCGGACCGGATTGCAGAACCCAGAACCGTAGGCTCGGGGATCTTGCCGCTGAGTTCGATCTGATCACCTGCGCGCATCACCTGCAGCACGATGTCTTGGCCCGGTTCACGCGCCATCAGTTCGCGCCCGATCTCCACGGGGCGGTTGACGGCCTGACCGTCGAGACTGAGGATCACATCGCCGGAGCTCAGATTCAGCGGGTTGTCTTCGGCAATTCGCAAGACGAGCACGCCTTCGCCGGTCCCGAAATAACCGACAAGCCCTTCATGATTGCTGGCCAGATCGGTCGCTGAACCCAGGCCTGCCAGCCGCGGCGGCAGCGGTGGAAATGGAATCTCGGAGAGTCCCTCCAGCCCTTCAAGACCCTGGAAAACTTCGATTTCGATGTCACCGCCCATTTCGCTGAGCCGCTGCCCGATGATACTCATCTCACGTCCGAACTCTGTCCCCATATCCCCTAATCGACGGGCAATGATCGTCATGTCTCGGACCGGCGAACCGACTTCAACGCCGAGGGTGAGTTCTGTCTCGTCGCCACGCTGCACCATGACCTCGATAGTTTCTCCAGCTTCTCGGTCAGCCAGAATCTCGCGCACGGTCTGAATGGTGTTTTCCTGAACATCACGCCCGGCGACGGTGATCAGACGATCGTCCTGCCGAATGCCGGCCGCCTCGGCGCCACTGCCCGGGGTAATGCCGATCACAAGGTTCCCATTGCCGTTATCTGGTTCTCCAAGAATGACACCCAGGCGAGGGGGCATTCCAAAGAACGAAAATTCTTCGTCAACGATGTGTTCGATTTCGACCTCGGCATCATCGCGGCTGCGCCAGATTCGGACCTCACGTTCGCCTTCATCGACCCCTAGCTCACGCTGCAGTCGGGCCAGCTTTTGGGCGGCTTCTGCCACCTCCATTCTGGCGGCTTCAAGTTGGGCTTGTACATCTGCCAGGTCACTGGCCGAGGTGTCTTCTGCGAGCACGCTGCCGCTGTACATTGCCACGGCAATCAGCGCAACTCGCCAGTACTTTTCTGCAAAGTCCACAGTGTTTTCTCCTTTCAGGTTTTCTTTCGGGTCCGAACCTTCACAGACTCGTCAGTCTGATCTGGTTCTGCCAGTGGTTTCGGCTGTACAGTCGATTCATGTCGCCCAGAATTTCGACCCGGCGCTGCCAGAGTTCGAGATCCCCGGGCTGGCTGCCCAGACGCATGTCCAGCCAGCCGAGTTCGTTTTCCATCAACACCAGTTCTTCCAGGGCCAGCGTGCTCACCGCGCCCTGTCGCTTATCGCGCAGCGAAGACTCCAACGCGGCCGACAGTCGGCGAATCTGGACCAGTTCGCCCGGCAGCGAGGACTCCTGAGTCGTCTCGGTCGTCACTACAGAATCGCCTGCGGGCTGAACAGCGGGCTGAAACAGCGTCATCCCGACCACCAAGGCCAGGCCTGCGGCCAGACCTGAGCCAATCCAGGTCAGTCGACTTCTGGCTCTCGAATGCGCATTCGTGTCGAGTTCATCGCGAATCGCTGCCCAGAGTTGCGGTGGGGCTGAGGCGTGCGGCAAGGCGCTCAACTCGGCGATTGGCGAGTGGTTGTCAGACGGCTTCATCGGTGATGACCTCGTGTTCTCTCGGTTCTGGACGATAAGCGTCCAGCCACTTTCGAATCTTTGCTCTGGCGCGGCTCAGCCGCGACTTGGACCAGGACACTGTCTGTCCGGCCAGATCGGCGATTTCGGCATGGGTCAGTCCCTCAACATCGTGCAGCCAGAGCACTGAACGGTCTGGAACTTCAAGCTTGTTCAGAGCCTGCTCAAGATCAAGCCCATGATCCAACGCGCTGTCTTCAGCGACGGCCTCGAAGCCAGGGGGCAAACCCTCCAGCGAGCACCGGTGTTGATCCATGACCTGGTTGACGATCAGGCGTCGAAGCCAAGGCCCGAATGCGGCGGGATTTCGAAGCTGGGAAATCCGCTCAAAGGCCTTCACAAATCCGGCCTGCACCGCGTCCCAGGCTTGCGCTTCACAGCCGCTCAAGCGCAGACCCAGCGTCCAGGCCGCCGAGGAATAGTCGCGATAGACGCGTTCCTGCGTGCGCCGGCAGCGCTTTCTCAAGGCTGCCAGGGTGAGTTCGTCAAGAGGCTGAGAGAAGTCCATGTCGCTACATAGACGTCCGAATAGCCAAAAAGGTCGCAACTCACCATGATCTCGTTCAGGCCCGATACTTGACGGGTTCTGCAAGATCGTCGATAAAGCGGTCGAAAATTTCGAGAGTATCCCGTATATGAGTAACAGACTGGAAGGGAAAATCGCACTGGTGACGGGTGCCGCACGCGGTATTGGCGAGGCCGTTGCGCGCATGTTTGTGGGCGAGGGCGCGCGGGTAGTGCTTACTGATATTTGTGATGAAGCCGGTGCCGCATTGGTCGGGCAGCTTGGCGGGGATTCGCGGTATCGCCGGCTCGATGTTCGTGAAGAGAGTGATTGGTCGGAGGCGATGACAGAACTACTGGATCGCGAAGGGCGCCTGGATGTTCTCGTCAACAATGCCGCCATCACAGGCTTCGAGAATGCCATCGCGCCACAGGATCCAGAACATGCGACCTTGTCTGACTGGCGATCGGTGCATGCCACCAATCTCGACGGCGTCTTTCTGGGTTGTCGTGCCGCCATTGGCGTCATGCGCAAGACCGGGCAGGGATCGATCATCAATATCGCCTCGCGCTCCGGTCAGGTCGGTATCCCTGGCGCAGTGGCCTATGCATCCTCCAAGGCGGCTGTTCGCAATCACACCCGTTCGGTTGCGCTCTATTGTGCTGAGCAAGGGCTATCCATTCGCTGTAACAGCATTTCGCCGGCGGCAATTCTCACACCGATGTGGGAGCAGATGCTCGGGAACGGTCCGGATAGGGAGATGCGCATGGCCGAATTTGTTGCTGACTGCCCTGTCAAGCGGTTCGGTCAGCCGGAAGAAGTTGCCGCGCTGGCGGTATTGCTGGCCTCGGATGAGGCTTGCTACATGACCGGTTCCGAACTGGTCATCGACGGCGGCACGCTGGCCGGAACGGCGTCGCCCCGGACTGACTTGGTGTCGGACTGACAATGGCCGATTCGCCGCTCCGCCTCATTTTCTAGGAAGCTTTGAATTGAAGTGAGACGGAATTGATGCAGTAGCGCAAACCGGTCGGGGGTGGGCCATCGTTGAAGACATGACCCAGATGAGCATCGCACTTCGGGCAGAGCAATTCGATCCGGCGCATCCCGTGTGAGATGTCGAGGCGCTGCTTGATGCCGGCTTCGTCAAGTTCACCGTGATAGCTGGGCCAGCCGCAGCCGGAATGAAACTTCGAGCTTGAATCAAACAGCGGATGGTCGCAGCACACGCAGTGATACACGCCTTTCTCGAAGTGATCGGTGTATTGGCCGGTAAACGGCCGCTCGGTGCCGGCCTGGCGGGTGACGCGGAAGGTTTCCTCGTCCAGGCGTTCGCGCCATTCGGCCTCGGTCAACTCAATCTTTTCCATTTTGCAATCCTTCAAGCAATGAACAAACAATCAATGAGCTTATAACGACACCGATGATGCCCTGTTGCTGGCCGAGCAGCGTTCCAAGGTCAACAAGAAGCACGCATCCTGCAATAGGGCTTGTTCATAGCTAAGCGCGAACTGGGGGCCACTGACGGGCCGTATGAACAAGTGCCAAGATCCAGACAGTGCCGCCATCGATCTCGTAGATGAGTGCGTAACGCTCATGGACGATCAGTTCTCGTGTTCCCATGATCCGACCTGCTTTGCCCATCGCAGGATGCTCGGCCAACCGAGCCACGGCCTTGCTGAAAAGTTCATCGATTTGGACTGCTGCAGAGGGGTTTTCTGCGGCAATGTAATTCCAGATTTCTGACCGGTCTTGCGTTGCCTCCGGCGTCCAAAAGATTCTCACATCGAGTCCGACATTAGCCGCTTGCGCCTGGCAATGAAATCGCCCTCCACTTCCTCGTTCGACTGGCCATGTCCGGCGCGCATAGACGCGCGGCTCGCTTCAACTTTCTGACGCAGGTAGTCGTCATAGTCACGCACTTGGCGGCGCTGCTGGATATATTCGCGCATCAATTCCCTCACTACCTGGGAGGCCGGACGATCCTCTTTCGCCACTTCGGCCATAAAGTCCGCGCGCAATTCCGGTTCCAATTTCATTGTGAAAACAGCTTCTTTTGCCATGCTCATTTTCCGACGAAAAAGTTATAGAACCAGTCTATACCATGTCAGTACTTGGTAATCACAGGTATTCTCATCGCGACCATCAGGCTGGCAGCTGTCATCATCGTTTCAAGCTAAGCCAAACTTCTATGCGGGGTAGGTCTCGCCATGACCCGCGATTACGACCAGTCGCTCGGCCTCGAGATCGTAAAGCCCACCCCTACAGTCTCCGTAAATGCCCAGCACTTCGAAGCCACAGCGTTCCAGCAGGGCGGTGATTTCGCCGGCTGACCAGACGCGGTGAGAGAATTCGGCTCGGTGGACTTTGTCGCCGTCGATCAGCAGCCACTCGTTTTCCAGCCGGGTGAGGTTTTCGGTCAGTAATGGGCGTTCGATCAGCAAGCGATCATCGTCGTATTCGGTCAGATGAACGGGCTCGAGATTGCGGGCGAGGTATTCCACGCCGACCAGATCCAGAACCAACCGTCCTTGGTCGCTCAGGCTGTGGCGGATGTTGTCCAGAACCCGCAGATGATCGTCATCGTCATGAAAGTAGCCAAAGCTGGTCCACATCACCAGCGCAAGATCAAAGGCCTGTGCCCGCCGGAACTCCCGCATGTCGGCCTCAACGATCTCGACAGGCAGCTCGCCCACGCTTTCGTGGAGCTGATTGAGCAGCAAACGACTGGTATCCACGGCCGTGACAGGATGCCCTGCCTGTGCCAGCGGCAGCGTGTGGCGACCCGGACCACACCCCAGATCGAGAATTTGGTTGGGGCGGACGCCTGACAGTTCGATCAGGTTGTTGACTTCTTCGGCGGCGCTGGCGAAGGTATCGTCGTTGAACATCAATGGTCCAAACGTGCGCCAGAATTCTTCTTCCAGAAACCAGTCCTGGCTCATCCTTCTTGTCCTCATTGGGGTGATATCGGGTCTGACCGGTTGCGCCGGTCTGAGTTGGTATGGACAGGCCGCGTCGGGTCAGCTGACGCTTCTGTCCAAGCGCGAGGATATCGCAGATCTTCTGGCTGATCCGAGTATTGATACTCAGCTCGCCGAACGTTTGCGACTGGCCTTGGCGATCCGGGACTTTGCCGTCAGTGAGCTGGGATTGCCGGATAGCCCGTCTTATACCGAGTACGCAGATCTGGGACGATCTGCAGCGGTCTGGAATGTTGTGGCAGCACCTCGGTTTGAGGTTGAACCCAAAACCTGGTGTTATCCCATGGTGGGATGTCTGGCTTACCGCGGTTATTTCGACCAGCAAGAGGCCGAACGAGCCGCCGAAAATTTGGAGGCCGAGGGTTACGACGCGGCGGTCTTTCCGGTGCCCGCCTATTCAACGCTGGGGTGGTTTGCCGATCCGGTGCTCAACACTATGCTGGGGCGCGGAGATACATGGCTGGCCGGCCTGATTTTTCACGAATTGACCCACGAGAAGCTGTTTGTGAAAGGGGATACCGCTTTCAGCGAAGCTTATGCGACTGCTTCGGAGCGGATTGGTCTGGAGCGTTGGCTGGCGGCACGAGGTGATCTGGAAGAACTTGAGCGCTGGCGTCGAGCGGAAGCGGTCCAGGCCCGATTCACAGAACTGTTGCTGGATTCGCGTGAATCACTGGCACAGGTGTACAGTTCGGAGCTGACAGACGCCGGTAAGCAGGAACGTCGCGAACAGATCTTCGAAGCTTTGAAAGCCAGAGTGCGTTCGCTGGATCAGGACGTCGGTGACGATCGGTTCAGTCGCTGGGCATCGCGCGACATCAACAATGCTCACCTTGCACTGGTCGCGACCTATGAAGCATGGGTTGATGGATTTTTGCGCATTTATGCCGCTTGCGAGAGCAATTTGGCGTGCTTTCACGACCGTATCGCAGACTTGGCAAAGGCTGATGCAGACACTCGCAGGCGGGTTTTGAGCGATACTGGGAAATCAGTCGACGATCCAGCCTGACGGGTCGACGCTGAGCCGCATCAATCATCCGGACCCTGAAAGCCTTGCCGTTACGCCTCCATTTCCTGATCCTGTCTGCCGTCTTGGCAACGCCCATGCACATGGTCGGGGCACAGACCATGGTGCTGGGGAGCGATCGCCCCGCGCTTGATTGCAGGGCGCCAGAGGGGAGGGTGGAACGGATAGAACCGGTTCGCGGTGACGATATTCCAGTTCTGGTGGATGCAGAGTTCTTCAGCGCTGAGCGTGGCGAGCCGATCATCGCCCGAGAGCAGGTGAGAGTTCGCCAGGGCGATCGCCAGCTGGAGACCGAGGAGATGATTTTTGATCGTGAGACGGGCCGTCTCGATCTCCCCGTCTTGCTCAATTACCGGGATGCTTATATCGCCATTCGTGCCGAGCGCGCCTGGGTTGAGTCCGCAGATTCACG
This sequence comes from Wenzhouxiangella sp., assembly GCA_036351735.1. GTDB lineage: Bacteria > Pseudomonadota > Gammaproteobacteria > Xanthomonadales > Wenzhouxiangellaceae > Wenzhouxiangella. The sequence continues at coordinate 37,449 of JAZBPR010000096.1, read as the reverse complement.
CGGCCGCTTCGAGGAGGTCGGCTACCGCATTGCCGAATCGGACGGTGCAGGTCAGGCCATGGTCATCGACCTGCTCAGCCCGACCAAGGCCGAGCTGGAGGAATTCGACTTTACGACCTGCGATCCGGCCGATCCGGACTGGCAGCTCAAGGCTGGCCGTGTCCGGTTGGATATGGAGAAAGGCCAGGGTGTGGCCCGAAATGCGCGCCTGGAATTCAAGGGCGTTCCCATCCTGTACTCGCCGTGGCTGAGTTTTCCGATCAACGATACCCGTCAAAGTGGGTTTCTCTACCCTCAAATCGGGTTCTCCAGCGATGACGGGCTGGACCTGCGCGTGCCGTGGTATTGGAATATTGCCCCCAATCAGGATGCAACCTTTACCCCTCGCTGGATTCAGGATCGGGGTGCGATGCTGGGCGCTGAGTATCGTTTTCTAACCGCAAGACAGCGCGGGGTGCTGGAGTTGGAAGTGCTGCCCTCTGACCGCCGCGCCGACCGCAACCGTTACTTTGGGCAGTTTGACTATCGGGCCAGCCTCGCACCGGGCTGGTCGGCCAGTGTGCAGGCGCGTCGGGCATCAGACAACGACTACTTCGTTGATCTTGGCGGCGAACTCGAGGATTCCGCGGTTCAATTTCTGCGCTCAAGCGCGCAGATCAATGGTCGGGGGCGCCAGTGGTCGATTTCGATGCTGGCCGACACGTTCCAGGTGCTGGATGAGGCCGTCGGCCCCGCGGCTGAACCCTATCGTCGTCTGCCTCGCATCCGCGGCGTCTACGACCGGCCGTTGCCGGCCGATCTGGACTTCAGTCTGGACGGAGAACTCGTGTACTTCGATCGGGATACTGGCGTGACCGGTGCGCGCTTCGATCTTTATCCGCGGCTGCGCTGGAATTTCCTTCGCCCGGGCGGATTTGTTCGCCCGGAGCTTGGCTTACGGTCGACCGCCTACAATCTTGACGGCGCCAGTAACGATAGCCTGAGCCGGACAACGCCGATTGTCAGCATCGACAGCGGACTCGTTTTCGAGCGGTCTCTGGCCGACGGGCGAAGACTGCAGACTCTGGAGCCAAGGCTGTTTTACCTGTATGTGCCGGACAGGAATCAGGATGATATTCCGCGCTTTGATACCGGTGAGCTCACTTTCGGATTCAGTCAGTTGTTTCACACCAACCGCTTTAGTGGACCCGACCGTCAGGGAGACGCCAATCAACTGACGCTGGCGGTGACCTCGCGGCTGATTGAGACCGCCAGCGGTCAGTCGCCTTTGGACTTCAGTCTTGGCCAAATTGTTTATTTCAGTGACCTGAATGTACAGCTCCCAGGTCAACCTGTGGACGACCGTTCTCGGTCCGCCACGGTGGCCGAGGTGAACTGGCGGCCCCGCGAAAGATTGGCCTTGACCGCAGGACTGCAGTGGGACAGCGTGGAGAATGAAACCGAGGTTGCCCAGTTCGGTCTGAGTTACCGCGGTCAGGATGCCAGGCAGGTGGCGCTGGGCTATCGGTTCCGGCGGGATCGGCTCGACCAGGTGGATGTGAGAGCCCGCTATCCGGTGCGAAATGATATGAATCTGATCGGCCGAGTGAACTACTCATTCGAAGAGAGTCAGACTCTGGAGGTGCTCGGCGGGATCGAGTTCGAGAGTTGCTGCTGGGCCATGCGTTTAACGGCCCGTGAGTTTATTCGGGATCGTGATGCCTCTACCCGACGTGCCGTTTTTCTTGAGCTGCATTTGAAGGGTTTGGGTAGCCTCGGGCGTCGACCCTATCCGCTGTTCGCGGACCAACGCTAGAATTTAAGTCAACTTTTGGGAATCATCATGGAATTCATGCGCTATTCAAAATTCGTCATCGTCGCCCTGATCATAGTGCTGGCCTTTCCATTGACTGGATCGGCGCAGCAGCTTCGCCAGGAACTTGACAGCATCGTGGCGCTGGTAGAAGAGGACGTTATCTTGCGCAGCGAACTGGATGCTGCCATCAATACCATTGAAATGCAGGTTCGGGCCCGCGGCGAGAATCTGCCGCCGCGTCAGATTCTTGAGGAGCAGGTGTTGGAGCGCCTGATCATGACCCGACTGGAGGTCATCCGCGCGCAGGAGACGGGGATTCGAGCTTCCGACGCCAATATCGATCAGGCCCTGCAGCAGGTTGCGCGCCAGAACGGGATTACGGTCACGCAATTGCGCCAGGCGATCGAAGCTGATGGCTACGACTTCGAGGAATTTCGACGGCAAATCCGCGAGGAGATTCTGTCCTCAGAGCTGCGCCAGCGCGTAGCGGCCAGCATGGACGACATCACTGATACGGAAGTTGAAATCATGCTGGCTTCAGGTGGCATTGGTGGCGCTGAGTACAACCTGTCGCAAATCTTGATTCAGTTACCGGAAGACGCCAGCGGCATTCAGGTCCGGGAAGCAGAAGTGCGCGCGGAGGAAATTCGACAGGAAGTGCTCAACGGCATGGAGTTTGCCGAGGCCGCCATCAGCTATTCCCAGGCGCCGGATGCGCTTGAGGGGGGGAACGTCGGCTGGCGTCAGGCCAGTGCGCTGCCCCCGATTTTTTCCGAAGCCCTGGAATCTCTTGGACCCGGAGAGATCACGGAACCCATCCGTTCGCCGGGTGGATTCCTGCTGCTGAGGGTCAACGACAAGCGTGAACAGTCGGAAGTGATTGTCGATGAGTACCTCGCGCACCACATCATGATTGAACCCTCGGAGTTGCTGTCGATCGAGGAGGCCGAGGATCGAATTCGTGATTTGCGGCAGCGGATTGCTGATGGTGAGGATTTTTCCGAACTGGCGCGACGGTATTCCACGGATGAGTCCACGGCCAATCTGGGCGGTCTGATGAACTGGTTCCCAGCAGGCCAGTATGGCTCGGATGTGCAGTCGGCACTGGACGCGTTGGCTCCCGGCGAAGTCAGTGAGCCGTTCCGAACCGCGTCGGGTTGGCATATCGTCCGATTGGATGAGACACGCGAGGCTGATCGAACCGAAGAGGCCATGCGCGCCCAGGCGCGCGAGATGATCTTCCAGCAAAAGGCGGAAGGCGAGGTTGAGCGTTTCCTGCGCCAGCTGCGATCGGAATCGTTCGTAGAAATCAGGCTTTGACCCAGAAGCCTTTGCTGCTGACGGCCGGGGAGCCGGCCGGCATCGGTCCGGAATTGGTTTGTCGCCTGGCCGTGGAGCAGCCGGGCCTGGTCGTGATCGCCGACCCGGATCTTTTGAAGAGCACCAGTGATCAGCTGGGGCTCAAAGTCTCCATCGATGTGCTCGATCAGGTCGATGCACAGACTGGCCCTAGCGGTATCGCCTGTCTGCCTGTGTCTCTCGCAGCGCCGGTTGTACCGGGCCAGCTCGATACGGCCAACGCAGGCTATGTCATCGAAACCCTGCGGGTCGCGGCCGAACTGTGTCTGAGTGGCCGCGCGAGCGGCATGGTGACCGCACCGGTCCACAAAGGCGTGATCAACGATGCCGGGATCGAGTTTTCGGGGCATACGGAGTTTCTCGCCCAATGTGCGGGGATTGATCGGGTGGTCATGATGCTGGCTGCCGGCAACCTCCGTGTGGCGCTGGCTACAACTCATCTTCCGCTTTCGAAGGTGCCGCAGGCGATCAATGAGACCGATCTGTTGACGACCGTGCGCATCCTGCATTGGGACCTTCAGCGGCGTTTTGGAATTGCTGCACCGAAGATCGTGGTGCTGGGTCTTAATCCCCACGCCGGGGAGGGCGGCCATCTGGGTCGTGAAGAGATCGAAGTTATTGCGCCTGTGCTGGAGCAACTGCGAAGTGAGGGAATGAATCTGGACGGAGCTTTGCCGGCAGATACTGCATTTTTACCGGACCGCCTGAAGGACGTTGACGCTGTGCTGGCGATGTATCACGACCAGGGTCTGCCTGTGCTCAAGTACGCTGGGTTCGGACGGGCGGTGAACATCACACTGGGGCTGCCTTTTCTTCGAACCTCGGTTGATCACGGGACGGCGCTGGATTTGGCGGGCAAAGGGGTGGCTGACATGGGAAGCCTGGCCGAAGCTGTAAAGATGGCGCGTCGGCTGTCGGCGCAAGAAAACTAAGGCTTGGCATGCAGCCTCATCGGCCGCGCAAGCGCTTTGGTCAACATTTCCTGATTGATGAACGGACGATCGATCGTTTGGTGGCGGCTGTGGCCGTGCGTCCTGGTGAGCGGCTGCTGGAGATCGGTCCCGGCGAAGGGGTCTTGACCAGACCCTTGCTGATCGCTGGCGGTCAGGTGACTGCGATCGAATTGGATCGGGATCTGGCCTCGACGCTTCCTCGACGTCTGGGAGAGCCTGCTGGACTAACGGTCATTCAAGGGGATGTGCTCAAGGCGGATCTTGCGGCCATTGGCGGGGGCAGGCCGCTGCGGGTGGTCGGCAATCTGCCCTACAACATCTCGACGCCCATCCTGTTTCGCTTGTTTGACCAGCTTCGGCTGATCACCGACATGCACTTCATGCTGCAAAAGGAAGTCGTAGATCGCATGGTGGCTGCCCCGGGCGGGCGTGACTACGGGCGGCTCTCGGTGATGGCGGGCTTCTTTTGCGAGATGGAGTGGCTGTTCGATGTGCCTGCTTCAGCATTCCGTCCGCCGCCCAAGGTGGTCTCCGCCATCATTCGCCTCAAGCCCAAAGCATTGAATGTTGACGATCTTGCGCTGCTTCCGAATCTGGACCGTCTGGTGCGTCAGGCCTTCAGTCAGCGTCGAAAGACCTTGCGCAACGCGCTGAAGGGTTTGCTGGACGCCGATCAGATTCGAGCAGTCGATGTTGATCCGGGACTGAGGCCGGAAAAACTGTCCCTCAATGACTATCTGCGGTTGGCTGCTACCACTGAATGATTTTCCAGTGCGCTGGGCGAACCGGTTCCATATGTTCGTGCCTGGAGTCGAAATCACCGTCTCCCGTTGTGTCGATCAGGTAGTAAGCCGGTCCGGCATCTGGCGTGACCTTGACCATATAAACGACGCCGCCGACCGAGTATTCCTCGACAGTCCGGCCGTCTTCCTGGCGGATCACAACCTGCGGCTGAATCTGATCGTCCTGGTCTTGAATCTTGGGCGGCAGCGGCTCAGGGATCGGGGGCGGCGGTGGGGCCGGTGCGTCGGGCACATCCTGAGCCATGGCAATGCCGGCGGACAGTGAGAGCAATCCGGCGATTTTCCAGCGCAACATGACATTGGTCCTTGAGTTCAACCCAGTTCGTTCGGAGTCTAGCAGAGTGGACTCACGCCACTTATGATGAAGAACTCAAAGACGACGTACCCCATTGAACCACCATGTCCGAATCTCCTGATCTCTGCCTGATCGACGGCTCGTCTTACCTGTACCGAGCCTTCCATGCCCTACCCAGCCTGACCAATGCTGACGGTCTGCCCACAGGCGCGATTTTCGGTGTGGCGAACATGATCCGGCGGCTGCTTGAAGAGCACAGCCCAAAGAGTGTGGCCGTGGTTTTTGATGCGCCCGGGCGGAATTTCCGGCATGAACTCTTCGAGGACTACAAGGCTAACCGCCCCTCCATGCCCGATGAACTCCGAGTCCAGATCGAGCCCTTGCACGAACTGATTGATGCCATGGGCATACCGCGGGTAATGGTTGCCGGCGTTGAAGCCGACGATGTGATTGCCACGCTGGCGATCCAGGCGCGCGGGCAGTCGATGAGCGTGCTGATCTCATCGGGTGACAAGGATCTGGCGCAGCTGGTTGACGAGAATGTAGTGCTTGAGGACAGCATGCAAGGCAAGCGCTACGATGCGCCGGCGGTCGAAGCCAAGTTCGGGGTTGGGCCAGCTCTGGTGGGTGACCTGCTGGCGCTGACTGGCGATAGCTCAGACAACATTCCCGGCGTCGAAAAAGTCGGGCCGAAGACGGCTGCGAAATGGCTTCTTCAGTACGGTGATCTCGACGGCTTGATTGAGCATGCAGACTCGGTAACAGGCAAGGTGGGTGAGAATTTGCGCGCAGCACTTGCGCAGCTGCCGTTATCCCGCCAGCTGGTGGCTTTGAAAGAAGACGTCGAGACCGGTGTCGATCCGGAGCAACTGCCTCCCGCCAAACCGGATCGCGACCGGTTGGTGGCCTTGCTGCGGCGTTTCGGTTTCAGTACCTGGCTGCGCCAGTATCAGGATGAGGATTCGGAGCCGGAGGCGCATGAACTGGCTGTGGAGACTGTCACGACCCGCGCCCAGCTTGATGCTTTGCTCAAGCAGATCGAAGGTGCATCACTGACGGCGTTTGATACCGAAACGACGAGTCTGGAGCCTCTGGATGCCGATCTGGTGGGTTTTGCGTTTTCAGTCAAAAAAGGCGAAGCCTGGTATGTGCCGCTGGCACATGAGGATCAGGACTGTGAGTTCAGCCGTGAGGAAGCGCTTGAGCATTTCCGTGACTGGCTTGAGGATGCCGATCATCCCAAGGTTGGGCAGCATCTGAAGTATGACTTGAACGTCCTGGCTCGCGCTGGGATCAAGCTGGCTGGAATCCAGCACGACACGATGCTGGAGTCGTATGTATTCCATTCGACTGCGACGCGCCACGATATGGATTCGCTGGCCAACCGCTATCTGGGCCGCCAGACGACCAGCTATGAACAGGTTGCCGGAAAGGGACGGCAGCAGGTGACTTTTGACAAGGTCGCGGTCTCGGTCGCCGCCCAGTATGCCGGTGAAGATGCCGAAGTCACGCTGGCCTTGCATGACCACCTTTGGCCGAAAATCGATGCAGAGCCATCGATCAAGTCCATCTACGAGTCCCTTGAAATCCCGCTGATTCCGGTTCTGGCCAGGATGGAACGGCTGGGGGTGGCGCTGGACTGTGAACAACTGGCGACCCAGAGCCGGGAAATACAGTCGCAGCTCGCAGACCTAGAGTCGCGCGCGCATCATGAGGCCGGTCATGCATTCAATCTGGGCTCGCCCAAGCAATTGCAGACGATCTTGTTCGAAGAGCTGGGTTTGCCAGTGGTGCGCAAGACGCCGAAGGGCCAACCTTCGACGGCCGAAGACGTATTGCAGGAATTGGCGGCTGAGTACGAGCTGCCGCGCATCATTCTTCGGCACCGAAGCCTCGCCAAGCTCAAAAGCACCTACACCGACAGCCTGCCGGGTAAAGTGCATCCCCAGACCGGCCGGGTCCACACTCACTATCATCAGGCGGTGACCGCGACGGGTCGCCTCTCATCGACCGATCCCAACCTCCAGAACATCCCGATCCGAACGCCCGAGGGCCGCCGAATCCGCAAAGCGTTCGTGGCGCCGGAAGGTTGTGTACTGCTGGCGGCTGATTATTCACAGATCGAGCTGCGCATCATGGCTCACCTGTCAGACGACGAACGCCTGCTTGACGCCTTCGCTGCCGGGGAGGATGTTCACCGGGCCACGGCTGCCGAGGTCTTTGACTGCGCCCTGGACGATGTGTCGGCTGATCAGCGTAGGGCGGCGAAGGCGATCAACTTTGGCTTGATGTATGGGATGAGCGGCTGGGGTCTTGCCCGTCAACTGGAGATAGACCGCAAGGCAGCTGATGCGTACATCGAGAAATACTTTGAGCGCTATCCGGGCGTCCGATCCTACATGGACCGCGTTCGCTCAGAGGCGCGTGAGCGGGGTTATGTGGAAACGATTTTTGGCCGGCGTCTCTGGGCGGACGAGATCCGTTCGCGTAACCCCCAGCGCAGACAGGCGGCCGAGCGGGCGGCAATCAATGCGCCTATGCAGGGCTCTGCGGCCGATATCATCAAGCGGGCCATGATCGACGTGGATGGCTGGCTCCAATCCAGCCGGGCGCCGGCCAGACTGGTCATGCAGGTCCATGATGAGCTGGTGTTTGAGGTCGAGGTTTCAGCGCTGGATTCAGTACGCGAAGCCGTGGTTTCGAAAATGAGTCAGGCGGCAGACCTCAAGGTGCCTTTGCTCGTGGAGACCGGAAGTGGTCCGGACTGGGAAAGTGCTCATTGATGATGCCTATCAAAATCATTGATAAAAGAAATGCATATTCTTTGAACCCTCAGGAACTTTCGGGAACAGGCCTGAGTCTCAGTGTTTACCATGCGCGTGGTGAGGTTCGTCTCCCTCCCTAGACGAACCAATCTGGATTCGGTTTCAGTCCCCAAATCGGATCCGACTCAAGACCCCGGGTCCTCCCTCACCCGGGGTCTTACTTTTTCTGCGGTAGCCAAAATCCGGCCATTCATGCTGGCTATACTGAAATTTTTACGGGCCGAATTTGCATGAGTGGTTGTCCGCTATGATTGATATCGTCATCCTCGCTGCCGGGGAGGGCAAACGCATGCGCTCCTCCTTACCCAAGGTCTTGCAGCCCGTCGGCGGGAGCCCGATGCTTCGGCACCTGCTAAACAGCGCAAAAGCGATCAAGCCGGAAGCCATGATTGTAGTGGTCGGCGCAGGTGCCGAGCACGTAAAGGCCGAGCTTGAGGGAGATGGTTGTCGTCTGGTGCTGCAGTCGCAGAGACTGGGGACGGGGCATGCGGCGATGCAGGCCTTGCCTGAAATTGATGATCAGGCCCGAGTGCTGATTCTGCCTGGCGATATGCCCCTGATTCGGCCAGAAACCCTGAAAAAGCTGGTCAGCAGTGGGGCGGATCTCGCGGTATTGAGCTTTGAGGCTGACGATCCCACTGGCTATGGCCGGATTGTCCGTGACGACTCCGGGGCGGTTTCCGCTATTCGAGAACAAAAAGACGCGACTGAGGACGAGCGAGCGATCCGGGAGGTCAACAGTGGTGTTATGTTCGCTCGTGCAGCTGACTGGCGGCGCTGGCTGGCCCTTATCAAGTCCGACAATGCCCAGGGCGAGTACTACCTGACCGACTGCGTCGCCTTGGCTGCGGCAGAGGAATGCCTGGTCGAAGCCGTGGTGGCTGATGACTCTGAGGAGCTGCTGGGCGCAAATGACCGTTCTCAGCTGGCTGATCTAGAGCAGGTGTTTCAACGGCGCGCCCGACAGGCCTTGATGATGTCCGGGGTCACTTTGCTATCGCCAGAGACCGTGAGCATTCGCGGCCATGTTCAGGCCGCCGCGGATGTCATCGTCGATTCGCTGGTGACCTTTGAAGGGAGTGTTGTTCTGGGCGCCGGAGTGAGTATTGGCCAAGGCTGTGTGGTCCGTGATGTCAGCCTCGCACCGGGAACTCGCTTAGAGCCGTATTGCGTGCTGGAGGGTGTCAAGACAACCGGGGCATGCACAGTGGGGCCTTTTGCCCGCCTGCGTCCGGGCACGGAACTGGCAGAAGGTGTGAAAATTGGCAATTTCGTCGAAACCAAGAACGCCAGATTCGACGAAGGTGCCAAGGCCAGTCATTTGAGCTACATCGGCGATGCCATGGTGGGTTCGGGCGCCAATCTGGGCGCTGGGACCATTACTTGTAACTACGATGGAGTGAATAAGCACCTGACCATCATTGGTGAAAATGCCTTTGTCGGTTCGAATTCGGCGTTGGTGGCGCCGCTTGAGATTGGTGCCGGAGCGACTATCGGTGCGGGCTCAGTGATCGGCAAGAATGCGCCGCCAGGCCAGTTGACCCTCACTCGCAGTCCGCAGCGCAGTATTTCCGGTTGGCAGCGGCCCAAGAAGAGGGATTGACCGGCAGTCGGGCCATTGGTCGGGCAGTTGGCTTGATGTCTGAATCTGCGTTATTCTGCAGATGCAATGAATGTTCAGACCGGAGCCGACAGACTCATGGAAGATTTCGACAGCCCCAGCACCGATAAGGAAACCAGAACCTGGACCCTGATCCTTCACCTCTCGGTACTTTCCGGCCTGGTGGTGCCCATGGCTGGTCTGATTGTGCCTGTTGTGATTTATCTGCTGAAGAAAGATCAGATTCCTTCGCTGACACCGCACGCGCATGTCGTGTTCAACTGGCTGATCAGCGCCATCATTTATGCCGTCATCAGTTTCATCCTGACATTTGTAGGAATTGGCTTCCTAATGCTGGCAGTCCTTGCTCTTCTGTCGCTTGTTTTTCCCATCATTGGGGCAATCAAGGCTTCGGAGGGCACGGTGTGGCCGTATCCATTGTCAATCAAGTTTTTCAAGTGAGGTCACCATAGCGATGGAAAGCAAAAAGCCGCCGATTGTGCTGTCGAACGTTGTTTTCTTTGTGGCGATCAACCTGCTCGGGTTCGTGGCGGCACCCATTTATGGGTTGACGGTCGGGTTCAGCGGTTGGGCATGGCTGGCGGCGCTCGTCATTTGGATCGCCAGCGGGCTGTCAATTACCGTCGGTTATCACCGGTTGTGGTCGCATCGGGCGTTCAAGGCGGCTTGGCCGCTGAGGCTGGCTCTGGCATTTTTCGGGACTTTTTCACTTCAGAATTCAATCCTGGTCTGGGCGGCGCGGCACCGCGTGCATCATCGCCATGTTGACGACGTTGACCGGGATCCGCATTCAATCCTTTCAGGATTCTGGCATGCACACATAGGGTGGATGACCAGACATTGGAAAACCAGTGAAATCAATTTCAACGAAGTGCCGGATCTGGAGAAAGATTCGATCGTCATGTGGCAGCACAAACTTTATTGGCCTGCTGTCTGGATTCTCAACCTTGGTTTGCCGGCCTTGCTGGGGTGGTTCGCCGGCGATGTTCTTGGCATGATCCTGCTGGCCGGTGCGTTCCGGTTGGCAATCAGTCAGCATTTCACCTTCTTCATCAATTCGCTGGCTCACACTTGGGGTAAGCGGAATTACAGTCTCGACAACACCGCACGAGACAATGGCTGGATCGCGCTGATGACCTGGGGTGAGGGCTACCATAATTTCCACCACGCCTTTCAGGCTGACTATCGCAATGGCCTTCGCTGGTGGCAGTTTGACCCCAGCAAGTGGTTGATCCGTACTTGCGCGTGGCTGGGAATGGCGCGGGACTTAAAGTGCACGCCGTCTTTCAAGATTCAGCGGGCGAGGTTGCAGATCCACTTCAGGCGACTTGAGGAACAGTTGTCGCGCCCGGATGCTCCCCCGACTTGGCGCAAAGTCTTTGAACGAGAACTCCAGCAGTTCCGTGAAACTGTGAGTCAATGGCAGGCGGTTCAGGCTGAGCGCATGCAGGCCGGGAAGGATGCGATGCGCGATCGGTGGCGGCAAACGGAATTTCGCACCCGATACAAGGAGCTTGAGTATCGGATGAAGATGCAGGCGCGCAGGCTGGCGGAGATACAACGGTCATTGCAGCCTTCCCCAGTCTGAGAGTGACCGTATGCAGGCTGGCTTCAGCCGAGTTCCGCGATCTTGCCGGATTCACTGACGCGCGGCAGACCGAAAAAGTCGCGCGCACACCGGGTGGTCTGATCTGCCAACACCGGCGGGGTGACTCCGCGGCAGGCGGCCACAGTTCCTGCGATCCAGGGAAGCCACTGCGGTTCGTTGCGATGGGTGCGAACTTTGGGTCGGAGGTTGCGCGGCTTCAGATACGGCGCATCCGTCTCGATCATCAAGCGGTCTGAGGGAATATCGGCGACAAACTCCTTCAGATGATGTCCTCGGCGTTCGTCGCAGATCCATCCGGTAATGCCGATATGGCAGTCCAGGTCAAGGTAGTCGCGCATCGCTTCGTGGGTGTCTGTAAAGCAATGAACCACTGCCTTGGAAAGCTGTGGTCGGAATTCCTTTAGGATGGCGACAAAGTCTTCGTGCGCATCGCGCTGGTGCAGAAAAACAGGCTTTTCGCAGTCGACAGCCAAAGCGAGCTGGCGTTCAAACGCTTTGCGCTGATCGGGTCGCGGTGAGAAATCTCGGAAATAGTCCAGCCCGCATTCGCCCACCGCGACGACCTCGGCCCGCCGATGCAACTCCGCCAGTACAGACTCCGTATCGCTGCCATAGCTGCTGGCCAGATGGGGGTGAACGCCAGCCGTCGAGAAAAGCCGGTCGCTTTCGCTGCAAGCCAGTTCGGAGGCCTTGAGGCTGCCCTGTTCCGACGCGCCCGTGACCACGATCTGCACCACACCAGCGGCTCGCGCGTCGTCCAGCACCTTGTCGCGATCATCGTCGAACGAGTCGTGGGCTAGATTGCATCCAATGTCGATCAGTTCCATGGCGCGGCATTGTATTCGCCTTGGGCGGAATTCGCATTGACCTGAGCTATAATTCCGAGCCATTGCCGGCTTAGCTCAGTTGGTAGAGCATCTGATTTGTAATCAGAGGGTCGGGAGTTCGAATCTCTCAGCCGGCACCATCCTATGTTCATAAGAATCAAGAGTTTAAATAATTATCGGGGTTGCGCCTAAATGTCGACCCTTCTATCTGGGGCAATTCAAGGACACTTTTTCTCAACATTCCCCAACAATTCCCAGCATTCCACTGCCAATTTTCAGCGACCGGCCAAAAGACCTAGCTAGGCAATCCTTCGACTCCTCGCAATTAAAGTACGCTATAGCGCATAAAGATATTTTATCCGCTAAAACGTATATTGAAACTTTATTCGCCAAGGCGTATATTGGTGATTTATGCGTATGGCCTATTTGAAAACTAGGGAGTTGCCAGAATGGAACTTGTCAGATCACCAACGCAGCTTGGGACGGCGTTGCGCCGATTCCGGCGCGAACGAAAAATGACCCAAACTGAGCTGGCCAGCCGAGCCGGCTTGAGACAGGCGACTGTGTCACAGGCAGAGAATGGACTGGAGACCGTCAAGCTCAACACGCTAATGGATCTGGTGCGCGCACTTGACCTTGAGGTCGTCCTGCGGCCTCGCACCAAGGGATCACACAAGGACATTGAGGAACTGTTCTGATGGCGCGGCCAAGAAAGAGCATGCGCCTGTCAGTCGCTCTCAATGGGCGACTGGTCGGCACGCTGGATCGAGCATCCAACGGCGCCATTTCCTTTGCCTACGCATCGGATTGGTTGGGAGACGAGCGGCGGGCCATTCCTGTGTCCCTGTCGCTGCCGCTTCGCGAGGACCGCTATTCCGGTGCGGAGGTGTCCGCGTATTTCGACAATCTTCTCCCGGACAACGACCAGATCCGTAGAAAAGTTGCCGAAAAAGTCGGAGCTGAAGGAACGGATGCATTCAATCTCCTTGCCAGAATCGGCCGGGATTGCGTGGGCGCACTGCAATTCCTGCCTGACGGGGCTGACATTCCTCTCCCTGGACCGCCCCAATCCGTGTCGCTGGACGAGGCTGAGATCGCCGACACGATCCGCAATCTGGCATCAGCCCCACTCGGCATTCAGCCCGATGGTGAGCGGGAATTCCGTATCTCCATTGCCGGCGCCCAGGAGAAAACCGCCTTTCTCTGGAACGATGGCTGGTGCTTGCCGCAGGGTTCAACGCCCACGACGCATATCTTTAAGCCACAGTTGGGCGAGCTACAAAATGGCTTGGATATGTCTCGCAGTGTTGAAAATGAGCATTTCTGCCTGACGTTGTGCCGCGAGCTTGGTCTGGATGTGCCCAAAAGCCAGATTCTCGATTTCGAGGATGTCCGAGTGCTTTCAATCAAGCGATTCGACCGCACTGAAACCGCTGATGGCCGTCTGCTGAGACTGCCTCAGGAGGACTTCTGCCAGGCGCTATCCGTTCCTGCAACCCTGAAATACAACAGCGAAGGAGGCCCAGGCATACCCGAATGTCTCTCCCTGCTCACCGGTAGTGACGAACCGGAACGCGATCGCCTTAACTTCCTGAAGGCGCAGATTGCATTCTGGCTGATTGCCGGAACCGATGGTCACGCGAAGAACTTCAGCGTCTTCCTGTTTCCTGGTGGTCGCTTCAAGATGACCCCGATCTATGACGTGATGTCTGCGCAACCCAACTTTGCACAGGGGCGTCTTCGGCGCAACCAGATCAAGCTGGCCATGGCCGTTGGTGACGGCCGGCACTACGTCGTGAATGAAATACTCCCACGCCATTTTGCTCAAACCGCCAAGGCGGCTGGGGTCTCCTCACAACAACTTCAGGGGCTGCTCCACGATCTGGAAGGAGGCGCTTCCGATGCCTTGAACCGCACAGCCGCTTCTATACCTGGTGGCGTCTCTGATGGAATCATTCAGCCTATAACAGAGACACTGGAGACGAAGCTCGAAACAGTCAGAGCTTATCTGGATTGCTGAGAAAAAACACCTGCCTAAATCGCGTAAAAATGGCCGGCCTACTTTCTGACGAAGACCGCCAGATAATTGCTTCCTCGCTGCCCACGCCCCAAACATCCAGCCCGTGTCCCAGGAGATGCCGAATGGAGTTTATAGCCCTCCTGATTACGCTGCGCCAACTCTCGCCGCCCTGCGATAACTCGGTCTATCTGTAACCCGATTCATACTCGCGTAAAGCCGGGATATCAGTCGGTTCGACTTGGATCATGCCAGTCTATCGTGTCGACACCGAAACAGCGCCTCATTTCAGCATATAGCTCTGGATGACGCTTGTTGAGTTGGCGCGGTTTCTCATAGAACGTCTCAACCAGCACGGCGAAGAATTCGGCCGGGTTGGTCGCGCCGTAGTGATCCATCACGCTTTGTATCTCTTGTGCGGCATGACGCTGGAGTTCGTCGAAGGCTGGCTGCATCGCGCGAGCCCACGTCACGTATTGGCTGTTCTGCTCAAGAAGCGGCGTGCCGTCCATCACCCCATCAGCTTCGTCGAGTTTGTGGGCGAATTCATGGAGAATGACGTTGTGGCCGTCCTTGATGTCGCCAGCCCCGTGCCGCGCAGAATCCCAGGCGAGGATCAGCGGTCCGCGTTTCCATGATTCCCCAAGACGCGCAGGGCGGCCCACCTGTTCAAGCAGGCCGTCCTGCACCCGTTGCTCGGAGACAAAGGTGCTTGGATAGACCAGAATCGATGTGAACCCAGCAAACTCCAGATCGTCGCGACCCAGAAGCAGAATGCAGGCCGTTCCGGCGACGGTCAGGCGGATCTCTTCGTCGATTGCAAGCCCATGGAGGCCATGAAAGCGCTTGTCGAAGAGGAAAGTCTGAACATGACGGTCGAGACGACCTTTAAGGTTGTCAGGCAGTTTGCGGTACAGCGGAACGTTCTGTTCCAGAATCCGCCTCTGAGAATCGCTCAGCGGCGTCCGCGCGACCCGGCGGCGCTGGCGCGCGCGCAGGAATCGAAGCGTACCCCAGGCCAGTGCGGCGGCCGCGGTGATGATGAGAACAGGTTCCATGCAGGTCAGACCAGAATCGTTTCGACAAACATTAGCATTGCTTGGCGCTTGGCCGCTGGAACTGTAAACCTTAGACCGTTTTTAAGCTGAGTATCGCCACCGTGTCTGGACTGATCCAGAAACAAACCAAGTTGTTCCGACTGAGGTAAGAGATCGAAAAGTTACCTAATCTCCTGCAAGGCATCATGCCGGGGCAGATACAGAGCGGTTTTAACAGCATGCTCGCCCATCTGTCTGAAGAGATGGCCATAGCGCTTGAGTTGATCTCGGTAGCGGTCTGCCTCGTTTTGCAGAAAGCTCTCCAGATCGCCGCCGTCGTGATAGCCGGATTTGTAGTCAATGATCCAGCGGGTACCGGTATCGTCGATAAAGGTTCGATCAATGATTGCATTGACCAATTCTCCATCGATCACTCCCGAGATAGGGAGTTCACAAGCCGCGTTTCGGTGACGATTGCTGAGAATCCAGCGGCCCGTATCGCTGTTCATGGTCTGTTCAAAAGTCTGGCGGAGTTCGCTCGAGACCCTTTCAGTCGTCTCCTTGCCCGTGCCGAGCATGCGCAGTAAGCCGGGGATGCGCGCTACCAGGGATTGACGGCGTTCATCGCTCAGGTTCTCGATTCCTATGCGGCCGACTTCCTCAAGCAACCAATGCAGGACCGTACCATTGCGGCGAGCCTGACAGCCTGCCCAGTTGAACTCAATTTCCGTGCGGAACTCCCGCGAGCGCAAGGTCGGTATCCATTCGATTCCGGGTTGGAATACAGGTCGCCATCCGTCAACGACGCGACGCAGGGTTTGGTCGGGTAGAGTCGCGCTCGCCCGTTGTTCTGTCTCGATTGGACCTGATTGCTCGAGTTGTTCAAGAAAGGTGTTTTTTAGAGCTGGCCAAAGCAGTTCTAGCAGGCTGCCGGATGCCGGTTTGGCTTCATTCTGGTCAGGGACAAGACTGGCGCTCAAGACCAGTTGTTCGCGCGCACGGGTAGCGGCCACGTAAAGCAGGCGCTGCTGTTCGTAAGCCTCGCGCTGTTTGCGCTCGTCTCGGATCAGATCAATCAGCGGACTGTTGTTCGCCTCCCAGGCGGCTCTGAGAGGCGCAAGCAAGACTTGCTCGGTGCCATGGGGGGTGGTAAACGGCAGCCAGTACAGCAACTCCTTTCGGTCTCCCTGAGGCTGGCGATTCAGTCCCGGAAGGATCACTAGATCCCATTCCAGCCCTTTGGCCGCGTGCATGGTCAGCAACTCGACCCGAATGTCTTCGGCGCCGGCCTCAGTGCTGGTGTAAGTGCCCGTCAATCGTTCGATCAAGTTGTTCCAATCGTCGAGCGTGCCCTCGGATTCGGCATGTTCAAACAGGTCAAACAGCCTGCTCGCATCCCCCATCTCTCCGTAGTCTTCCGAAATCAGCGCCGGCCCGCCAAGTCGCTGCCACGCCCCTTCCAGCCGATCCCGGAATGAGCGTCGACCAGCCAGGTCGCGCGCCAGTGTGATGGTTGCAATGACACGGTCGGCCCGTTCACGGGCCGGTTCGGCCAATTGCTGAAGCGAGCTTTCATGCCAGGGACTCCGGCCTTCGCCAGCCAGTATGTGAAGGTCCTTGAGGCTCAAACCGCACCAGGGCGCCCGCAATACGGCCAGGTAGGCGGCACGATCCAGCGGGTGACGAATCACGCGAGCAAGGGCTAGCAAGTCCTGTACGACAGCCCGGTTTTCCAGAGGGTCGAGTTTGACCGATCGATACCGGACATCATGTCGGGCAAGAGCGGGCAGGAGGTCTTTCAGGTGAGTGCGCGAACGAACGATCACCGCGGCCTTCCACGCCGGTTGGCTCGCATTCTCCTCGAGCGATTTCGCCAGAAAGGCTGCGATCTCCTCAGCCTCCTGCTCGGGTACAGCGGTAGCCATGACCTGCACATGGCCGCCGGCATCGCGGCCAGCGTCGGAGCGCGCATATGCAATCGCGCCCGCAGCAATATCTTCATTATGCGGAAAGCTGGGTCCAATGGCCGAATTGCAAAACTCGACGAGCTCGGCGCGTGCGCGAAAGTTGCAGTCCAACCTGAGTGACTGCAATCGCAGCGGAGGGCCATCACAGCCGATGCCATGATCACGGCTGCGGATAAATAGACCGACTTCTGCTTCGCGGAAGCGATAGATAGACTGCATGGGGTCGCCCACGAGAAACAGAGTCCGTCCGTCTCCGTTTTGCCAGCCGCGGGTCAGCCGTTCTAGCAGCTGGAGTTGCGCCCAGTTGGTGTCCTGGAATTCGTCGACGAGAATGTGGTTGATTCGCTGGTCAAGATAGAGCGCCAGATCGGTCGCATCCGAATCGTCCTCTCCGAGGCCAGTCAGGGCAGCCCTCGAAAGCGCGGTGAAGTCACATTGCCCGCTCTCGGCAAACAGTACTTCAAGTTCGGCGGCGGCTTGGTTCAGGACGCGAATCAGCGCCTCGAGTATGGCCCAGTGCGGGCCCTCTCCGTAACTGGGTTCGGGCAGCCGGCGCGCGGCGTCCAGCGCCGCCGCGAGCGACGTGTCTTCTGACAGTGTGTTCAGAATCGCGCAAAAGCGCTCTTTTTCAGCTCGGGCTTCAGGCGGAAAGCCATTATTCTTGTTGACGCTTTTGCGCCATTCCCCACTTTTGATCAGCATGGCCTCGGCCAGCGCGCGCCACTGCGCGAGGTGATCCAGGTCATCGCTCGGCAGACCGATGTCGGGATCGAATGTCGGTTCATTGTTCGGCTTCTGGGAGGCGCTGAGACGCGCTGAGGCGGCGCTCAGCAGCTGTTCCAGTTCATCCCGCACGCCCGGCATCGTGCCGAGGCATGAGTAAAGTTGTTGGTGAACCTGACTCAGGCGCTGTTGCACGAGCTGCGCTAGCACTGACTCGAAATCCGCCTGCTTTGGTCTCCCCGATACCTTGAATGCCCGCAGCCACTGTTCTCGCTTGGCCAGCAGGCTGGTTAGCAGGTCCTCAAACTCCTGGCTTCGATGATCCAGCCAATCAAGAACCAGTTCAAGGTCGGTCTGCACCTCATGATCGTCCAGACTTTCGATCACACGGCGTGCCGCCCGTCGATACAGTGCGCGAGCATCGTCGACCGGTTTCGGTATGGGGCCAAGCCGACTGGCAACCGGCATGGCCCGCACCAGCCAGTGGCTGAAACTGTCAATAGTCCGAATCATTAGTCGATCTGGATGTTCGCGCAGGCGCCAGCATTGGACTTTCTCGGCCACCTCAGAGGCGCGCTGGGCTGCGGTCGACTCATGCGGCTGGGGCTGATAGTCGGGATCGAAAAACCGCAGGATGCGCATGCGCATTTCGGCGGCTGCCTTGCGGGTGAAAGTCATGGCCAGAATCTCTTCCGGTGCTTCAACCTGGCCGAGCAACGCCAGATAGCGTTCGACCAGCAAAGTGGTCTTGCCAGACCCCGCCGGTGCCTGAACGATGGCTGACTGGGCCGGGTCAACCGCCGCCTTGCGCTGTTGCTGATCGCTCATGATCCGGCCTCCGGCACAATCCTGAAACCACGACGCTGGTGAATTCGGCAGAGTGCATGGAGCTGGCAATAGCGGCAGACGTCGGGCTTTCGGGGATCGACTGCTGCCTTCCCGTTCAGATGCGCCTGCCCTAACGAGTCGAGATTGTCCTGCCAGGCGGCAAGCAGAGCTGCCCAGTCCTCGGCCTGCTTCCAGCAGCCACTGTCCTGGCCAACCCGCTGGACGCCCTTGATCTCCAGGTTGGCCTCACTGAGACCTTCGAACGAGAGTTGATCAGGGCGCAGCTTGACGAAGCTGATGGCTACAGGTCGGGGCGACTGGCTCAATGCGTAGGCTGGCAACTGCGGGTCAGCCAGGCGGGGATCGGGCAGCCAATTCGAACGCTGTGCATCGCCAGTCTTGTAGTCAACCAGGATATGGCCGGCATCGGTCTCGTCGATTCTGTCGACCCTTGCGGTCAGCTTAAGCCCACCGAACTCCAGATCGATGCTTTGCTCCGGTTGTTGCACCCTGAAATCGAGAGTCCGATCCTTTTCGATGGCCAGCCAGCGCCTGAGTAAGCGGGTGAGACTCGTCTTTTCCAGATCCCTTGCAGCGCCGATCAGGGTGCGACGGTATTTTCGTGTCAGCCGTTGCAATGCCTGTTCGGACGCCTCAGCGATCCGTTCTTCGAGATCCGAGGGACTCAGCGCCTTTAGTGCTTCGCGGCCTGAGAGGTCTTGCCAGAACGTTTCCAGCGCCCAGTGACGCAGGCTGCCCCGCGCTGCCCCATCCAGACCGGGCCGGGGCGGATTGAGTGCACGCGCGTCCAATCGGTAGCGGGCGAACGCGCGGAACGGGCAGGCCGATTGATCTTTCAGCAAGGAGACTCCGCCCGCGGTCCGACCAGCCAGGCCCTTAGGACCAACGGTATCCTCACCCAGATTCTCCAGCGGCGCGACCTCGTTCGCGATATGGCCTTCGGCCTTTTGGATAAGCACGTCAGGTAGGAGGCGGCAAGGCTCCAGCGGTGCCTCATCACTGCCGATGGCGTAACTAAGCCTGTGTCTGCGGCCGCATTCGAGTAGTCGGGACAGGTCTTGTTCAGCTTGTCTGACGCAGCCCTCGGTGCTGGCTTGTGGCAAGGGTATCTGCAGGGAAGCCGGAATCAAGGGATCTCTTCTGACTGCCCCGGGCCAGTGCGCGCTGTCCAGCGTGGTGATCCACAAGTGATCAAATGCTGAACCCAGAGCCTCTTCAACGCCAAGGATTTCGACCGGACAGCCCGGATTGCGTTGACGGAAGGCGGTGTTGCGCGCCTGCTCGGTGAGAAGGCGCAACGCGCGGGTGCGGGATATCGGCTGATCGAGTGTCGAATCCAGCGTTGCGAACTGCTCCAGCAATTCGTGCCAACGCGACAAGACCTGCCACTCAACAGAGTCCAGCGACCGTCCGTGACCTGCGCCGACGGTATCCAGCTCTTTCTGGAACTGCGCGACCCAGTCTGACGGCCACGTCGACCGCGGGGTTTTCTTCCGTTCTTGCACGAATGCCCTCAGCGCCAAAGCCAGTTGATCCGCCTCTGCTCGCTGACAGGTTCTGGCAAGTTCCTCGAAGGTGATCTCGTAAGGCGCCTCAGTCAGCAACAGTGCATGGGTCTCCAGTCGCGCATGGGCTTCGCTCTCAGCGCCTCGCAGGTAGGGTGACTGAAGCAGGCGTCCGGCATCGATCTGGCTCAGGCTGTAACTATTCAGTCTCAACAACAAAAGCAGGTCGGAGACCAGCGGCCATTCAGCCAGTGGGGGTCCAAGAGAAATGTGCCAGGCCTCGGTCGAGTGGCCCTCAAGCGCGAATCCGCAAGGATCGAACTGGCGCCTGAAGCACCGCTCGACGCTGGCCAGTCTGGTTGACAAATCGGGCACGACCACGGCGATCGAGCTGTCGGGCGAGGCTTCCAGTTGCGCTCTGGCCCAGCTTGCTGCGGCGGCGATTTCATCTTCGGGGGTGGTGAACTGCAAGAGTTCAATGCCCGATGGCAGATCTCTGGCCACGCCATCGGGCAGCCCCTGAATATCGGCTCCGGCGTCGCGCATGGATTCGAAAATTTTCGAAATCAATGGCGCCAGGGCACGCTCAAAATTCAGCAATCTGACGCTTTCGGGTGTTTGCAGGCGTCCGCTGCGAATCCACTCCGGCACCTCCGAGAGCAGGCTCCACTGCTCAATCAGGTCGAGCTCTCGACATCTTGCTTCAAACCTCGCTGCCCAGTTGCGAAATCGCCGACTGTCCTCGCAGAGCAGGGTGGTTGGCCAAACGCCTGGATGAGGCAGCCCATATTCGTGTATCGTGCGCCACGCACGCTCGCACAGTGAGTGGACGCGGGCCTCGCCGGCAAAGACTTCCTGATCAATGACCTCCTGCCAGATCGGTCGCGCCTGATCGGCTGAAATCGGCACCCGGTCAGTCAAGCCGTGAATCAGCGCGTCCCTCGCCAGCGAGTGAAGCCAGCCCTGCAGAGGCAGAATGGCTGGGTTTTGCCAGGCCGAGTCTCCTGCTTTTCGCTGCAGTTCGGCATATTTCCGCTGCTCGTTGCGAGCTAGGCGAGCAGTCGGGGTCAGCAGGAGCGTTGGCGCGTAAGATTGAATCATGACGCCCGAATTATGCAGTCCGAGATTCTCAAAAGTAGAGAAAGCAACATGGAGACCAAGAAACCAAAATCCGTGATCCTGTTAAGCGGAGGGCTCGATTCCGCCACCTGCCTGGCGATCGCCCGTTCGCAGGGCTTTGATTGTTATGCACTGTCCTTCCGTTATGGCCAACGCCACAGCCCGGAGCTGCAGTGCGCGGAACGGCTTGCCGCCGCCATGGGGGTGGTAGAGCATCACATCGTCGATTTTGATCTGCGCAAGTTTGGCGGCTCGGCGCTGACCAGCGACGTCGACGTGCCCAAGGGTCGGGCCGTCGAGGAGATGAGTGACGGCATTCCGGTCACCTACGTGCCGGCGCGTAACACGGTGTTTCTATCTTTTGGTCTGGCCTGGGCGGAGGTGCTGGAGTCCTTCGATATCTTCATCGGCGTCAATGCGCTGGATTACTCGGGCTATCCCGATTGTCGACCGGAATATATTCAGGCCTTCCAGACCATGGCGAATCTGGCCACCCGCGCCGGGGTCGAAGGTCACGGTCAGCTGACGATCCACACCCCCCTGATTAAACTGACCAAGGCCCAGATCATTCAGCAGGGTGTGGCACTGGGTGTCGATTACGCCATGACCAGCAGCTGCTATGACCCGGATGAAGAGGGCCGTCCCTGCGGTGAGTGTGATTCCTGCCTGCTGCGCAAGAAAGGCTTTGCCGAGGCCGGCATTCCTGATCCCTTGTATCTGAAGTTCGGAATGGCCGGATGACCAACAGCCGGCTGCTACACACGGCCAGCGTGCCCTTCGAGGCCGCCCGACAGGTGCCGATCCTGCCCGAAGGCCACCCAGCGCGCAATCTCCACGGCCACAGCTTTCAGGCCCGAGTCCGGGCCAGCTTGCCTGAGGGTTGGGCGAACTTTCCCGGCGGGGAAGTTGAGGATCTGCGCCAGACGCTTGCCGACTGTGTCCGGCCTTTGGATTACCGTTACCTGAACGAGCAGCTCGATATCCCAACCGACGAGAATCTGGCCCGATGGATCCGGACGCAGCTAGACGTCCCCGGCATCGAGAGTATCGGTATCCTGAGTACCTCGGATCAGGGTGCGGACATTGACCGGGCCGGTGAGCTCCATATCTGGCGCCGCTTCCGCTTCGAATCGGCTCATCAATTGCCCAATGTGCCGCCCGGCCACAAGTGCGGCCGGATGCACGGACACGGCTTTATCGTGGTTCTGCACTGCCAGCAAAAACTCGGCGAGAAGGATATGGGCGTTGATTTTGCCCGGATCGATCGCTGCTGGCAGCCCCTGCACGATGAACTGGATCATGCGTGTCTCAACGATATCCCGGGGCTCGAGAATCCGACCAGCGAACGTATTGCTGGCTGGATCTGGCGGCGGCTAAAGGAGGCCCTCCCCGAACTGTCGTGGGTGACGGTCTATGAGACGGCCAGCGCCGGCTGCAGTCACGATGGCGCCCACTACCGGATCTGGAAGGAGTTGACGCTGGACAGTGCGGTGCGTCTTAAACACGCGCCGGAGGGCGATCGGCGTCGACGCATCCACGGACATACCTTCACCATCCGGCTGCACCTGTCGGCCCCGCTGGATCAGGTCATGGGCTGGGCGATGGACTTCGGGGACGTCAAGGAATGCTTCAGGCCCGTCTTCAACCGCCTGGATCACCATCCACTCTATGAGTTGCCGGGGGTCGGTGATACCGACCCAGCCAGTCTTGCCCGATGGACTCGCGAGCAGATCGCAGATCAGCTGCCGCCGCTGGACCGAATCGATCTCTACCAGACCCCGGGATGCGGTGCCATCCTGTCCTGGGGCGAGCTGCATCCGGCTTTGCCGGTCTGACCATGACTTACTCGGCCAAAGAAATCTTCTACACGTTGCAGGGGGAGGGTGGTAACGCAGGTCGCGCAGCCGTGTTTCTGCGCTTTGCCGGCTGCAACCTCTGGTCGGGTCTGGAGCGTGATAGGGCCACGGCGGTGTGTAACTTCTGCGATACCGACTTCGTCGGCACCGACGGTTCGGGGGGCGGCAAATTCAAAACGGCTGATGATCTGGCCGAGGCGGTGCTGCAGCAATGGCCAGCGGATTCACCTGGCCGGAAGCTGGTGGTCTGCACCGGCGGGGAGCCGCTGCTTCAGCTGGATGAGGCCGCGACCGAGGCGCTTCACCAACGGGGCTTCGAGGTGGCGGTGGAAACCAACGGCACGATCGCTGCTCCCCACGGCATCGACTGGTTGTGCGTCAGCCCAAAGGCCAATGCTGAGTTGAAGCAGACTTCAGGGGATGAACTGAAGCTGGTCTTTCCCCAGCAACTGGCTCGGCCTGAGCAGTTCGAACATCTGGACTTCGGCCAGTTTCTGCTCCAGCCCATGGACGGCCCTGACCTGAAGAAAAACACTCGACTGACGATCGAGTACTGCCTGAAACATCCGAAGTGGCGCTTCAGTCTGCAAACGCACAAGGTGATCGGCGTTCGCTAGCGACCAAAGCGCTTTGATTTCGATCAATGAGCCGGGCCAATCGTCCCCATTAGACTGTGGAGACTTACACAGAATGGCCTTGGACGCTTCATGGAAGATTTCACGATCGGATTAGCGCTGTATGACTTTGTCCCCGTCCTCTTGAGCGGCCTTGCGGTTTACTTTATTGCCAGCGTGGTGCGCATGAGAGGGGTGCCGGCGCATCAGATTGCAGCTGTGGCGGCCGGGCTGGTGTTCGCAGCCGGGTTGTCGAAAGCGATCTGGAAATTGATCGCGACGCTTGCGGGACAGGATCTGGTTTGGCTGGCTTCCATGCTCTTTCCCCTGATGGCGCCGGGTTTTGCGCTGCTGGCCGCGGGAGTCTGGGCCAGTCAGCGGCGTCAGCCGCCGAAGACCGCGCTGTTCTGGTTGATCCCGCTGGTGCTGATTGCAGCCGTCTACGCGCTGGCTGTCTACCGAATGGGTGCGGGCATTGAGCGTGGCTGGTTTATGCCGATCATGGCGCTGGCGAGCTTGTCCAACATTGGATTAACCATTCTGCTGTTCACCATGGCCTGGCGCCGCGGACTTCGGGGGGTCGCGATCCTTTTCACGGTCAATCTCGGAATGGTGTTTGCGCTGATACCGATTGCCCAGATGGACAGCCATAGCATCGTCATGCACTGGCTGGAGCAAACGCTGACCGCCGTGGGTGCAGCAGCCTTTGCTTACTCTGCTTTCCGGCTCAGTCGGAATATATCATCTGACGTCAGCACGTCTGATGTCGATCCGGCAGTGTCGGCTGCAGCCAGTGTCGAAAGTGGGCTATCCGCCCGGTCGAGCGCCTGAAGACTGAGGTTCAGGCCATCAGGTTCATGTCCTGCAGTGTTTTCTCAAGCTGCTGTTGGCTATGAGCCGACAACGGCGCAAGAGGGCTTCGAACGCTGCCCGCTGGGATACCGCAGAGATTCATGGCAGCCTTGATCGGCGCCGGGTTGGATTCAATGAAGGCTGCGCGAAACAGCGGCAACAAGGCATAGTGGATCGCGCGTGCTTCGATGAAATCGCCGGCGAGCGCTGCATTCACCATCGCAACCATGCGCTCAGGTACGAGGTTGGAGGTGACCGAAATCACGCCGTGACCACCGATGCTCATGAGCGGAACGGTCAAGGCGTCGTCTCCTGAGAGCACATAGAAAGGGCGTTCTCGGTGCATGGCGATCCGCTCGATCACATCGCTCATCTGGCCAAGATTGCCCGAAGCTTCCTTGACGGCTGCCACGTTAGGTAGGCGGGCGATTTCTTCAAGGGTTGGTGTCTCGACATTGACCGCGGTCCGTCCAACGATGTTGTAAACGATGATGGGCAGATCTGTTGCGCTGCAAATATCGGTGAAATAGCGCAAAAGGCCTGCCTGGCTGGGTTTGTTGTAGTAGGGCGTCACGATGAGTGCGCCGTCCACGCCTGATCTTGCCGCTTCGGTCGTCGTGCGAATGGCCTGCGCAGTATTGTTTGAACCCGTACCGGCCCAGACCTGAATCCGGCCCGCCACTTTTTCCACCGTGTAGCGAATCACCTCGTCGTGTTCTTCGTTGGACATCGTCGGCGACTCGCCTGTGGTGCCCATGGGTACGACACCGCTGACGCCGGCTGTGATCTGTCGTTCGAGAAGCTCTCCGAGCGCATCAAAGTCGATTTGTCCCTGCTCATCCAGAGGGGTAACCAGGGCTGTGTAGACGCCGGTCAGCTTCACGGGGTGGCTCCTTGACTTTTTTTCATAGTGGCTGGCAATTTCATTGCATTGTACAGAGAGACCAGATCGTCGCCCGACAAGCGCGGGCGACTGACCTGGGTTCGTACAGGGCGATTATGGCTGGATACCCCCGCGCTGCCAGGGGTCTTGGGCATCGACAGGCTCGGGTCGCTGCCGGCCACATGACTGCCAGAGCATCAGAGCCGCTGACATCCAGGGATTGAACTCTTCGGCTGCACTGGGCGCGCGTCTGCGGCCGCAGTAGATCTGACCGGATGCGCTTACGATTCTTGCCGAACTCGCGCCATCGGCTTCAAGCCAAGTGTCCTGGGCCGGATTGACCGAGCCGACAAAATTGTTGAGCCAACCGCTGGCACCTGGGAGTCTGGGTACGGGCTTTCCATCAACTATCGAATGTTCAGGTGGGCGATACGGCAACGACGCACCAGCCTGAAGCAAGGTCTGTTGGATGAGTTGTTGAGCCGATAGCGGTTCTTCCACAAAGTCGCGATTGACTTCTTCTTTTTCATCTTCAATGGAATCCGCGATCGGCTCTCGTGTTCCAGAAGGTGTTGCCTGAGATGTCTGAACGGGCTCTGGGTTCTCGCTCGGCGGCTCAATCAGGGGCCTGAACAGACGGATCTGCTCCCGCTCTACCCGATGGTTCGACGCCATTTCAGGCAGGACAACAAGCAGCCCAAGACCATGCGCAATCACGGCCAAGGCGAGCATGATCGATAGTCTTCGGTTGTGCTGTTGAGCAGTAATGCTCATACCTATGATGACCCGGACGCTGCCCGAAATATGCGTGGCACCGGGTCAACAAAGTGTTCGGCGTGCGTTAATCCATGCTCTGGAGAAATCTGAATCCACGCTTAAATCCCGATTCAGCCGACGTTCAAGGCTGTCGGCAAATACTGACGCACATCTCATCTGATTTGGAGCGCTGCCATGAAACAAGTGCCTTTGATTGTTGCTATCTTGCTGGTTCTGACTTCGTTCGTTGCCGAAGCAGAAGCCGATCCGGGAGTCGGTTGGAAGACGCATAGCCCATCAGGCTGGGAGTCTTCAGGATATGTCCGGCGCAGCCCGACGTACGCTTCACGATCTAGCCATCGAGATGAACTGGCTGCGTGGTATGCGCGGAAAGCCGTCAGGCAAGCGCATGTGGCACGTCGATTCGATTGCGCTAGCTCCCATCCGAGATGGTCGACCTCCTACCTCGAGCATTTCCGCTGGGCTGTCCAACAGAAACCCAGGAAGCTGCATCGCGAGCTCCAACGCCGCGAGCGCAAACTGAGTCATTGCAGGATCTGGCGCTGAGGTTCAGGCGACCTCTGGCAAGGCGGCAAGCGTTGCCTCCCGATCGAACCACTGGGTTACCAGTTCGATCTGAGCCGGTGCCGAGTCAAGCCGATTGAAAGTGGCTCGCAGGTCCCTATGGCCGGGATGGCTGCGTACATACCAGCCTAGATGCTTGCGGGCAATCCGAACCCCTGCCGTCTCGCCGTAGAAGTCATGAAGGGCATGAAGATGCTCGACCAGAACCTCGCGAATTTCAGACCAGCTGGGTGGACGCAGCGTGTCTCCGGTCTGGAGAAAATGGCGAATCTCGCGGAAGATCCAGGGACTGCCCTGAGCGGCTCGACCGATCAGCAGCCCGTCTGCGTCTGTATGGTTGAGGACAAATCGGGCCTTTTCGGGCGAATCGATATCGCCGTTTGCGAGGACCGGGATTGCAAGGGCCTGCTTCACTGCGGCAATGGTGTCGTATTCGGCCAGCCCTTCATATTTTTGGTCACGCGTGCGGCCGTGGATGGCGAGTACCCGGATGCCTTCATCTTCGGCGATGCGCGCAATGTTGAGGGCGTTGCGATGTGTGCTATCCCAACCGGTGCGAATCTTTAGCGTCACCGGGACCTCAACTGCATTGACGACCGCTTTCAGTATCTGCTCAACCAGCCTTTCATCGCGCATCAATGCCGAGCCAGCCCACGCTCTGCAGACCTTCTTTGCTGGACAGCCCATATTGATGTCGATGATGTCAGCGCCGAGGGCAACGTTGTGCCGCGCGGCCGCAGCCATGTTCGCGGGCACGGTTCCCGCGATCTGGACACTGACCGGCTCAGGTTCGCCGTCATGGTTCATACGCCACTGCGACTTTTGGGTCTTCCAGAGCGATGCGTCCGAAGTCGTCATCTCTGAAACTGCAAGATCCGCTCCCATGCGCTTGCAAAGCCTGCGAAATGGCTTGTCGGTGACGCCGGCCATGGGTGCCAGACCCAAGACGGGTGTCGCAGCAGTGAAAAGGGCTTCAATCGGGTCAGACATGATGCGTGTTGGGACGGATTTAAGTCTTCTGGCAGCCTCGATTTCATGTTAACTTGCTTCGAGCGGCAGAGGGGGAGTCAACGATGGGCATTGAGTCCGGTTGGCTGTGGCGTTGCTTTGAGCTGCGGAGACGGCAGGATGGTTCAGGATCAGGAACGCAGAAAGTTTCATCGTTTCCCGTTTGAGGGACGCGGGTTGCTCAGCGTGGGAAGCGCCAAACGTCTGCATTGCCGTGTGGTCGATCTGTCCATCAACGGTGCCTTGCTAGAGCTTCAGGATGAGGCCGAGATCGTTTCAGGTGTTTCAGGGGAGCTGGGCTTGATCTTGCGCGGCCACATCCGGGACAACCAGGTGGATCTTGAATTCGGAATCGAGGTGGTCTGGCAGGATGAGGAAATCGTCGGCTGCCACTTTGTGCGCGTTGATCCCGGTATTTTCGATCAGGTCAAGCTCTTTGTTTTGGACAATCTCGGGGATGCCTCACTGCTCGACAGAGAGCTGGTTCATCTGGGTTACTGGCCTGGGGTCGGTCCGTCCTCGGCGGCCTGATCTAGACCTAGCCATACCGTCATCGTTTGTTTGAGTTGGTCGAGACCCAGACCTGAAGTCGCAGAGAAGGTCTGAACACCCACGCGTGGATCGACCCGTCGAGCAACCTGCATCAATGCTTCGTTCTGTTTGCCGCGGCCGAGTTTGTCGGCCTTGGTCAGTACCAGATGCAAGGGAAGCCCGCGGCTACCGGCCCATTCGATCAATTCAATGTCACTGCTTTTCAGGGGGTGGCGGATGTCCATGACGACGACCAGACCGCTCAGCGCCCGCCGTCGGTCCAGATAGGTCTGGATCAGTCCCTGCCAGTGCCGCTTGAGATCGCCTGAAACCTTCGCATAGCCGTATCCAGGCAGGTCGACCAGATGGCGGGTAGGATCAAGCTGGAAGAAGACCAGTTGGCGTGTTCGCCCCGGCGTCTTGCTGGTCCTTGCCAGCGCGTTCTGGTCACACAGCCTATTGATCAGGCTGGATTTTCCCGCGTTGGATCGTCCGGCGATCGCGATTTCCACGCCCTGATCCGGCGGCAGTTGCGACAGGTTGTGGATGCTGTCCAGATACACTGCGCCCCTGAGGATTGTCGTGGGTGAGCTCATGGACTGGATCAGGTTGACGGAAACGCGCGATAATAACAGGTTGCCAACTTTATTGAACGGAGTGCTTCAGTCATGTCTCGATGGCTAATGATTTTGCTGATTATGATCCCCATGACCGTTTTAGCGATGGGCGATCCCGAGCGTGGTGAGCAACTTGCCGGGGTCTGTTCGGCCTGCCACGGACAGGATGGAAACAGTTCCGTGTCGGCCTGGCCAAAGATCGCAGGCCAGCATCCGGACTACGCTGCTCGTCAGTCGCGCCTGATTCGCGAGCAACTGCGTAACGTTCCCCAGATGTATCCGATGGTGATGAATTTAACTGATCAAGACCTGCTGGATCTGGCCGCGTACTATGCCCAGTTCGAAATGCAACCCGGCGTGGCAGACGAGGCGCTGGTTGAACGCGGGAAAGCGCTGTTTCAGGCTGGCGATGTTGATGCTGGCATTCCGGCCTGCTCGGGTTGTCATGGCCCGGCCGGCGATGGGATCCTAGGTGCGCATTACCCGCAGCTTAGGGGTCAGCATGCCGATTACACCGCAGATCGTCTGCAGCGCTACCGTTCAGGCGAAAACAATGGAGAGAGCGATCCCTACAGCAACATCATGGTGGCTGTGTCGCGCAATCTCAGCGATGATGACATTCAGGCCCTGAGTTCTTACATAGAGGGTTTGCATCAGGCGCGCTTTGCTGAAACCTCGGCGCAATAAACGGAACTGAAGGCGGGTATCAAAGGTCTCTAGCCTCTGTTGCTTTCCACAGATACGAACTAAACAGAAGGACAGTCATGATCACTATTGCACGGAGCATCATCGCCCTCGGAATGTTGGTGGGTCTGGCCGGGATGGCCTCAGCGCAGCAATTTGAGGAAGGCACCCATTTCCATGCAGTCGGATCGCCGACCGCAACGCCCACCGATCACGTCGAGGTCGTGGAGGCTTTCGCCTATCCCTGTCCCGCCTGTCGCAACTTTATGCCGATCATTTCTGAATGGGCCAGTGACTTGCCCGACTACGTCAAATTGAGCCACCTTCCGGTTGGTTTACAGCCCGGTTGGGATGTGTTTGCTCGTGTTTACTACACCGCAGAGGTCCTGGGCTTGGGACAGGAAGCCCATGAGGCCATGTTTCGCGCGGTCCACGATGAGCGTCGGCAGTTCCAAAGCCTTGAAGACGTAGCTGCGGTCTACACCCCGTTCGGCGTAGAGGTCGAGGAGTTCGTCAACACGTCTCAGTCTTTTGCTGTCGACGGACGGATGAGAAGTAACCGGAACGACATCATGCAGTTCGGTATCCGGGGCACCCCGACAATGATCGTCCAGGGGAAATGGCGCGTGAGTCCGAGCGATTTTTCCAGCTACCAGGAATTGTTGGCAGCCGTTGACTTCCTGATTGCCAAGGAGGCCGAAGCGCTCCAGATTCAGGTTGGAATGCAGACGGACACTCAGTAGGCACCCATGGCCGCCAACTCTCGGCAGCTTCGGCTGTTGAGTTACAACATCCAGGCTGGGACAACCACCGGAAAATACAGGGATTATGTGACGCATAGCTGGCGGCAGCTTCTGCCGAATCACCAGCGTGTAGCCAATCTGGATTCGATTGCAGAGCTGCTCAAGGCCTATGACGTAGTCGCGCTGCAGGAGGTGGATTGCGGCAGCCTACGCTCAGGCTTCCTCAATCAGGCCAAGTATCTGGCCAGTCACGCAGATTTTCCGTTCTGGCACTATCGGGGCAACCGGAAAGTGGGCGTGATTGCTCATGCAGGCATTGGTTTGCTCAGCCGCATAGAAGCCTGTGAGGTTGAAGAGCACTCCCTGCCCGGCGCAATTCCTGGCCGCGGCGCCCTGGCAGCCCGGTTTGGCAAAGATCATCATGCGCTATGGCTGGTGGTCGTTCATCTGGCCCTGGGTCGGAGGGCTCGCGTCCAGCAGTTGGATTACCTCTCTGATCTTTTGCGCGACTATCCGAACGTTGTTGTGATGGGTGACTTCAATGCTGGCCCTGCTTCAGGTGAAATACGGTCATTTTGCGAGCGCACCGGACTGCTGATGCCGACCGAGAAAGTCTTGACCTTTCCATCCTGGAAGCCGCAGCGGGCCATTGACCATATTCTTGTCTCACCGCAGATGAAAGTTACAGAGATCAAAGCGTTACCGGTAAAGTTTTCCGACCATCGGCCCCTGTCGATGAACTTGCGTCTCAACGGCTCGGTTCAGCTAAATCAAAAGGCGTAAGGCGAGCACGATCAGAAGCAGACCGAAGACCTGTTTCAGCGTAGATGCGGGCAGGCGATGCGATAACGCAACGCCGATCGGAGCCGCGAGCGCCCCTCCGATGCCGACAACCAGCACTGCGGGCCAATAGAAATAGCCGATACCCGGTTGAAGAACGGTCGTTCCCCAACCCATGATCAGAAAACCGACTACGCCACCAAGGGCAATCGGCCATCCGCAAGCAGATGCAATGGCTACGGCCTGGACCGGCAAAAAGCCGTTACGGACCAGGTAGGGAACGTTGAAGCTTCCACCGCCGATTCCCATCAGTGCCGACACCATGCCGATCAGCGGCCCGAAGAGCCACCAGCCACGTGCGCTGGCCTTGACCGGCGCTCTGGTTGACTGGATGTTTGTCAGCATCCGGATACCGATCAAGGCTGCAAGCACGGCAAAGATCCGGACGAGCGTTTGTCCTGGCAGGGCCGCAGCGGCGACGGCACCGATGCCGGCACCTGCTGCCATACTCGGAGCCAGCCTGGAGACCACCGACCAATCGATGGCGCCCCGACGAGTCTGGAACCAGACCGCGCTTGCTGAGGTCAGCAGCATTGTGCCCAGCGAACAGGCGACCGCAACCGCCGGTGCGTCATCCAGTTCCACGCCGTGTTGATGCAGCAGGAAGGTCAAGGCTGGCACAATGATCAGGCCGCCGCCAATGCCCAGAAGGCCGGCCAGCACCCCGGCAATCAGGCCCGTAATCAGCAGCGATGCGAACAGGAGCAGCACTTGTCAGAAGTTCTTAGCCATCTGGATGACATCAAACGCTTAGCAACGGGCCAGGGTTGCAAGGCTAGCAGATTGATCAAGATCGTCACTGCGGTCTTTCTGCTTTTCGCATTGAACACGTCATGGGCCGATCAGGCTGACGATAGAGCGCTATTTGTCGAGGGATGGAATGCCGCCGGGAGAGCGGATCATGACCGGCTGCGTGAAATCATCGATCAACTACCCAACTATCCGCTGACTCCTTACCTGGAATTCGAACTGAAGCGCCAGACTCTGGACTCGATATCGTTGGCTGAGATGACAACGTTTCTGGCCCGTTACCGTGACTGGTCTTTTGCGGCAGGTCTGGAGACGCAATGGCTCCGCCAACTTGGCGAAATAGGCGAGCTGGAGGCGGTTGCGAGATATGGCAGACAGTCTCGCGATACCGAAGTGCGGTGCTGGGTTGCTCGCAGCGATATTCAGGCCGGTCGGCACGAGGGTCTACTTGAGCGAATTGGCGAGCTGTGGCTTGTTGGACGTTCGCAGCCTCGAGAGTGTGATCCGGCTTTTCGATGGTGGCGTAGCCATGGGCATCCATCAGTTGAGCAGGGCTGGGAACGTTTCCGCCTGGCGCTCGATGCCGGAGAAGTCGAGCTGGCCCGATACCTGCGGCGTTATCTGGAGCCGTCTCAAAGAGGGTGGGCGGATCAATGGCTGGAGGTCCGCGCGCGCCCGGCACGCCTGATTTCTCTGGCGCGTCAATGGCCCGATGAGGCCTTGGCGCGGGTGATCATCGCAGATGTTCTGGTCCGGCAATCCAGAAGGAGGTGGGCCGAGGCGAATGGCTGGTGGGCAGTCCTGGCCAGCCGCTTTGATTTCAGCCCAGCGGCGCGCGCTCGCGTTGAGCGAGAAATCGCGTTGTTCCGGGCGGTTGGTCTGGATCCTGGCGCCCTCGAGGCCATCGATGCTCTAGCTGACCTGGCTGTCGATCAGCAAATGCTGGAATGGCGGGCTAGGGTGGCGATGTCACTGGGCGACTGGCAGACCGTGTTGGGAAGCATCCAGCAGATGGAGTTGGTTGAACAGGGAAGCTCGCGCTGGCGCTACTGGCGCGGCCGCGCGCTGGCTGAGCTGGGACGCCCGGAGGCTCTGCTGGCTTTTGGGTCGTTGGCCGCAGAAGCCACCTACTATGGATTTCTGTCCGCGAAGTGGTTGGGCCAGGATTTAAACCTGTGTCCGCAAGATCTCGCTGCTGATCCGGAACGTCAGCGCCGGCTCATGCGGGACGCTGAGTTCAATCGTGCTCTGGAGTTGTTCGAAGTCGGCCTGATTCACCATGCGCGTAGAACCTGGTCTAGCGTCTGGCGGCGCTTGAGCGAGGCTGAGCGGCAGCAGGCAGCGCTGCTGGCTGCTGGTCAGGGCTGGCATGATCGGGCGATCGCGGCCCTGGGCGCTGTCGGCTTGATGCGGGCCTATCCCTGGCGATTCCCTTTGATTGAGATTGCGCAGGTGACCGAGCAATCCACCCGATGGGGTGTTGATCCGGCCTTGATCTACGGTTTGATGCGCGCGGAGTCCGCGATGCAACCCGATGCGCTGTCCCCGGCTGGTGCCCGCGGTTTGCTGCAGCTGATGCCTGGAACCGCTCGAGGCGTCGCACGGCGAAACAATTTGTCGTATCGAGGGGCTTCTGACTTGATGGATCCTGCGGTCAACATTCCCCTGGGAGTCGCCCATTTGAGTGAATTGCAGTCGCGCTACAGCGGCGACTGGGTCAAGGTTGCAGCTGCTTACAATGCCGGTGCCAATGCGGTCGAGCGATGGTTGGACGAGCGTCCGGAAACCCCGCCAGATGTCTGGATAGAGACAATGCCTTTTTTCGAGACCCGAGACTACGTTCCCCGGGTGCTGGCCTTTGCCACGATTTACGAGTGGCAGCTGCAGCGGCCGCCGCAAGTTCTGGCCCGGGCGATCGTCCCGGACCGCGCCGTCCAGTCACTGACGTTTGCATGCACCCTATAGCTGACCCACTGTTGAAGGGCTTGCGCGTTTATCAGGTGGGCGGGTCGGTGCGCGACCACTTGCTCGGGCTGCCAGCCGATGACCAGGATTTCGTCGTTGTTGGTGCAACACCGCAAGAACTCCTGAATCGCGGCTTCCGATCGGTAGGGAAAGATTTCCCGGTATTTCTGCATCCTGTCAGCGGCGAAGAGTATGCGCTGGCAAGAACCGAGCGTAAGCAGGGCCGCGGATACCACGGGTTCAGTTTCAACGCTGGTGCTGAAGTCACGCTTGAAGAAGACCTCGCCCGCCGGGATCTGACCATTAACGCCATGGCCCTGGACGCCGATGGAAAGCTGATCGATCCATACAACGGTCGTCTGGATCTTCAGGCAGGATATTTGAGGCACGTCACTGATGCTTTCAGAGAAGATCCGGTTCGCATCCTGCGGTTGTCTCGATTTGCGGCGCGCTTCAGTGATTTTGAGATCGCATCCAGAACCCGTGAACTTTGCCGGGAAATGGTGCAGTGCGGGGAAGCGGATCACCTTGTGCCAGAGCGGATTTGGCAGGAGATGAGTCGAGCCTTGATGCACGAGTCTCCATCGCGATTCTTTGACGTTCTGCGCGAGGTTGGCGCTTTGAAAAGCGTCTCCCCGGAACTTTTCGAGTTATTCAGTGATCCGCTTCGTGCCCGCCGTAGCCTCTTGGCTTTGGACGGCGCTGCAAAGTTGAAAGCCCCGCTGCCCGTGCGCTATGCGGCCTTGGTCTGCGCGATTCCAGAGAGGCTGGATAGTCTGGCAAACCGACTGCGCCTGCCGACGGCGTGCCGGGAACTGGCTGTCTTGGTCGCAGCCTGTCGTAGGAGCATTCATCAAGTCGACGAACTTGACGCCGAAGCAGTTCTAGGCATTCTTCAACGTCTGGACGTTTTTCGCAGGCCTGAGCGGATGACCGATGTTCTGCTGGCCTGCCAGGCGGATGCTATGGCATTCGAGGGTGGAGCCGTGAGGGTTTATCGGCCGGCCGAGCGCTGGCAAGGTTTGTTGAGGGCAGCCTCCTCGGTGGATGGTGGCAGCGTCTATCGCGAGGGATTTCGGGGTCGTGACGTCTCTCGGGTTCTGGAGAGCCGCCGTTTGGAAGCGGTCAGAATCGCACAGGCCAAAGGGGCTTGATCAAAAGGCTGTCAGGTGATCGCCTTGTAACAGTTCTCGAAACGCTTCAGCAGGCTGCGGCCGCCCCAGCAAGTGTCCCTGTACCAGATCGACCCGGCACTTGATCAAGTGACCGAGCTGACTGCGATTCTCGACGCCTTCAGCCAGCACGCGCATCCCCAGACTGTGGATGAGTTCGACCACGGCGCGCGTCAGCGCCAGTTGTTGTTTGTCGTGCTCAATACCCTGCACAAAACTCCGGTCCAGCTTGACGTAATCAACCTGAAGACGTTGCAGATGCGCCAGCGATGAATATCCGGTACCGAAATCGTCAAGGCTGACCTTGATGCCCTGATCGCGAAGACGCTGAATCGTGTCCAGTCCCGCCTCAAAGTCGGTGATGGCCGCATTCTCAGTCAGCTCAACGTCCAGATAGGCCGGATCAAGCTCTCTTGCCTGACACATCGCGATCAGTTTCTCCGGCAGGTCCGGTTGCTGAAATCGCTCGGCGGACACGTTGACCGAAACGCTGACGGGGCTCATGGCGAAGTCCTGATGCCAGTCGGACAGTTGATCCAGGGCCTGAGCAAAGATCTGATCTTCCAGTTCATCGAGCACGCCCAGCGATGCCGCATCCTGCAGAAAGTGATCGGGCGTCAGAATCCCGCGGCTGGGGTGTTTCCATCTGAGCAGCGCCTCAAATCCTTCGATCTGTCGCTTTCTGATCCCGACCAGCGGCTGGAAATACAGGGTGAACTCACCTTCCCGACAGGCCTGACGCAGCTCTGTTTCTCGCTGTATCAGGTTTGCCGGGCTAGATGCGTCCCTTTCAAAAGACTGGTACAGGACCAGTTCTTGCCCTGTCGAGGCTGACTCCAGTTGTGCCCGATGTGCTTGGTTGAGGAGTACCGCAGCATCATCGCTATGCTTTGGACCGATGCTCATTCCGCCGCTGACGTTGATGAAAATCTCTCGATTCTCATGAATGAAAGGCAGTTTCAAGCGGGCGAGGATTTTCTCGGCATGAGCCACGGCGTCATCCTGGCGGCGCGTGTTGGGCATCAGAACCATAAAGTCGCGCTCGCCCGTTCGCCCAAGCACGAATCGCTCTGGCAGTTTGTCGCGGATCCGGTGGATGAGGTCCTGAACCATCTGGTTTGTTTTTTGCCATCCAATGGCTTCACTGACAGCCTTGAAACGATGTATCCCCAAAGCCAGCACCGCGACTTTTCGGTCTTGTGAGGCGAGCACGCGCAGCATTTCCTGGCTAAGGAGGTTCTGGACCTGTCTTTGATTCGGCAAGCCTGTTGGGGCGTCATGGGTACGGAAATAAAGTAGACGCTGTTCGGCCGACAGGGCTTTGACCTTAGCCAGGCGTACGCGTTCTTGTTCGTTTTCCAGGAGCCAGATCACTGTGCTCAAACCAACCAGAGTCAGATTCATCAAACTGATCAGAGCAACGAAAGGCGCCTGGAACAGGGGGCGTGCGGCCTCCTCCAAGGTCAGGTTGGTCGCGCTGGAATACAGCATGAACAGGCCGGAAAGCACAAAAGCAACTGTGCCTAGAATGGGGCTGATCATGGACGGAAACTGCTTTCTGACAGATTGCATTTGCCAGGCAAGCCTGATGAACACAAGGGCTGCGATGCCATAAGGAATGGACACGCGCACGATGTCGGCCAGTTGCGAGTTTGCGGAGAGGAATGTGTAGCTGGCACCGAGCGCCGCTCCAGTCGTCGCGGCAACGCCGATGATGGTTCTCTCGGCCGAAGTCGAAAGTGGTTGCTGCTTCAGGCCGCTATGCATGCCCATCAACAGCCAGGTCAGAAATGCCATGAACGAGACAATTTGCGCGATGACCAGCATGTTCGTCAGGACGAGACTGTCGAGTTCAGCGAAAAACGCCAGCACTTCGACCGCAGACACGCCCAAGTGGATGGAAAGCGCAGTAAAGGCCAAAGCGAGCTGCTTGAGGTAATGATGCTCCAGGGACCGCAGGAACATCCAGAGCAGCAAGGCCAAGATGATCGCAGCCAGGCTTTGCACGATCAGCGTGGCGATGACAAAGTCGTACGGATGCATGCCTTGGCTCAGTCCTCTATTGCTTGGCTATTTCGTTCTAGTCGAACGCTCACAGTTTGCTGAAAACGCCGCAAGCCTTCACAAAAGTCATTGACGTTTCAGCGATGGCCCTCTGCTAATCTTCCGCTTATTAGAGAGAGGAGAGCATAAAGGTGCCGTTGACCCGTCTTGGGCTGGGCAACCCTGTCGCCGTGGCCGTGGGTTGCATTTTACTGGTGATTTTTGGCTTGATCAGCCTGACCCGCC